>JANMAY010000225.1:0-27158 GCA_031360095.1 Gemmatimonadaceae bacterium
GTGGTATGAGGTGCTGCGGTGAAGCACTTCGGCGCGCATCGGAGCGACGCGCGCCGAAGTACGCCGTTCACGGCCTCGCCGGCAGCTGAATCAGCGGCGTCGAGCCGCCGCTCACCTGCGGCAGCTTGCCATCCCACTTCTTCATCAGTTCGTACTGCACCAGCGTGGGTGTAATGCTCCGTGCCAGCAGCTCGTTCGCTCGCGCCTGCGCCTCGGCTTCCGCCGTGATCGCCTTTGCGCGACCGGCCGCCTTGATCGAATCACCCTGCGCATTGAACGTGTTCTTCTGCAGCTCATTCTGCGCCGTGAGTGCCTGCTGCTGCATCACGTTCTTCTGATTGATCGCCTCCATCACGGCCGGTGGCGCGCGCAGCTCGTTGATCGTGAACTGCTTCACGTCGAAGCCCATCGGTTTCAACTTCTGCGCAATCAGCGCGTACACGCGCGCTGTCGCCTCGGCCTTCTTCGGCCCGATGACATCTGCCACCGGCTCGGTCCCAACCACCTCTTGCAGCGCCTGACGAATCGTCTGCTTCACGTAGCCGTGCGTGATCAGGTTGATGTCCGTGCGGAACATGGAGTACAGCTTCGGCGTTTGCGACGGGTCGAGCTGGAACGACAGCGACACGTCGAGCGCCAACGGCTGGCCCTCGACACTGTTGACGTTGATCTCGTCGTTCTGCGACGAGCCCTCGTTAGCGCTTCTCGCGAGCACCAGCGTTTTCAGGAAGACGGGATACTCCTCGATGCCCGTCGCGAACGGAATGCGCCCGTGCACCCCAGGACCGAGCGGCACGGGATCCACACCACCGCCCGCTCGATGGATCACGATGCCTACGTACCCAGGATTGATGTACGTAAAAATCGACGGAAGCAAAACTACAACGGCAAGGAGTGCCGCTGCGCCAATGATGATTCGCTTCAGCCGCTTGCCTGCATCGGTGCTCGGTTCGAACTGCATGGTGCCGATCCGGTCGGAAATGGTATTAGGCATTGCTTGTCTCCTTATAGCAGTCAGGGCACACTCGCTCTCCGTTCGCGAGACGTACCAGTTGATCCTGCATTCGCTGGCCGTGGATAGGACAGACCAGTTCGGCCATGCGATCGATCCGCTTGCGGTTCCGCGTCTGACGGAATCGGACGCCCACCGGGGTGAAGCTCACGAGGAGCCAATAAAGAAGGGCGCCGCCCGTCGCGATCAGCGCGACGAAGAGCACCCCTTCAGTGATGATGACACCCATTGATTCCTACTCTCCGGCGCGACTCGGCGCGCCCTTGGTTGTGCATCACGACGCGCTGAATGGGACAAAGGTTTCGCCCGTCCGCGCAGAGCGCCAGCAGCATGCCGACAGCATCCTGCATCAACCTTGCGTCGCGCAACGCTCCGTGCATACTCGTAACATCAGTCGCCA
This sequence comes from Gemmatimonadaceae bacterium, assembly GCA_031360095.1. GTDB lineage: Bacteria > Gemmatimonadota > Gemmatimonadetes > Gemmatimonadales > Gemmatimonadaceae > AG11. Next base: position 1,413 of record JANMAY010000225.1, read on the forward strand.
CTCCACTTTACCTCCTCGCCCGTCATGAGCCACAATATCGATACCGCGTACGGTTACGATCGCCGGAAGTTCCTCGCGCTCTGCTCTGCCATGGGTGTTGGGGGCACACTCCTTCCCGGAGTACTCTGGGCCAAGATGGCTGAGAGCGCCGAGATTACCGCGGCGACGATCGAATGCGCGGAAGAGCTGGCGGGGGTGAAATTCACCGCCGAGCAGCGGCAGCAGATGCTCGAAGGTGTCAAGCGTCAGGAAGCACAGATCGAGCAGCTCCACAAAGTCCCGCTCGACAACGCAGTCCCGCCGGCGATCGTGTTCGATCCCGTTCCACCGGGTGCGACGCTGAAGCTGCCGGTGAAGCATGCCACGGTTCAAAGCCGCGTCTCGCCGCGTGCGGTGCCAGGTGATCTCGATGAGCTTGCATTTCTGACGGTGCGCGAGCTCTCGGAGCTCGTCCGTCGACGCAAAGTCACATCGATGCAGCTCACGCAGATGTATCTCGCGAGGCTCAAGAAGTACGATCCCGTGCTCAAGGCCGTGATCACGTTGACGGAAGACCGCGCGCTCCGTCAGGCAAAAGCGGCTGACGAAGAGATCTCCCGGGGCAAGTATCGTGGCCCACTGCACGGCATCCCGTGGGGCGCGAAGGATCTGCTCGCGGTCAGGGGCTACAAGACGACATGGGGCGCGGGGCCGTACCGCGAGCAGACGATCGACGCCGATGCCACAGTCGTGACGCGACTCGACAACGCTGGTGCCGTGCTCGTTGCCAAACTCACGCTCGGCGAGCTCGCGCAGGGCGACAACTGGTTCGGCGGCATCACGAAGAATCCCTGGAACGTCGTGCAAGGCTCGAGCGGCTCCTCGGCCGGCCCTGGCTCCGCCGTTTCGGCGGGGCTGGTTGGCTTCGCACTCGGGACCGAGACGCTGGGATCGATTTCGTCACCGTCGACCCGAAATGGCGTGACCGGGCTCCGTCCCACCTTTGGGCGCGTGCCGCGAACGGGGGCGATGGCGCTGTCATGGACGATGGACAAGATCGGGCCCATGACACGCGGTGTGGAAGATTGCGCGCTGGTGCTGGAGGCGATCTACGGCCCCGACAATCACGACCGCGCGGTGAAGGAAGGAATTCCATTCAGCTGGGACGCATCGCGGAAGCTGTCGACGCTTCGCGTGGGCTACTACAAGAGCGCGTTCGATCTGGCCGAGCGCAACGAGAAGAACGAGCTGCAGCATGGCACCAAGCGATTTGACGACGCGGCGCTCGATGTGCTCCGCAAGCTCGGCGTCACTCTCGTGCCGGTCGAGGTGCCAGACATGGCGTACGGCGCGATGCGGCTCGTGCTCACCGCCGAAGCTGCGGCGGCGTTCGACGAGCTGACACGGTCCGGGCGAGACAAGGAGCTCGTGCAGCAGACGCCAAACGACTGGGCGAATACGTTCCGGACCGCGCGGCTCATCCCTGCGGTGGACTATGTGAATGCCAACCGTGTGCGCACGCTGGCGATGCAGAAGTGGCACGAGCTCTTCCAGACCGTCGATGTGATCGTCACGCCGACCGGGGGCAATAATCAGCTCGTTGCCACGAACCTGACGGGCCACCCGGCCGTGATTCTACCGAGTGGCTTTCGCGACACCTCGGCAACGGATAAGACGCAGGTGCCCGTCTCGCTCACGTTTCTGGCGGGTTTGTACGACGAGGCGAAGCTGCTCGCCGTGGCGAAGGCGTGGCAGGATGCAACGGACTTTCACTTGAAGTATCCGAAGCTCGTTTGAACTTCAAATGGTGGCAGCTACGATCGCAACTCCGCCCGCAGCGCACCTTCCAGCGTCGGCTCCGTGAATTCGAAGCCTGATGCAACGAGCGCCGTGGGAAGCGCGCGTTGTCCGGCGAGGATCGTCGCCTCCGCCATCTCACCGAATGCGAGTCGCACGGCGAAGGCCGGGACCGGAATCAACGCCGGCCGCATGAGCACTCGGCCCAGCGTCGTGGCAAATGCGGCGTTGGGTACGGGGTTTGGCGCCACGAAGTTCGCGGGTCCCGTCAGCGATTCGGTGAAGATGGCATGCTGCATCGCACGCAGGTGATCGCTGAGCGAGATCCAGCTCATCCACTGACGCCCGCTCCCGATCGGTCCGCCAAGCCCCAGTCCGAAAGGAACGAGTAACTTGGCGAGCGCGCCGCCGCGCGGCGACAAGACGATGCCCGTGCGCATCACGACGAGTCGCACACCGGCATCCGCGATCGGTTGGGCAGCACCCTCCCACTCTTTCGCCACGGACGCGAGGAAATCCGAGCCGGGAGCGCTTCGCTCGTCCAATACCTCATCGCCGCGGTCGCCGTAATAGCCTACCGCTGATCCGCTGACCACGACAGTCGGTTTCACCGTCATCGCGCTCACCATGCGCGCAAGCAATGTCGTTCCACGAATTCTGCTCGCTCGCAACTCCAGCTTGCGGGCGGCGGTCCATCGGTGGGCGATTGGCTCGCCGGCGAGATGCACAATCGCGCTGCAGCCCTCGAGCACGGCCGGGTCGATCGCATCGGCCTCGGGATTCCAGAGCGCGTCGCCGGCTTCCAGTTGCTGCGCCGATCGTACCAGCCGACGTACGGTGTGGCCGTGCGATCGCATGTGCGTAACCAGCGCCGATCCGATCAGGCCGGTGGCCCCCGTTACGGCCAGAGTTATTGGCCCAGAAGCCAATCCTGGGGCGGGTTTCATAGCGTTGCCTGGCAGATTGGAATGCGGACCGTCGTGGAGTACGGTGGATGGGCGCTCACCGGGACAAACTGCTCCGGCGAAGCGTGCTCCGTTAGAGGTCGCCCGAGCGCAGAATGCGGCGCGCGAGCTCGTCCACCGCGTGGACCGAATCGTATGCGTGGGTGCGAATGCGCCGGCGAAACTCCAGCACGTCGCTGGCCGACATCGAGGTGGGCACACCCCGTGTGACCCGAATCGCGCGGCGTGTCATTCCGTCGCCCCTCGCATCGAATGAATCACTGGCTCCCCCGAGCTCGATCATTTGCACTCCCCCATGTCTCGAATTATCGGCATGCGTACCGGGTGACTTGAGCGTCGCCGTTTCCGCGGTGCACGACGGAGTTTCGGTCGGTCCCACGCAGGAGAATATCGGCGGGGCAACATGTCGCAGGCGTCGGAACGTGTGGTAGCTTTTCCAATGGCCACGATTCTCTATTTGGATGACGAGCCCGCAATCGGGCTGATCCTGGAGGACACGCTCGAGCGTGCCGGCCATCGTGCGATCGGAGCGCAGACCGTCCCGCAGGCTCTGCAGGCGCTGGCCACCGAAAACATCGACCTGATCATCTCGGATTACCGTATGCCCGGCCTCACAGGACTCGAGTTTCTCGAGCTCCTGCGAGAGGAAGGCCACACGATTCCGCTGATCATGCTCACGGGCTTCGCGACGATCGAGCACGCCGTCGCATCGATCAAGGCCGGCGCGATCGACTACATCACCAAGCCGGTGAGTCCCGAGCAGCTCGAGCTTGCGGTCTCGCAGGCACTCGAGGTCGTGCGGCTCCGCCGAGAGAACGACCTCCTGCGCCGGCAGGTGATGGAGATTCGCAGCGAGCGGGCGATCATTGGAGACGCGCCCCAGATCCTGCGGCTCATGCAGACCGTCACGACCGCCGCACCCACGCGCGCCACGGTGCTGCTCCAGGGTGAGTCAGGCACGGGCAAGGAGTTGTTCGCTCGCGCCATTCACGACGCCAGCGATCGCCGAGACAAGCCGTTCATCAAGCTGAATTGCGCGGCGATGCCGGAAGGACTGATCGAGAGCGCGCTGTTCGGCCATGAGAAGGGCGCATTTACCGGAGCGATCCGGCGCGTCGAGGGTGCATTCGAGCGCGCGCATCTGGGAACGCTCCTGCTGGATGAAGTGAGCGAGATGCGGCTCGATCTCCAGGCAAAGCTGCTGCGCGTGCTGCAAGAGCAGGAATTCGAGCGCGTCGGTGGCTCCCAGCCGATCAAGGTCGACGTGCGCATCGTCGCCACCACGAACCGGGATCTCGCCGCGTTTTCGGCTGAAGGGCACTTTCGGCAGGATCTCTTTTTCAGGCTCAGTGTCATTCCGATCTCCATTCCGCCCCTCCGTGAGCGGCGCGAAGATGTTCCCCTGCTCGCGCAGCGCTTTGCACTGCGGACGGCGGCCGAGATGAACAAGGAGATCCGCGGCATTTCGCCGGACGCGCTCACAATGCTTCAGGAGTATGACTGGCCTGGCAACGTGCGGGAGCTGCAGCACGCGGTCGAGCGGGCGGTCATTCTCTCGCCCGACCCGATCCTTCAGCCGCACGCGTTTGACGGAGCCAGATTCGGGTTGTCGCCGAAATGGAGCGGCCCGCATCGGGCGCGGCCGAGCGCTGTCGTCGAAAGCCCCGTGCCCGACGGCGAGCGCGTCCCGGCAGGCGCGGTTGTCCTCACGTCATTGAATGTCGATTCGGCTGAGCAGACGCTCATCGAACGCGCACTCGTGGTCAGCCAAGGCAATCGTACGCGAGCCGCCGAGCTTCTCGGCATGAGCATTCGCACCCTCCGCAGCAAGCTCAATAAGCCGACGTCCCAATCTGACTTAAAAGAGCGAAAGTAGGGCCGTCACTGGGCTGAAATAACCCGGCGATTTATGCCGGACGGCAATAACTGCCTACTACTTCGATCAGTCGGCATTCAATTCCAACATCGTTCTTTGCGAGGTCGAGAAAGGCACAATAAGTCGTTACTCAGTAAGCGTTTATTTCCATCAATTCAGGTCCGCAATCACTCGCTGATTCGGGCCTTTTGTCGTATTACTCACGTGGCCTGTTCCATGCTTATACACCGTGCGAAGAATAGAATGATCCACGCTCCCAAACCGCGCCGACTCCCCCGATTCGCGCGCTCCCCTCCGATGCCGGAGTTCTACCATGAAAGCACAGTCCCTTTGGTCGGCGTGCGCTGCTGGCGACCTCGCGGCCCGCGATACCCTTCTGCAGGACAACCTCAGCTTGGTGCACTACGTGGCCAAGCAGTTGAGCCGCAGCATGTCGGCCGACGCTGATCCCGATGAGATGGTGAGCATCGGAACGATGGGACTCATGGCGGCACTCGAATCGTTCGACCCGCGCCGAGGCCTCGCGTTCAGCACGTATGCGGTTCCGCGGATTCGCGGCGCTATCCTCGATGAGCTGCGCCGGCAGGATCACGTTCCTCGCTCCATTCGGCGCAAGACGCGCGAGATCGCCGCGGCGCGAGAGACACTGATGGCCACACTCGGCCGCTCCCCCCGCGACGCTGAAGTCGCCGCCCTGCTTGGCATCGACGTCCTCACCTTCTGGCGCTGGCAGGCCGACATGGAGCGCACCGTTCAGGTTTCGCTGAGCGGAGCCGACGGCGATCGCGAAGAGACCGGTCCCTCTCCAATTGAATTCATCCGCGCCAACGACGATTCCCCGGACGAGCGGATGGAACAGGAGGAGCAGGTTGCGGCGCTTCGCGACGCGATCCTGGAACTCAAGGCCCAGCAGCGGACGGTGCTCTCGCTCTACTACTTCGAGGAGTTGAACGCGCGCGAGATCGCGGAAGTGCTCGGCATCAGCGAGTCCCGCGTCTCCCAGATTCGCTCCAAGGGACTCGCCCACTTGCGCCAGATCATGAGCCCTCTGCAAGCGTCGGCGTAACTGCGCGCGGCATCAGCCGGCGCGCTCGCGCCGGCGAAGCTCGGGAAGCGACGGCAGCTCGAGCACCAGTTCGTTCCCTACCGTCTCGATCCGCCCGCCGCACAGGCCGGCCAGCCGAGTCGCGTCGGCGCTCGCGGCACCCCGCGCCACCACGTGCACGCGCACGCTGCGGTCGTCGCCGGTGACGCGAACGCTCACGCTGGCGAGGCGCGCCGCCTCGCCCTCTCGCTTCGCGATGTCGACGAAAAGGAGCAGTGCGCGCAGCAGGGCCCAGCGCGCCACGCGCACCGGTAGTACATCGACCGACTGCTCTACGACGCAGCGGATCGCGCGGGCACGCGGGTGATAGGTGTGCACGTCCAGCGCCGAGTCCAGGACGGGTCGGACTTCCAGCGCTTCGGCGTCGCCTCGGCTCACGAGCAGGCCCACCAGCGCAGATGCTCCGCTCATGCGCGAGATCTCCTCTCGGAGTATCTCGATCTCCACGTCATCGTCGTCCATTGCGGCGAGCTCGGCAAACGCGCTGAGCGCCGTGAGACGATTGTTCATCGCGTGCACGATGCCCCGCAGCAAGTCTTCGAACAGCTCGCTCCATGCGCCCTCCATCTCCGCGTTAGCATCAGCGCGTGCGGCAGTGCGCTTCATTTCGGCGCGCTGCGCACACGCGTACCGATGGCGGCGGCGACGGCAGCGGTGAGTGAGGCTGGTGTGAACGGCTTATCGAGCAAGGTTGCGGCGCCAAGTTGAAGACCGAGGTCTGCCAGCACGTTATCGGTATAGCCCGAAACGAAGAGTACGGGCAAGTCAGGCCGTTTGGTCGTCATGCATTCCGCGAGCTCTCGACCGTTCATCCCCGGCATGATGACGTCCGTGAGCAGCAGGTCGATCTCGCCGACATGCGACGCTGCGGCAGCGATGGCAGCCGCACCGTCGCACGCCGCGAGCACGTGATAGCCCGCGCGCTCCAGTGTCGTCCGGGCGATGGCGCGGACGGCGTCGTCGTCTTCCGCGAGAAGAATGGTGCCATGTCCGCGCGACTGGTCTGCGCTGGCGGAAGGGGTAGCCGCCGCGGGCACGTCCGCGTCCGCAAGCGGGAAGTACACGGTGAAGGTGGATCCCCCATCAGGCACCGATTGCACATCAATGCCGCCCCCACTCTGCTGGACGATCCCATAGACCGTTGCCAGCCCCAATCCCGTTCCCTGCCCACGCTCTTTTGTCGTGAAGAAGGGCTCGAACAACCTTTCGCGTACAGCGGGGTCGATGCCGGTGCCCGTATCGGCGACGCTGAGGACCGCGTATCGCCCCACCGGCAGCGTTCCCCCAGAGACATCGTGCGCCGACGCGAAATCGCGCACCTCGGTGAAGAGCAGCAGACGACCGCCGCGCGGCATCGCATCGCCCGCGTTCACTGCGAGATTCACGATGACCTGCTCGACCTGCGACGGATCGGCGCGCACGAGCTGCGGACCGTTCGTCAGCGACAGCTCGAGCACGATGCTCTCGCGGACAAGCCGGCGCAGAATCTTCTCCGTGCCCCGCACCACGGTATTGAGATCGAATACCGTGGGCTTGAGCACTTGGCGCCGGCTGAATGCGAGAAGCTGATGCGTGAGCTCTGCGGCGCGCTGTGCCGCTCGGCGAATCTCATTCACGTCGTCATGGGCACCGGTGTCTGCGGGCAACGATCCCAGCGCCAGATCGCAGTACCCGAGGATGGCGGTGAGCAAATTGTTGAAGTCATGCGCGACGCCGCCGGCAAGACTTCCAATCGCTTCCATCTTCTGGGATTGACGCAGTTGCTCCTGGGAGGCGCGAAGCGCCGCTTCGGTGCGCCGGCGCGCCGTGACGTCGATGACGACGACCAGTCGCGTCAACCGGTGGCCACGCTCCATTTCGTCGGAGGTGACTTCGACGTCGAGAATCTCGCCCGCCTTTGTCCGATGATGCCACACGGTGCCCTGCAGATGTCCATGCAGCCCGCGCGTTGCCTCCTCGAGGCGCGGAACGTCTTCCGCGGGTCGAATGTCCCGGATCGTGAGCTCGCTGAATTCTTCGCGCGAATACCCATAGCGCTCGATCGCGGTTTGATTGACGTCGAGAAATTGCAGTGTTTCCACGTCATACGTCCACATCGGCAGCGGTGTCGTATCGAACAGCGTCCGAAACCGCTGCTCGCTCTCCGTCAACTCGTCGCTGCGCCGCTGTTGTGCGGCCGCCATTCGATTGAACGTGTCGACGAGCTGACCCAGCTCACCGTCGGCGTCCACCGCCGAGCGATGGGCGAGGTTTCCCGCGGCGAACGCATCGGCGTCTGCCGTGAGTGCCATGACGGGACCGGCGATCCGTCGCGACAGGAACCACGCGAGACCGACACTCAGCAGCAGCGACGCGAGGCCGAGCGCAAATGCGTTGCCCTCCTGCACCTGCACAGCCTTCAGCGCGACGTCGTTCGGAATGCCGACATACACGTGCCATGGCGCGCGCGTCGCCGTCGAAAAGCCGGACAATCGCCTGATGCCGTCGACCCCCACGACCTCGCGCACTCCTTCGCGCTGTGCGAGCGTCTCACGCGTCGTGGAGAGGTTGCTGATGTTGCGCCCAACCCACTTATCGCCGTCGCGCGTGCGCGCGAGCACCACCCCCCGCTGATCGAGCAAGGTGACCACTGCCTCGTCCGGAAGATTTTCCGGAATCAGCACCCTGCGCAGCTGCTCCAGCGTCGTCGACGCGGCGACGACACCGCGCCGCACGCCATCGGCGCTAATGATCGCCCGACCCATGGCGAGCGAGGGCTGCATTGAAACGCGGCCCACCATCGGCTCGCCGATGCCGAGTCCCCCCGACGCCATCGCATCGCGGAAATACTTGCGGTCCCGAATCGAGAGCGACGATTGGCGTGCGGCCGGGTTCGAGTGGCCAATCGCATTTCCCAACGTATCCACCACCGCGAGGCTCAAGATGCGGACGTTGCTGAGATCACGACTTAAGGATGACAGCAGCGCATTGTTCGTGGCGCGGCCTTCGGGATCGGTGCGCACGGCGCGCGTCAGCGTGAGCAGCAGCGCGTCGATCACGCTCACGTGATCGTCGATACGCGTGGCGATGCGCTGCGCAAGCTGGAGCGCCACCTCCTCCGCGTGCTGGCGCGCGTGCCGGTTGGCGGCGCGCACCTGGTAGATCGAGAACAGCACAGGAGGCAGCGCGGCCGCGATGACGAGCACGAGCAGGCGGAGCTGGATGCTCCAACCACGTCGAATTCCCGACAAGGTGGCCGAGGGCACCAATAGGGAGTCTCTTATCGTCGGTGTCTCTGACGTGGTGGGGTCGGCGTTCATTCGGCCTCTACCGGATGGACGCATCCGTACGCATCGTACTGCCGCGCCTCACTGCATGACGCGTTTTCCACCCACCTCGGCGCACCTCTTCACGACGGAAAGGACAATGCCCGCTCCCGCAGTGCTCGCCCTGCTGGCTACGCTCGCTCTGCCTCCAGATTCCACCGTCACGGTGCGCGCCGACAGCGGAGTCGGACCAGTACTCGGCTCGTTGATGAGCGGCGTTCAGCTGCCCGCCGATACGGTGCGGCCGCGGCGGAAGTCGATCGAGGTGAGCGAGTGGTACGAGCGGAGACTGCGCATTCATCGGTATGGAGCGTATGCTGTCTATCCCTTGTTCGCGTTTCAGGCACTCGCGGGCACCCAGCTCTATCGTGACTCGCGAGACGCGCCGGGGTGGGCAAAAACGGGTCATCGCGTGGCGGCGACGGGCCTTGCCGTGGTGTTCACCTCGAACACGGTAACGGGCCTGTGGAACCTGTGGGATTCCCGCAGCGCCCCTGGAGCACCCCGCCGGTACACCCACGCCCTCTTCATGCTCGCCTCCGATGCCGGCTTCACATACGCTGGAGCCAGGCTGGCGGAGCAGGCCGAAACCAGCGCGGACAAACGCAGCGAGCACCGGGCGTGGGCCATTGGATCCATGGCCACGGCGCTCACCGGCATGGCGGTGATGAAATTCTGGCCGGAGGAGAAATGATCGTGGCACAAGAGGCTGGTGGGATTGCGGGAAAGCTCGCCGAGCTGGCCGATCCGTGGTCAAAGCTGTTTGCGCACTCCAAGGCAGTATCGGCTGGCGTCCTCTTTCTCCACCTCGTGCCCCTCGTCGTGGGGGCTGGCGCGGCCTTCGCCGCCGATCGGGCGACTCTTCGTGCCGCCCGGGGGGCAGTTGGCGACAGGACCCGCCAGCTCCAGCAGCTTGCCACGATCCACACGGTGGTGCTGGGCGGCCTCGCACTCTCATTCATCAGCGGGGTACTGCTATTCCTGTCTGACGTCGAAACGTTCCTCGGGTCGGTTTTTCTCTGGGTGAAGCTGGCGCTCGTTTTTCTGCTGCTGGTGAACGGATTTCTGATGACGCGCACGGAAAAGGCGCTCGGCGGCTCGGGAGAAGATGCAGTGCTGTGGGGACGGTTGCGAACACTCGCCTATCTGAGCGCGTTTCTCTGGTTGGCGACAACGCTCGCGGGGGTCGTTTTGAAGGAATTCGCCTGACGATAACGATCAGGCACTGACTGATGGAGCAGCGAATTTGATGACTGACCCAATCGATCGTCCCAGCGACGATGCCTGCACTGCCTGCGCCCCGACCGGCCGCAGGGACTTTCTGCTGGATGCATTGCGCGCCGGCGCGGCCGCACTCGCCGTCATCGGGATGGTGCCGGGAGGGGCGAACGCCATGCCCGTGCGGTGGATTTCCGCCTTGTCGACCCACCGGGAAGAAAAGACCTATCCGATTCCCGCCGCCGACGGCGTGCAGATCGACAAGGATTCGGAGGTGATCGTGTCGCGTGTCGGAAAGCAGGTGTATGCCTTTGGGCTCGCCTGTCCGCACCAGAACACCACGCTGCGGTTCGACGCCGACGATCACCGGTTTCAGTGCCCGAAACACAAATCGCGCTATCGCCCCGACGGCACATTCATCGAAGGCCGCGCCACCCGAGGCATGGACCGGTATGCCGTGCGCCTCGTGGGTGCGTCAATCGTGGTGGACGTGGACAAGTTGTATCAGGAAGATCTGAACAAGGCATTGTGGGAACAGGCGGTCGTGACACTGCCGTAGGACGGTAGGACGGTAGGACGGTAGGACGGTAGGATCTTGACCACCACCAACCTTTTCCCTGCGCACCATGCCCTGCGATGATTGCCTGAGCCGACGGGAGTTTCTCACGCGTGGCACGTTGGCTGTTGCCGGGGCAGCGCTCGTCGCTGGCTGCGGTGACGGCCAGATCGGCGCACCGGAGATTACCGGGACGATCAACCCGGGTGTGCGAGCCATCAAGGTCAGCACGGTACCGGGGCTGGCGGTCTCGGGACAACTCGTGCAGATCGGCACCGGCGGCGATCTCGTGGGAGTGAAGCGAACCGGTGCCACCACCTTTGCAGCGTGGTCGATGTTCTGCACGCATCAGCAATGCGCGACGAACATTGCCAACAACGGGTTCGACTGCCCATGCCACAACTCGCGCTTCGACAGCGAGGGCCGAGTCGTGCGTGGTCCGGCGACGCGTCCGCTTCCGTCAGTCGCCACGCGCTATGACGCGCCCACGGATACGCTGACCATCGGATAGCGCTAGTTTCCGCGCATGCTTATTGGCGTCGCGGGAATGGTGGGCTCCGGAAAGAGCACGCTGACGCGCACGCTCGCCGCGCGCTTCGGACTGCAGCATGCGCTCGAGAGCGTTGACGGCGAAAATCCATGGCTCGAGGAATTTTACGGGGGCGGTGTCGAAGCCATGCGCGCGCATGCCCTTCCCCTGCAGCTGCACTTTCTCGCCACGCGGTTCGAGAGCATGCGCCGCATTCGTGGACTGGGGGGTAGCTGGATTCTCGACCGCACCTGGTACGAGGACGCCGAGATCTTCGCGCGCGGACATTTCGAGGAGGGGCTCATGTCCGCCGTCGAGTGGGAGCTTTACCGCCGCTTGTATGTGGAGCTTCTGCACTCACCGTCCGCTCGCCCGCCAAAGTTGCTGGTATATCTGCATGCTCCGCTGGCGAACATCTCAGCGCGCATCCGCGCGCGCGGCCGCCCGAAGGAGAAGGACACGCCCGAGTCATATTGGGCCATCCTGCACGCGCGCTACGAGCGGTGGATCGCGGGATTTCGGGCGTGCCCGGTGCTCAGTCTCGACGTGCGTGACTACGATCTGGTGGCCGATCCGCTCGCCATCGAGTTCATCGCGGCGCGCGTGCGCGACCGCCTCGAGCCGTCGCTGCCGCAGACGGAGCTGTTCCCGAATGCGCCACCTCGGCGGGTTGCGGTGTCGTGAACGCGGGGCGTGCTACGACATCGAACACCGGGGCCGCCCCAGTGTATACACTGTGACGGCCACAGTCGCGCTCGTCGTGCACCAGCCGGGACATATCGGAGATTCGCATGAGCAATCACACGTCGCGCCATTCACGCCGACTCGTCGTCATCGCACTCATCCTCTCGACGGGGGTGGCGGCCTGCCGAGACAAGGCGCCACCTGCGGTCGACTCTGCGCTGGCGCAGGATCTGGCCATCGCCCAGCGCAGTGGAGTGACGCCCGTGGTGTTCAACGATGCGCCGATCGGTGCGCCTTCACCGGCGAGTCGCGCTCCAGGCGCGCCAACGCGTCGCCCCGATCCGCCGCGAGTCAGTACGCCGACTCCGCGTCCGTCTCCTCGTCGTAACGCTCCGCCCGCACGGGTCGCGCGCACGCGTCGCGAATCACCGCCACAGGCGGTCGCAACCGCGCCTGCTCCCGAACCCGCGCCGGCACCTGCTCCCGCCGTCGGCGTGATCGGCAGCGGATCGCGCGTTGGCCTGTCGACGAATGGCCGCGTGTGCACGAACAACCTGCTTCCCGGTGACAAGTTCACTGCCACCGTTTCTTCAGCGACCATGGGAACGAACGGCGCGATGATTCCGGCCGGCGCCACGGTTGTCCTCGAGGTGGCATCTGTCGACCGTGGGGATCCGATCGAGAACACGCGGATCGAATTTCGGGTGCGGCAGATCGAGGTGAACGGGGAACCCTATCCCGCCACGGGCGACATTGCGTCGCTGGGGTCTATGGAGCGGGTTGAGCAGTCGGGTGGCAACGACCGACAAAAGGTCATCGGCGGCGCGGTCGCCGGAGCGGTGCTCGGCAGAATTCTCGGCAAGAGCACGAAGGCGACAGTGATTGGCGCAGCCGCGGGTGCCGCGGCGGGAACCGCCGCTGCCAGGCGCTCGCAGGGAAGTGAAGCGTGCTTGCCCGAGGGGAGCCCGATGCGGCTCACCCTGACCCGTGACGTGGTGATGCGTCGCACGGGCAGCATCTGAGTGTGACGTGAGTCACACGCTATCCTTATCGGTGCCAACGGCTTAACACCTTCCATGCAGCTCCGTCTCCTCAATGACGGCGCGAGGGCCCCGCGTCGAATGCAGGACCTCGACTCGAACCCGCACTGGAGACAACCATGTTCAGCATCAGATCGCTCGTCGCCGCCTCAGCCATCGCGCTTACCGCGGCCGGTACCGTTTCGGCACAGAGCAGCGCCGACAGCGCGCGCGCCAGGGAACTGCGTCAGGACCGTCGCGAAATCCGTGGCGACAAGAGGGAGCTGCGCGGCGATCACCGCGAGCTCAGGGGCGACCGCCGCGAGATCGCCGGAGACAAGAAGGAGATCCGCGGCGACGAGCGCGCGCTCAAGGCCGCGCGCACGGCACGGGACACCGCCGCGGTGCTCGCGGCGCGGAAGGAGATCCGCCAGGACACCCGCGAGCTCAAGGGCGATCGGAAAGACGCACGCGGCGACCACCGCGATCTGCAGCACGACCGTCGCGACGCCCGCGGCGACGTCCGCGACCTCCGCAAGGACCGCCGCGATCTTCGTAAGGACAGAAAGGGCGCCTGAGCACTCGCAACACCCGCCCGCCGCCGCACCGGTAGATGCCGGGACGACGGCGGGCTCCTTTTTCCATCCCCTTTGGCCCTGCGGGCTTACGCGCCAAGGGGTAGCACGCGTACTCTACGGCGATGTCTGCCGACGCTCCTGACGAGACCCCAGTGGTCACGCCTCCGCCCCTGTCCGAGCAAGAGCGCGCAATGCGCGAGGCCGAGGCACGCGCGCTCGCGGAAAGCGGCTTGGGATCGGGACTTTTGGCTCGCCAGCCCGCGCTTGCCGAGGAAGAATCGGTCGCGGTGCTCAAGGTGTGCCCGCAGTGCGGCAAAGAGTACGAGACGGCCGCGCGCTTTTGCCCCGACGACGGCACCGCCCTCAGGCCCAAGGGATCGGACTCGCTCGTCGGCCGGGTGCTCGCAGACCGTTACCACATCCTGAAGCGCATCGGCGAAGGCGGGATGGGACGCGTCTACCTCGGCGAGCATGTGAAGATGAATCGCCAGTGCGCCATCAAGGTGATGAGCCCCGCACTGGTGAACGACGCCGAATCTGCCGCCCGGTTCGCGCGCGAGGCATCCAACGCCGCGCGCATCATCCATCCGAATGTCGCCGCGGTGTTCGACTACGGCGAGAGCGACAGTCTCGTCTACCTCGTGATGGAATACGTGGACGGCGAGCCCCTGTCCAAGCTGCTCCAGCGCGAGGCGCCCTTCGCGCTCGAGCGAGCCATGGATCTGGGCAGACAGATCGCCGATGGGCTGGGCGCCGCACACGAATTGGGGATCATCCACCGCGATCTCAAGCCCGACAACATTCTCGTGATGCGCACGCGGGTGGGGAAAGAAGTCATAAAGATCGTCGACTTCGGTATCGCCAAAGCCGTGCAGGAAGGTGCCGGCGAAGCGCTCACGCGCACGGGGCTGGTCATCGTCACGCCGGAGTTCATGAGCCCCGAGCAGCTTCTCGGTGATCCAATCGACGCGCGGAGCGATCTCTACGCGCTCGGCTGCATCCTGCATCTCATGGTGACCGCAGCGCCGCCATTCGAAGCAACGACGCGCGAGCAGATGATCAAGCGGCGCCTCTCCGAGGATGCGCCGAGCGTGCACGCGGTGGAGCCCGACGTTCCCGATTCTGTGGCGCGCATCGTCGCCAGACTGCTGGCGCGCTCACCGTCGGACCGATACGGATCGGCCGCGGAAGTGCGCGATGCGCTGGGCGGCACGCACGGCCGCCGCTCTGGAGGGCATCGCGCCGCGTCGCGCGAGACAATGCACACGCCGCGCAGCGCGCCGACTGTCGCATTTCTCGCGACGCAAGCGACGACGCAAGTGACGAAGGTCCCGCCGGCGTCGGTGCGACGGTGGCGCGGCGCAATCATCACGGTCGTCACGGCAGTGGCCGCGGTGTCGATCGCGCTCGCGATTCGACAGCGGCCTGCGGAGGTTGCCGCGGGCAATGCGAACGCGCGCGTTGACGATACGGTGCGCTCGGTGCCCCCGGGAGTCGGGCGCGCCGACAGCGGCCTGCTGCGTCGCGATCCCTCTCCGGTCGTCGTCGTACCCAATCCCGTGATGGTGGATTCGCTGCGGGAGCAGTACACGCGCCAGCGTCGCGACGACAGCATCCGCTTTGCGGCGGACTACGAGAAGAAAGAGTCGACGCGTGCCGTCGTGCTGACTTATGTGAAAGCCTTCGAGAGCGGCAACGCGAGCAGGCTCCGCGACGCATATCGCGGTATTACGCCGCAGGCGGTGGCCAACTGGGAGCAGACGTTCGCCAAAGCCGAGAAGATCGACGCGAATGTGCGCTGGAACGGGACGAGCGTCAGAGGCGATTCCGCCTTTATCTATTTCACGCTCAACCTGAACTTCGTGCTCAGAGACACGAAGCAGCGATCAACGTTCACACAGCGGCAGCTCGCCAAGCTCGCGCGACGCAACGGGGCCTGGGAGATCGTCTCGCTCACGCAAACCTGAGACGGTCAGGGGGCGGCCTTCTTCCCCAGCTTCGTGCGGATGTCGGACGCCACGCTGTCGAGTTGCGCGACATCATACCCGACGTCCCATTCTTCGCCGCGCTGCCAGTTCGCTTCATCGCGCAGCTGCAGCCGCCGCCAATCGTCGCCCATGAAGCGCGCCGTCAGACGCGTGCGGTAGCGGAGATCGGGGACACCTTCGCGAAGAAGCGTCGCCTGCCAGGAGGTCATTGCGAAGCCGGCGCGCGGGTCGACCACGTCCAACGTGAATCGTTGGCCCAGCGCATCGGTGAGGAGCCGCATCGCCTGCGGACGGGGAATGCCGTCCCGCACGTCGATCACGCGCGTGGCCGGTGCTTCCGCTGTGGTGCGCACGAAGCTCGGGGGCACCACGCTGGGAGTCGCAACAACGGCAGGGGACCCCGACGTGGGCGAGGCGGCGACATCTGTTTCACCCTTTTTTAGCGCACCGCACGCGGTCAGCGTGAGCAGCGAGAGGGCAAGAAATAGTCGCATGGCGGGAGTAAGACCGGGCGAACGAGAAGAAGGCAACACGCATTCTCAAATGCAAACGGCACACCAGAGCCAAGCCGGTGTGCCGCTCTGCTTCCGTCCCTCGATTATGCCAGCTATTGCACGCAGCGACCTTTGGGGTCCGGCTTGGGCTGATTCACGACGATCCGATGGTCGAGGTTCGCGATCGCCGTCGCGCTCGCCCGTACGAGGCGGGCGACTTCGGCCATGTGCGCGTAGTCCATGTACTGCGGCTCGTCCGTCACCTGGTGGTAGTCGGAATGGCCGCCGGTCGTGAGAAACGCGATGGGAATGCCGTAGCGCGCGTACTCGTAGTGGTCGCTGCGGCAGTAGATGTTCTGCTGATGGCCGTTCGCGTCCATGCCGTAGTCGAACTTGAAGCCCAGCTTTTCGCGCGCATTCACCGTCTCGATCAGGTCGCCGAGCTCGGTGGACAAACGCCGAGAGCCGACGATCTGGAGATATCCCGGTCCGCCGTACAGTAGCGCTCCGGCTTTGTCCTCACCCGTCACGTCCGACGCAGCGCCGCGCCCCACCATGTCCATGTTGAGCTGCGCCACGATGGAGTCGCGCGGCACCGTGGGATGGTCGGTGAAGTATTCAGCACCCCACAGGCCCTTCTCCTCGCCCGCGTGCCAGACGAACACGATGGAGCGCTTCGGCCGCGCGCTGCTGTTCGCGAATGATTCCGCAATCTCCAGCACGCTCATCGAGCCGGAGCCGTCATCGTCGGCACCATTGTAGATGGAGTCCGTTCTGGCAGGATGCAGCGCACGAAGCGAATCGAGCATCTTCCGGAGCCGCGCGCCCTGCTCTGGCGTCAGCGAGGCCGGTCTCGGGCTATCCTCGCCTTGCGGGCGCGCGACGGCGTTGAATGCGCGGATCGAGTCATGATCGACGGGCCGCTGATTGAACCCGATATGATCGTTGTGCGCCCCAATCGCGACGTATTGTCCTTTGAGCTGCGCGTCGGAGCCGGGGAGAATGGCGACCACGTTGCGTCCCGGCGCCTGTACCTGGTGCAGGACGATGGTGCCGCGCAGGGGCTTGCCGGCGGCGCCAGCACGCAGGCTGTCCGGTGCGGAAAAGAGCTGTGAGGCAATCGAGTTGGACACGAGCGCCATGGGAACGCCAGCCGCCGGATTGTCCGGCATGTACGCCGTGCTTCGCAGAAAAAATGGGCGGTTGCGCGCAGGAAGCTGATCGAGATACGACACCAACACCACGGCCGCCTTGGCGAAGCGCGAGCTGGGCGAGCGGATCATGCGGAATGACTGCATGCTGAGCCCCGCGGGGCTCAGCATGACGATCTTGCCCTCCATGTCGCTCGCCGATGCCCAGGTGGTCGAATCGCCGATCGATCCGCCATACACAACCGCCTTGCCATCCAGTGTCACGCGACGTTCGCCCAACCCGATTGGGAGAAACTCGCTGCCGAACGCGAAGGTCTTGTCGCCCGTGGACAGGGTAGACGCGGAGTCCGCGTAGAGCGTGAACAACGGCAGGTTCTGGAAGTAGGTGCCGTTATCGCCGCCCGGAACGAGGCCAATCCGGCGCACTTCGCGCTCGATGTACGCTGTGCCTTTGTCGTTGTAGATCGTGCCGACTTCGCGACCCATCATCGAGTCGTCGGCAAAGATGTACAGCCGCGTCATCAGATCCGCGGCAGTAATGTCAGGAGACGTCGGCTTTCCTGTATACTTGAGTGGCAGCTCGGCCGCAGGCTTTTTCGCCTGTGCGGCGGCGGGCTGCGAGTACAGGAGCAATCCGCCGAGGAGCACAGCGGCACGGCGAAAAAAACACATGCGGGAATCTCCGGTGTGAGTCATAGTGTCATCCGATTGTCGACGACGGGGTGATGAGACATGCACATGATCCAACGTGATCTGCACGCACAGCTTCGCCAGCAATGCCTGGCAACCCGGCAGCGCATCGCCGATGCCGTGCGTCCGCTCGACGGCGCCCAACTGCTTCAACGTACCGAGCCGACTGGCTGGAGCGCGGGTGAAGTGTTGGAGCATCTCTGCGTGGCCGAAGGATTATACGAGGCGCCACTCGCAAAGGTCCTCGCCGTGGCTCGCGCCGACGCCGGCGCACCGGCTCGTGAATGGAAATCCTCCCTGTTCGGCGGCTTCCTCGCCGGCATGCTCGAGAAACCCGGCAAGCTGAAGGCGCCAAAGGCTTTTCGGCCGGGACCCACGCCCCGCGGTGGCGTGGTGGAGGCGTTTCTCGCGCAGGAGCTGCGTTTCGTAAAGGGGATGGACGACGCCGCGTCGCTGGACTGGCGAAAACATGGTATCGGCTCTCCGGCACTGCCGGGGTTCATGCCGAAGATGAACCTCGGCGACGTCTTTCGCATTCACGTCGTTCACGTGATCCGGCACGCGGCGCAGATCGAGCGCGTGGTGGGGAAGCTTTAGTGCGCTGATTACGACAAAATAACTTTTCACCGCGCTCGGGCACTAGCGAACGGTTCCTCCGCGGCCGATTTTTCGCGCCATGCGTCTTGCCGTCCCAATCGAAACGAATCCAGGTGAACATCGCGTAGCGCTTGCTCCCGACAGCGCGGCACGACTGGTCAAGAGCGGTCACGAGGTCCGAATGCAGGCCGGCGCGGGAGTTCGCGCCGGCTTTCCCGATTCCATGTACGTCGATTCCGGCGCGACGGTCGTCGACGGCGGCGCACTGTACGAGGGCGTCGACCTCGTGTGCCGAGTGCAACCGCCGACGCTCGACGCGGTCAGCGAGCTGCCAGAGGGCATCGCACTGCTGGCGCTGCTCTCTCCGTCGCGCAACCGACCGCTGCTCGCCCGACTCGCCGAGCGTCGTGTTACGGCACTCGCGCTGGAGCTCGTCCCGCGCATCTCGCGGGCGCAATCCATGGACGTCCTCTCGTCGCAAAGCACGGTGGCCGGATACAAGGCGGTGCTCATCGGTGCGTCGGCGATGCCGAAGTTCCTGCCGATGCTGACCACAGCCGCGGGGACGGTGTCGCCGTCGAAGGTGTTCATTATCGGCGCGGGCGTGGCCGGCCTCCAGGCGATTGCCACGGCACGCCGGCTCGGCGGCGTGGTCTCGGCATTCGACGTCCGGCCGGCGGCGCGCGAGCAGGTGCAGTCCCTCGGCGCCACGTTCGTGGCAACGGAGCTGGTGACCGCGGCGGCGGAAACCTCGGGCGGGTATGCCCGCGCGCAGAGTGAGGACGACGCGCGCCGCACACGCGAAGCGCTGACCGCACATCTGCGCGAAGTGGATCTCGTGGTCACCACGGCCCAGATCCCCGGGCGCGACGCGCCTCGCTTGATCACGGCGGACATGGTGCGCGGCATGCGGCCCGCCTCGGTGATCGTCGATCTCGCTGCGGAATCCGGCGGCAACTGCGAGCTCACACGCGCCGGTGAAACGGTACATGTCGATGGTGTCACGATCATCGGGCCCGTCAACGTGCCGGCCACGGTGCCCTTTCACGCCAGCCAGATGTTCGGCAAGAACGTGCTGGCCCTCGTCACGCATCTCGCGAAAGACGGTGCCCTCGTCATCGACTCCACGGACGAGATCACCGGTGCCATGACCGTCGTGCGCGACGGACAGATCGTCGAGCCACCTACTTCCTGAATCGCAGCATGATGATCCTCGAGTTGTACGTCTTCGTGCTCGCCGCCTTCGTCGGGTTCATGGTGATCACGAAGGTACCGCCGCTGCTGCATACGCCGCTGATGTCGGCAACCAACGCGATCTCGGGGATTTCGCTGGTGGGCTCGCTCGTCGCGGCCGGCTCGCGCCACGGGACCGTCGCGACGACGCTCGGCTTCATCGCTGTCGTCTGCGCAACCACCAACATCGTGGGCGGCTTCCTGATCACCGACCGGATGCTGAAGATGTTTCGCCGAGACCCGGTATCGCACACGCCCGCCGAGAAGAAGTAGATGCGCGAGCAGATCACGCAGCTCACGTATCTCGCGGCATCCGTCCTCTTCATCCTCGGGCTGCGCAGTCTCACGCATCCCGATCGGGCACGGCGCGGCATGCAGCAGGCCGCGGTGGGCATGCTGCTCGCCGTCTGCGGAACGCTCATCAATCATGCGATCGTCGACTACCGGTGGATCATCGCCGGACTCGTGCTCGGCACACTGATCGGGTATCCGCTCGGCATGTGGGTGCCCACCACCGCGCTGCCGCAGCGAATTGCGATGTCGCTGAGCTTCGGTGCATTGGCGGCGACGCTGGTGGGCGTGGCGGAGTACTACACGGTTTTTCACGGCGGTGAGGGAACCATTACCGCTGCGCGCATGGCCGCCATCGGGTTCGAGGTGTTTCTCGGTGCTCTTACGGTGACTGGTGCGCTGATGGCGTTCGGAAAGCTCCAGGAGCTCATCCCCGGGCAGCCCATCACGTACCGCGGCCAGAATCTGATCAACTTCGTGCTGTTCGCCGCGGCGCTCGCGATGCTCATCACCTGCATCATCGTGCCGACGTACGCCGCGGCGTTCTATGGGATGATCGCGATCGCGGCGGTGTTGGGTGTGCTGATGGTGTTACCGATCGGCGGTGCGGACATGCCCGTCGTCGTAGCGCTGCTCAACTCCTATTGCGGCCTGGCGGCGGCGGCCACCGGGTTCGCGCTCGGCAACAGCATTCTGATCATCTGCGGCGCATTGGATGGCGCGTCGGGATTCGTGCTCTCGATCCTGATGTCGAAAGCGATGAACCGCTCGTTCGCGAATGTGCTGTTCGGTGCGTTCGGGGGCGGGGAGCCAGAGGCCGCGGCGCTGGGTGGATCTGCGCTGCCGGTACGCTCCATCTCCGCGGAGGACGCGGCCATCCAGCTCGCGTATGCGCAGCGCGTGATCATCATTCCGGGATATGGCATGGCGGTGGCGCAGGCACAGCACGCCGTGCGCGAGCTCGCGGAGCTGATCGAAAAGCGCGGCGGAGAGGTGAAGTATGCGATTCACCCCGTGGCCGGACGCATGCCGGGCCACATGAATGTGCTGTTGGCGGAAGCGAACGTGCCATACGACCGGCTCTACGACATGGACGAGATCAACGGTGAGTTTCCGCAGACGGATGTCGCGCTGGTGATCGGCGCGAACGACGTGGTGAATCCTGCGGCGCGCGAAGATAAGTCGTCTCCGATTTACGGCATGCCGATTCTGGATGCGGATCGGGCGAAACACGTGATCGTCCTGAAGCGCGGCATGGCCGCGGGATTCGCCGGGATCGAGAATGCACTGTTCCATGCGCCGGCGACGAGCATGTTGTTCGGCGATGCGCGGACGTCGCTGATGAAGCTGGTGAGTGAGGTGAAAACGGCGTGAAGATTCGTACGGTCCTACGGTCATCATTCGGATAGCCAGCAACCTGCCTGTGAGGCCATTGTACTCTCCATGCAGACCATGACGCCGCGCCACACCGACTCCCATCTCGCGCTCGCTGAGCGTGTTCGCTCGTACATCGACGCGCATGCGAATGAGCCGCTGCCACTCGTTCGGCTCGCGAAGGAGGCGGGTGTGAGTGCCGCGCATCTGCAGCGGACCTTCACGCGCATCGTTGGACTGTCGCCGAAGCAGTATCAGGAGCAACGGCGCGTCTCCGCTCTCAAAGAAGCGCTGCGTGACGGACGCACCGTGAGCAGCGCGACGTACGAGGCCGGATTCGCCTCGGGGCGACGCGTGTACGAAGCGGCGGACGATGCGCTCGGGATGACGCCGGGTGCGTACCGGCGCCGAGGTGCCGGCGTGGCGATTCATTACACGGCCGTGCCCACGGCGCTCGGCCTTCTGCTCGTGGCGGTGACCGAGCGCGGGATCTGCAGCGTTTCGCTCGGCGACGAGGAAGCGGTGCTCGTCGAGAAGCTCCGTGCGGAGTATCCGGGTGCCCAGCTCGCGCGCGCGACCGATGCGCGCGACCGGCTCGTGGACGCGGTGGTGGCGCACGTGGAGGGCCGCACGATCGCGCACGATCTCCCACTCGACGTGCGTGCGACGACCTTTCAGTGGCAGGTGTGGCGCGCGCTTCAGAACATTCCGGAAGGTGCGACCCGGAGCTATCAGGCTGTGGCCACAGAGCTCGGGCGACCGAGCGCCGCGCGCGCCGTGGCGCGTGCGTGCGCGAGCAACCGAATCGCCGTGCTGATTCCGTGTCATCGCGTAGTGCGCGGCGACGGCGAGCTGGGCGGATACCGATGGGGCGTGGCGCGCAAGGCGGCGCTGCTCGCGCGCGAGGGGGCTCGGCTGGCGGTGTAACTTCTCGCGCGGCCTGGGCGTACTGCCTACATTGACATTCGGCACGTCGCTGAATGCACGCAGTCCAGTGGGCAGAGGGTGCAATGACCACCGTTCTTTTCGCACATCATCAGAGCAGGACGTCGAACGCGGATCAGGTACTCACGGCCACGGAAGCGCGTGAGGCTGCGCGTCAGGCTGCGCAGGAGGCGCGCGACCTTGCGCGAGAGGCCACGAACGGCGTTCGGATCGTCGATGGCGATCGCAGCGTCAAGATCCAGACGGGACCGGACGGCCGCGTGACGATTACGAAGTCCGGGGATCCGCTCGCGCCGCCGGCGTTTCCCGGGACGCTGCAGCGCGGCCGCTATGGGTCGAGTAGCAGGATGCCGCCGGAAGCCGTCGACATCGCACAGGGATTGTTCACGATGATCGCTGTGGTGGCTATCGGATGGCCGCTCGCCCGCGCCTTTGGCCGGCGAATCGAGCGGCGCAGTGAGGTGGCGGCCATTTCGCCCGCCACGGTGGACCAGTTGCAGCGTATCGAGCAGGGCATGGATGCGATGGCGATTGAAATCGAACGCATCTCCGAATCGCAGCGCTTCATGGCAAAGCTTCAGAGCGCGAACGCCGACCGAAGTGTGCTTCCCGCCGATCGTCACTGAGCATCCGTGATCGTGAATGCACAAAGGGCGTGGCCGAATCGGCCACGCCCTTCGTGCATGGTGCGACTAGCTGTTACGGGCGAAGGATTCGCGGAAGCTGGAGGACGCGTCCGTTGTCGCGTCCGCGACGGTCATCGTTCCGGCGATCGCGCCGGTCGTCATTGCGATCGTCATCGTCGTCGTCATCCCCCTCATCGTCATCGTCGTCGCCGTCGTGGTGCTTGTCAGCCTTGCGGCGACTTTTTTCCCATTCCTTGTCGCGCTTGCGCTGCTGCTTTTCCCACTCTTTCGAGCGCTTGCGCTCTTCCTTGGAGACGTCACGCCGGTCGCGGTCGTCCCTCCGGTTGCGCGGGTCGAGTCGGGGATCGTAGCGCGGATCGTAGCGTGGGTCGCGCGGATCGAGTCGGGGATCGTAACGCGGGTTGCGCGTGTCGAGGAACACCCGCCCGTTCGATGCGTTGCCGTAAATGATGCGCGAGTTCGCTGGAGCGTTGGCGCGTGCCGTGTTGCAATCGGTCGCCGCCGATTGCCGGCTGGCGGGAAGGCCAGTGACCCACACTCGGCACATGCCCGCTGCGGGAAGCTCACTGGCCGGAATCACCTCACGGCGACGGTGCTCCTGGGCGCCCGCGACCGAGGCGATGAGCAATAGCGCGGCGGCGGCGCTGATGGTGTTTCGCAATGTCGACATCGATACCTCCTTCAGATGGGCCGCGCACGTGCGCGGTGCGGTGCTCTGCATTGGTTGCTCTTTTGGCAAGGCGCGCGCCTCCCTAACGAGCTCGACGATGTTCACGGTCGTGGTGCTCTATCTGGCGGATCCAGTGGCGAGTTGGGCTGTGTGAGCAGTTCGAGCGCCTGTACCAGGCTGCGTCCGTTCGCGGTGAGCCGCCGTGCGGCCACCATGTTGTGCATGAACCACTGTCCACGCTTCGTGTCGAGATTGTCGTAGCGAACTCCGCCTCCGCTCGAGGATGAGTGGATGATGCGTCCGTCGCCGGCATAGATCGCGACATGTGAGATCGCGCGATGCGGCTCCGCGAACAGCATCAAATCGCCCTGCCGAAGCGCGGAGCGTCGCGCGGTGACGTTCTGTCCCGCGCGAGCCTGCTCGCGTGAGGTGCGCGGGAGCTGAAGTCCCTGGCGGGCAAAGACGTAGCGCGTGTAGCCGGAACAGTCGAACCCAGACTCGGGCGTGTTGCCTCCCCATTTATAGGGGACGCCGATGTACTCCTCCGCCGTGCCGATGACGCGAGTTGCCGAAGGCGACGCGGGAGTCGCGGTACCCGATGGACCTCCGGCGAGAACCACGTTGCCGAGGACTTCCATGGCCGATCGGTTGAGCGTGCCCTGCGTGCAGCTCGTGGACAGTACCAGCCACACCGGTACGACGACGCTAACGGGGGAATAGGCGGCGGAGCGCATGCCATCTACTAAGGCAGCTTCGGCGCCACGACGCTGCGGCTAGCTAATCCCTTCACACGTATGCACTTAGGCTGACATGCGACCGACGGCAGTCGTGGATTTGCGTCCGAATTTGGCGACAAACATGTGTTCGCCGAAGGACACTGCCCGATGTCTCCGGCTGACCATTGCGGTCGATTCTTCCGTGACATGACGGCACGGGCGGATTAGACGAGCTCCAGCTCCACCGCCCGCTCCGCGATCTCCGGCGTCAGATAGCAGTGCACGCCGCACGCGACGAGACCCGCCTTGGAGAAAACTTTCCGATAGCGCGCTCTGCTTCGCGAGTGCCATCCCTCCAGATCCCCCTCCATCTGGTCGCCGCTCGTGTACGCCTCGAGAAACGCGACGCCGTGCAACAACGTCGCGAGGTGGCGAACGCCGCGCTCCAGCGCCGGCGTCGCGATGTATTGCAGCATGTCGGCGCACACGATGAGATCGAACCGCCGGCCCAGATTGAGCTGTGGGACGTCCTCAAAGCCACCGAGCCGAACGTTGCGGCGCTTGCCATAGCGCCGCACGGCGTATTCGCTGGGATCCACGCCGACATACCGGATGCCTGGTCGCAGCCGGCGCAGCTCGACTCCCCAGATGCCCTCGCCTGCGCCCACGTCGAGCACCGAACGCGCCTTCCGTCGGAGGAAATGCTCTGCAACGCCCAGCACCATCGCGATCTTGCGGCGAATGGCGTCCGGCGTGTGGACGCGGGTCCGCGATGCGCGATACCATTTGTTGAAGTAAGCTTCATCATACGTCTTACGATCGGCACGAGCCGGAACTGCGGGAGGAGTCATGCGGAGTGGTGAAGAAGTGCGAGGAGTCGCGCGCCAGCTGCGGTGGAAGCGGGCGGCAATGGTGGCAGTGCTGTGGGGGAGCATAGCGCTGACGGCCGGATGCAGTCGAAATAACCCGGCGGACGACATGGGGGAACCCGTACCACCCACTCGGCTGAAGGTCGAGAATCAGGCCTTCCTCGACATGAACATCTTCGTGTATCGAAGCTCGCAGCGTATCCGGCTGGGCACCGTGAACGGAAACAGCACGACGCGATTGACCATTCCCGCGAATCTCATTTTCGGAGCGACGCCCCTGCGCTTTCAGGCGGATCCGATCGGGGGCAGCCGGCAGTCCATTTCCCAGGAAATCACCGTCTCGCCTGGTGACGAGGTCGTACTGACGATTCCGCCTCGATAGCGGTGGCTCGGCTGCTGCTGTTCGCCGCTGCGGGAGCGCTGCTGATTGTTGGCTCCGTTCTCGGCTACATCGCTGTCGTCGCGCTGCG
>JANMAY010000242.1:0-13738 GCA_031360095.1 Gemmatimonadaceae bacterium
GGCCACCCGGGTGCCCCAAGGCTTGGCCATGGGCGACTTTGTTGCGCCCAACGAAGACTATTTTGGGGGGGTAGTGTGGGGGAAGGGGGTAAAGATAAACGACCGTGAACCGTGAACCGTGAACCGTGAACCGTTACTGAGGAGCTCTTACGGTTCACGGTTCACGGTTCACCCATAAAATCCTTTCACCCGTTCCAGTAACACCTTCCACTTGCCGATCACCCGCGGTGCGTCCGGCAACGCCGCGAGCAGGCCCGTGCCATACCGCTTCGTCACCACTCGCGAATCGGCGATCACGACGACGCCGCGATCCGTGCTCGAGCGAATCAGTCGACCGAACCCCTGCTTCAGCCGCAGCGACGCATGCGGCAACATGTACTCCGCGAAAGA
Source organism: Gemmatimonadaceae bacterium (assembly GCA_031360095.1). Lineage (GTDB taxonomy): Bacteria > Gemmatimonadota > Gemmatimonadetes > Gemmatimonadales > Gemmatimonadaceae > AG11. The sequence continues at coordinate 391 of JANMAY010000242.1, forward strand.
ATTGCCGCCGCGCGCTTCGATGGCTTCGCATTGTGCCGCCGTGACCGGTTCGGTGGGCACACGGAAGGGCAACTTCGCGATCACGAGTCCACGCAGCGCGTCGCCGGGAACGTCGACACCTTCCCAGAACGACGCGGTGCCAATGAGCAGCGCCTTTCCGGAATCGCGAAACCGGTTGAGGAGCGCGTCACGACTCTCGTCGCCGTGCACGAGCAACGGCCACCGTCGTTCAATGCCGCGCGCGCGCAACTCGCTCGCAAGCTGTCGCACCTCGCGATGACTGGTGAAGAGCACGAACAATCCGCCATCCGATGCCTCGGCAACATCGAGCACAATACGGGTGAGCGCCTGTCGGTGCCCGTCCGCATCGACATTCGGCGCCGGCGTGTCCGTGGGAATGGCGAGCAGTGACTGCGACGTATACTCGAACGGCGACGGAAAGATCGCCGTCGTGGGCAGCAGGTCGGGAGCGTCGAGCCCGAGCCGCCGCGCGAGAAACTCGAATCGGCGCGTGACGCTGCCGTGGTCGCTGTCATCGCCCGCGGTCGTCAGCGTTGCGCTGGTGACGATCGTGCTGTCCATCCGCGCAAAGAGATCGTCGCGCAAAATGGGCGCGAGATCGAGCGGCACGCTCGACACTGCGACTGAGCGCTCCCGCCCGCGCACCTCGACCCAGCGAATGCTGTCGTCGTCCGGCGGCGGCGCGAGCGCCCGGCGCAATCCGTCGCCGGCAGTTTGCAGGCGCCGAGTGATGGAGCGGAGCTCGCTGATGAGCGGAGCGAGTGCTTCGTCCAGGGCGGCGCTGCCTTCGATTCGATCGCGCACCAGCCGCAGACCTTCGTGCAGCAGATCGATCTCCGCCAGCACATCCTCGAGCGCAATCGACAACCCGGCCTGCCAGATCGAGTGTGACGCAAAGGCGCGAGTGAGACGAACGACGGATTGTCCGCTCTCTTCGATGAAGGTGTCGAGCAGATCGAACAACAGCTCGCTCTTCTCGCGCAGCCCGCGCACGGCGGGCGCGAGACGCGCCTCGAGCAAGTCGAGGCTCGCGGTGCTCAGCAAATCCTGGCTTGCCGACAGCCTCATGGTGAGCGCGGGCAGCAGTCCTCGGCCGCGCCGGTCGAGCCGTGCAACCAGTCGCTGCAGCCCGCGCCGCGTGACCGTGCAGCCAAGGTGCGTCGCCGCCGCGTCCTCGAGATGATGGCCCTCGTCGACGATGAGGCGACCGTACGCCGGAAGCACCGCAGCGTCATTCCAGTTCTGCGCTGCGCGGCGCACGGCGAGATCCGCCAGCAGCAAGTGATGATTGACGACGATGACGTCCGCCTCCGCCGCAGCGCGCCGCGCCTTGAAGACGAAGCAGCTGTCGAAGTGCGCGCATTGCATGCGCGTGCAGATGTCGGCTTCCGCTGAGACCTCGTCCCAGACTTCCGGTCGTGGGGGCACGGACAAGTCGGCGAGCGAGCCGTCCGTCGTACGGTTCGCCCACGCGGCTAGCGCAGCGACCTCGCCGGCCATGCCGTCATCGAAGAGCTGCGCCGCGCCGCCCTGTGCCTGCTCGAGGCGCATCTTGCAGAGGTAGTTGCGCCACCCCTTGAGCAGCACGAACCGCACTTTCTGATCGGTGAGCGCGCCGGCGAGAAAGGGAAGGTCTTTGCCAACCAGCTGCTCCTGGAGATTGATCGTGTTCGTCGACACGACGGTGCGCTCGCCGTTCGCCGCCGACCATCGCAGCGCGGGAACCAGGTAGCCGAGCGACTTGCCAACTCCCGTGCCTGCCTCGAGCAGGCCGACGCCGCCTTCGTTGTAGACCCGCGCGATCGTCGCCGCCATGGCCCGCTGGCTCGCTCGGTCCTCATACCGCGCGTGGCGCTGCGCGATCGCCCCCTCTGGCCCGAGGTCGCGCGCAACCTTCTGGGGATCGAGCCGCACCTGCGTCTCCGCCCTCGGCACTTCGACGACCACGTAGAGCAGCGCCGCCTCGTTGTCGATGATGCCAAATCCCACGCCGTCGTCGTGCATGCGCGCGGCGACGTCGTAATCCGCACCCGACGGCTCGAGCAAACCGGAGGGATGGTTGTGGACGAGCATCTCACCGCGCCGCGCGAAGCCCGGCAGCGCCAGCACGCTTCCGACGTCACCTCGCGCAACCACTCGCGCCGTCGCCACCACGCCATCTTCGTCGAGCGTGCAGACGAAGCACACCTCTCGCCCGCCAGCGAGGCGGACCGCCGCGCGCATCGCGGCCGCAGGTTGACGCGCGAGACGGTTCGTCGAGGGTGGCTTAGGGGCGGCGCGGGCCATTACCAAACATACACCGAAACACAGGGCAGTAAACGGTGAACCGTGAACCGTGAACCGTCAAAGCCGAGCAGTTACGGTTCACAGTTCACGTCTTGAGCGGCTTCTTCTTCGCCGCCGGAAACAACACGTTGTTGAGAATCAACCGGTAGCCCGGGCTGCTCTTGTGCAGCGACAGATCGGTCGGCGGATTACCGATCGCATGCTGCGGATCCTCGGGATCATGCCCGCCGAGGTAGGTCCAGGTTCCCTTGCCGTAGTCGCCGTGGATGTACTTCACCCATGGTGCGCCCTCTTCCGTTGCGAGGACCACGTCGCCCGGCTTGAGCGTGACCTTGGTGAAGCTCGTCGTGACGCCGTAATAGTCGTTGAGCACCGCGCGGTGATTCTGCACGAGCATACTCGGCACCGGGTCGAACTTCGACGAGAAGTTGAACAGAGTGAATGTCCCGAGCGGCTGGCGGCGCCCCGGGACGTTCACCTGATGACCATCGATGTCGCTCATCGAGTTGACGAACGGCGAATGCTCGAGGTGTGCGTCCTTGAACGCCAGCGAGCGCTTCCACTGCATGCGGGAGTCTGCATCGGGATCCATCGGTGATCCATCGGCAAACTCTCCTGCCAAGTCCACGTCGTGGCCCGCCATCGCCATCTCGATGGTCTCGGTTGCCCCACACATCGCGAAGAGAAATCCGCCCCGCTCCACGAACAGCCGGATGCGCTCGGCCACGTCCTTCTTCAGTCCGGGTACGCTCGCGTAGCCCAGCTTCTTCGCCACTGCCGCATTCTTCGCAACGAGATCGCGGAACCACGGCGCATCGCGGTAGCCCAGGTGAAATTTGTTGAACTGTCCGGTGAAGTCTTCGTGATGCAGATGGAGCCAGTCGTATTTCGTGAGGTCGCCCTGCTCCACCTGTTCGTCGTAGATGGGAGTGAACTCGATGCCCGCGTACTTGAGCGCGAGCGTTACCGCGTCGTCCCACGGCTGCGCGTCGGGCGGTGAATACACCGCGATCCGCGGCGCCTTCTCCAGCGGAACACTTTCCATGTTGCCGCCCGCCATCTCGCCGCGGATGGCGCTGAGCTGCGCGTCAGTCACTGTCTCGGTGGATACTCCATCTAGCGCGGCACGGCGGCGCAGCTCCGGCGCATCGGGAAGCAGAAACGCACCGCCGCGATAGTTGAGGAGCCACTCGGCCTGCACTCCCGTCTTGATCGCGCTGTAGGTGAGTCCGTACGCCTTGAGATGGTTCGTTTGTCCGTCGTCCATGGGCACGAGCAATCGCTGTGCGCGCACGTGGGCCGCGGTTCCGGCGACCAGGGCGAGCGCGAGCCATACGTGACGACGAATGCGAGAGGTCATGGACATCAGCTCGGTGGGACCGTGCCGCGCGCCAACTCGAGCTCGCGTCGCGCCTGGGGAAGGAGCGCGCTGTTCGGCGCACTGAGAATGAGATGCTCGAGATGCGCGACAGCTCCGCCCACATCGCCGCGACGCCTGAGCGCACGCGCCCATTCGAGCTCGCTCTCCGCGGCTTCGGGCGATCCCGGATGCTCAGCGAGCACGCGCTCCCAGATGCGAATCGCCTCGTCGGCGCGCGCGCCACGCAGCCGCGCCGCGACGACCAGCAGCGTTGGCGCAACTTCCGGATGCTCGGGAGCCGCTTCGACGAACTTCGCCGCGGCGGTCGCGCTGTCTCCGCGAGACAGCGCGAGAAATGCGCCGCCCAGGCGAGCGGCGCTGTCACCCTTCACGCGCGCGACGATGCCCATCGCGAGCGCGAGGTCGGCGCTCGGCTCGCGCGACGACTTCAACAGGGATCGCGCGAGGTCGAGGCGACCCTCGTACAACGCGAGCCACCCCGCGGCCTCACTCGAATCGGCGTCGGGGCCGGCGGAGCGCAGTGCCGCTCGCGCCTTCGTGAGGTCACCGGCGCGTACCCATGCCGTCGCGACAGATTGCGCGAGTCGCATGCGCTGCAACGGCACCAGCCAGCGATCGTAGCGCGCGATCAACTCCTCCGCATCTTTCGCACGCCCGAGCGCGACGAGTGCGGACACATGGAGCGGCAAATACTCCCGTGCGACACGCGCCTGGTCGGTCGGCGCATCGGGAAGCGGAGCAATCGTGAACACGTCGCCGGGCACTCCCGCTCGCAACGATGCCGTTGCAGCGCGCACTGCCAACGCTGGAGTGCGACGCACGTGGAATGCGGCGGTCAGCGCGTCGCGCGCGAGTGTCCACCGTTCTTCGCCAAATGCACGCTCTCCGAACTCCTCCCACATCGTGGCCGCTGCGCTGTCGCTGCGAAGCGTTCGCAGCGCGTCCCATGCTTCCTGCGGGCGACCCCAGGTGAGCTCCAACTCCGCAAGTGCGCGTCGGGCGCCCGGGTCGGCGGGCGGAGTCGCGAGCGCTGCGCGCACCAACTCGCGCGTGGCCGGTGGCACCGGCGCGAGCGCGTACGCGGCGGCGGTCGCGAGATGCGGCGCATCAACCAGCGCGCGCCGCCACGACTGCGCGCTCGCGAGCCACTCGCCCATCGCGGCGCGCAGCTGTGCGTTCTCATACTCCAAATCGCGAATGCTGCCCAGTGCGACACGGCCGCGCGCGACGATGCTGTCGGCGGAGGAAGTCTTGCCGAGCTGCAGCAGAATGCGCGCGTAGTCGCGATAGGGGGCGGGGTCCCGCGGCATGGCGCGCACCCAGCGCTCGAATGCGTCGCGCAGGCGGTCGTCGCGGTGGAGAATCTGAAATGTGCGCAGTTGCACCATCCGGTAGATCGGCTCGCGAGGAAACAGTGTGACCACCGAGTCGATCGGTGCGACCAACGAATCGGTCATCCCGAGTTCCGCGTATGCGCGCTCCAGTCCCAACACGCTGTTCGGTGTGGGCGCCGCACTCACGGCATTCCGGAACAGCGCCGCCGCTTCCTTGAATTTGCCGGCGTTTTCGAGCTCGAGCGCGCGCGCCACCTCCGGCCGGTCTTCGCGCTGCGCAAACGCCGACGGCGCCGCCAGACAGAGCACGAGCGACAGACTGTACAGACGGCGCATCGCGGCGCGGACGCTACGGAGTGGCAGGTGGCGCACTGCCGGGCGCGCTGTTCAAGCGCGTGAAGTAGTCGAGGATCGCACGACGTTCATCCACTGTCAGACCGCGCAGCTCGTCCCAAGTCGGCGGGCGGAACTTCACGGCCGCGCGTGCGTCGGTTTTGGCGCCCGGTGTGAACGCATCGTTGGCGGCAGCCGACTTCGATTCGCGCTTGCCGGTATCATCGCGCTCTTCCTTCTCCAGCGAGCGGCCCGCGTCGAGCAGGCGACGAAAGAGCTGCTGCTGGCGCGCAATCGTTCCGGCGTCGAGACGGCCATTGTCGAGCGCCTCGGCTAGTTGTCGCGCTTCGCGTGCGAGCTGCGCGGCGCGGTCGCCACCGGTGGCGTCGCCCGCTTCCTCCAACTGCTCCGCGAGCTGCCGCTGTTGCCGAGCCAGCGCACGCGACATCGCCTGACCTGCCGAGCTGCTCGTACCGTTGGGCATGCTCATCAGACTTTGCGCCTGACCGTTGATCTGTCCTTGCTTCTGCGCCATCTCCTGCATCTGCTGGAGCATTTCGCTGAAGCCGGACGCGCTGTTGGCGCTGTTCGCGCGTTCGCGATCGCGCGCGAGCGACGCTGCGGCCTTCGTGAGCGCATCCGCGGCGTCGCTCAGGGCGCTCGCCTGCCGCGCATTGTTGGAGTTGGGCTGGGTGATACTTTGCGTGGCCTGCGACACCTTGCCCTTCGCGTCGGCCATGGCGCGTTGCGAGCGCGGCGACAACAGCGCGCTCTTCTTGCCTTCCCCTTGCAAGCGCTGGCTCGCCTTGTCGACTCCCTGCTCGACCGCGCTCTGCGCGCTGCGACGATCCTCGGGCGACGCACCGGCGCGCGCCTTGTCCTCCAACGCGCGCTCTTCGCGCGCCAGCTGCAGCATCTCCTGCACGGAGCGGTCGAGCTCGGACGTGAGCTCTTTCTTCCACTCTTTCACCTGCTCGCTGCGCGCGTCTTGCATCGACTGAGCCGCCTGCTCCATGGAGGCCGCGGCGTCGCGTGCGGGATTCTCACCTTTCTCGCCCTGCTTTCCCTGCTGTCCTTGTTGAGGCTGTCCCTGCTGCTGTTGTCCCTGCTGCGCACCTTGCTTCGGCTCGCCGGACTTTTGGCCCGCGCTCTTCATCTCGCTCGCCGCTTTGCGCATGTCGGATTCGGACTTGGCCGCGTGCTGCTCCGCCTGCTGGGTGCGCGACGCCGCGGCATCGGCGCGATCCTTCTCGAGGCGCTTCTTCAGATTCTCCATCTCCTGTCGCAGCCGATCCGACCGATCCGCGAGCTCACGTGCTTCGCGCGCATCGGCAGCCGCCTTGTCCGCACCCGAACTCGCCGAATCGGCAAGCGCGCGCTCCTTCTTCGCGAGCTCGCGCGCTTCGTCGCCCAGCGTTTGGAGCGCGCCTTCATGTGCCGCCCGCTTGAGCATCTCGGCGCTGCGCTCGAGCTGCTCGCGCATCCGCTGCTGCAGCTGTGCCAGATCGCGCAGTGCATCGCGGGACTGCTCACCATTCATCTGCCGCGACGACGCGTCCAATTTCTGCATCTGCGCCATGAGCTCCGGCGTCAGCGCTTGACGCATCAGGTCCTGCGCCTCACTCAATTGACGAGCGAGCGATGTGTCGAGCGCGCCGGCGGCCTTGAGCTGCTGCTCCAGCTGCTTCGTCGCTTGGCGCAGCCGCTGCACGCGGTCCGCGAGGGCGCGTTGCTCCTGCGAGAGCGCACGCGCCTTTTCGGCGGTTTCGAATTTCATCGTCTTCGACGCGGTGGACTGACTACCGTCCGCCTGCGATTCCTTTGAGGAACTCTGTCGTGCCTGCGCCCGGGCCGCTTCATCGGTGCGTTGCGCGAGCGACCGCTGTGCACTGGCCGCCGCCTGAGCTTCCTTCACCGCGGAGTCTCCAAGGGCGCGCGCAACCGTGCGCTGCTCTTCCGACGTCGCGCGCCGCAGCACGATCTCACGGCTCACGCCGCGCTGGGCCCATGGTGATGCGTCGACCGCTTCCACGCGGACGCGCACGCCATCACCCGCCGCGATGCGCAGTGCATCGATATCGATGGTTGCCGAGCCCGACCAACTCGCCCCGACCGCGCCGACAACGGGCTGTGTGATCGTGGCAATATCCTGTGACTGCATGCGCGCGATGTGCAGCGCCACCGAGGCGAGCCCGTGATCGTCGGAGATCTGAAGCGCCAGCGCCACCGGCTCGCTGTTCACGAGGATCGTATCGGACGTCGGGTCGGCAATCACGACATGCGGTGCGGAGTCGGCGATCACGCTCACGTCGAGTGGCTCGGGAAGATCCGGGACCAATCCTCCGGGTCCGCGCGCCGTCCACCGCAGCTGCACCGATCGCTCAGGCACGAGCTGGCCGCTGAACGCATGACCCGAGGTGCGGAGCGCGATGCGCACGCCGTCGCCGGCGATGAGAGCAACGTCGGACAGCGGCACCGAGGCACGGCCGGCGACGACCAGTACGCTCCCGCGCGGGAGCCGCAGCGGTTCGCCTACCGGGAGCGACTCGTCCGATCGGCCGAGGTAGCGCGGGTAGCGCACGTTGAGCGTGAGCCCGCCTACGAACGGGCGGTCTGCCGCACGCACCATGACACTGTCACTCGATGCGCGCCCGTCCGAAAGCACGAGCCGCACGTCGCTGCGCAGCGCATCGATGGTCCACGTCGCGCGTCCCATCGCCGGATCCAGTCGCACGGTGTCGGTGCGCCATGCGTCGCCCGTTTGGCGGGCATGCAAGTACACGACGCGACGTCCGGGCGCGTTCAGTGTGATTCGCAGCGGTGATCCACGCAGCAGCTCGAGCGGCGCGCCATCGATGTGCGGGCGGGCGAGCAGGTTGCCACGCCACGCGTCGAGTGGCTGAAGCACGGCGCGCAGGCCATCGCCGAACACCGGCGTGGCGGTGAGCAGCAGCAGCATGCCGGCCGCCGCCGCGCCCGCGCCCACGAACGTGCGACGCATGCTGGCGCGCCGCATTGCCGGCGCCAGCGGTGCATCGGCGGGCAGTGTTCCGCGAGCCGCTCGCGCGGCGCGGTCCGCGAGCGCACTCTGGCCCTCGAGCTCCAGGACGCCAACGAGCCGCCCTCGCCGCATCCCCTGCTCCTGCTCGATGGCGAGAGCGACATGCTGGCGCGTTGCATCGCGTTGCACGCGTTGCCGGGTGCGAAACGCCAGTCCGCCGATGACGACGGCGACGAGCGCCCAGACAGTGAACGGGATGCCGCGCGGAAGCGTGAGCCAGCGTGCGTGCGCGAGTACCGCGGCGCCCCCCGCGAGCACCGCCGCCGTGACCGCGGCCGCGAGCAGCACTCCCGCCGCGAGCTCCGCGCGGCGGAGGTGGCGCCGCTCGCGATCGACCATCGTGCGAATCGTCATGGCACTGGACGGCTCGTCACCGCGTAGACGAACAGATTCACGCCCATTCGCAGCGCCGCTTCATGGAGCGCTGGCGGATCGTGATACGTCTCCGGATCTTCCCACCCATTTCCGAGATCGGTCGAAAAGGTGTAGTACACGACGAGCCGGTCGCCGAGGAAAATCCCGAATCCGCGCGCGGGCTTTCCGTCGTGCTCGTGCACCTTGGGCACACCTTTGGGAAAATCATAGACGACGTGATAGATCGGGTGCGACAGCGGCACGTCCACCAGCGCTCGGTCCGGAAACACGCGCTTCATCTCTCGGCGAAACGATTCGTCGAGCCCGTAGTTGTCGTCGGCGTGCAAGAAGCCGCCCCTGCCGAGGTATTCGCGCAGACGCAGCACTTCCGTTTCGGTGAGCTTTACGTTGCCATGCCCCGTCATGTGCAGCACGGGGAAGTCCCACAACTTCTCGTCGGTAAGCGTGATACGCGCCTCGCTCTTCTCCACCGGCAGCGAGGTACGCTCCCGAATCGCCGCAAGAAGATTGGGCAGGCTCGACGGATTTGCGTACCAGTCGCCCCCGCCATCGTATTGCAGTCGAGCCACCGTCATCCGTGGAGTCGCACGCGCCCCGGTGAGGGGCAGCGTGAGCACGGGGAGCAGACCAAGCACGACGACGGTCCGGAGCGATGCGATCATTCGTGCGCCATGCGGTAGGCCACGTTGCGCGAGGCGCCGAGCTCCGCCATGAGCGCCGCGACGACGTCGCGCGGGGACTGGCCTTCCGCACGCAAGTCGGCCGCGCGCGCACGCAGCGCCGCTTCGGTGGCGCTGGCAGGTGCCTCGGCTCCGGCAACGATGATCACGACTTCTCCGCGGGGTGCTGCATCGCTGTAATACGCCGCGAGGGCGCCCACCGTTCCCCGTCGGAGCTCCTCATACTGTTTCGTCAGCTCGCGGGCGATGACGGTTGCCCGCTCCGCAGCACCCGCCTCGGCCAGCTCGGCGAGTGTGTCCGCCACCCTCGAGGGTGCCTCGTAGATCACCGCCGCATGGCGCAGTGCAGTGATCTCGGCCATGGTCGTGCGACGCGCCGGGCCCTTCCGAGGCAGAAATCCATAGAAGGTGAACCGATCGATGCCCTGGCCCGACGCAACCAGTGCGGCGAGAAGTGCCGACGCGCCAGGAATCGGCGACACGCGAATTCCGGCGTGGACGGCGGCGCTCACGAGCCGCGCACCAGGATCGGAAAGCAATGGCGTACCGGCGTCCGAGATGAGGGCGAGATCCTCTCCGGCGCCCAGTCGGGTGACGAGGCCTCCAGTCGTCTTCGCCTCGTTGTGCTCGTGGTATGCAACGAGTGGTGTCGTAATCTCGTAGCGGTCGAGCAGGTGACGCGAGTGCCGCGTGTCTTCCGCAAGCACGATCGCAACCGCTTTGAGAACTTCGACCGCACGGAAAGAAAAATCCCCCATGTTTCCAATGGGGGTGCTGACGACGTATAGCGTTCCGGTCCTGCCCTCGGTCACGCCAGCTTCCACGACAAGCGGTCGAAGAGACCCGCCGATTGGAACAGATGCCGTCGCTCGTGCGTGAGCTCGCGAAGGATCGTCTCGGGACCGTGGCCCTCCTGATCTGATGCCGTCCAGAGCACCTCGTTGACGAGCGCGGCGACCGCATTGGTGACCGCATCCGCATCAGCGACAACCGCGCGCGGTGTTCGTCCGTTGAACGAAAACCCTTCGAGCGGCGGGTGCACCGTGAGCAGCGTCTGTCGCGCGTGTTCCGCGATGGCCGGCGCGCTCTCACGTCCGTCGGCAACGAGGCGGAGGACCAGCGACGTGGCGAGATCGCGATACGCTTGCACGAGTCCGGTCGGCGCCTGGACGGGGAGTGGAGCCGGCTCCGCCCAGCGCCGCACCGCGACGTGCAGCGCGCGACGATCGCGCTCGAACAACCGCCCGACGCGCTCCACCAGCGAGCCTTCGTGGGCGCCGGCCAGATATGCCGTGTGCGCCGCGCCGTGCTTGAACTTGAGGAAGTTCACGTCGCCTTCCGCCGCGATCTCCACCAGTCCATCGAACGTGTGGGCCATCAGGTACGGAAAGAGCGCGGAGGGCTGCGTGGTACGCAGCTCGGGTGGCCATGGCTCCGGTGGCAGCGTCTGCGATGCGTACATGCACGCGAGCTGATCATCGTCGGCTTCGTGAAAGCAGATCTCGCCGTACTCGGGTTCGTTGGGCACCTTCTCGACTGCCGCGCCAATTGCGAGCGGCTGGAATGATTTCCCGTCGTGCACGCACGCGTTCACCAGCTCTCCCTGCTGGAGGTAGAGCACGAGAAATTCCTCCGGGAGCCATACGGCGACGTAGCCGGACACGCGCGCGGACCGATCGCGCTTCGCGTCGGTGAGCAGATTACGCAGATGCACATAGGCGAGCCGCGTGCGCGGAAGCAGCACTCGGGTCCGGGGGTAACGCAGGCCGGCGACGGTGGCGGGCATGAAGGCGAGAAAAGGGCCGAGGCGACATCGCGTCCCCTCGGCCCCAATGTGTTGTGCTGCCCGTCCGTCTGCAACGGCGGTGAACGCCACCGCGCGCCGCGCGCCAATCAGGCGACGTGCTGCTTGAGCTTCGCCTCGATGGCCTGGCGTGGCACCGCGCCGACGATCTGATCGACCACTTTGCCTTCCTTGAAGAACAGCAGCATCGGGATCGACCGCACGTTGAATCGTGTCGCCGTCTTGATGTTGGCGTCGACGTCGAGCTTGGTCACCTTGACCTGCCCCGCGTAGTCGACTGCGAGCTGATCGAGAATGGGGGCGATCATCCGGCACGGACCGCACCACGACGCCCAGAAATCCACCACCGTGAGCCCGGCCTGCTTTTCGACCTGCTGATCGAAATCAGCGTCCGTCACTGCCTGAGCGTTCGACATCCGTGTGCTCCTCTCCTTTGCGGCCATGATTCCCACCGCACCCAGAATTAGTATTCAACGCCGGCGCTTCACCCACCAGCGCATCCGAAAATGACCGATGCTCCCCCCGCCCGGCGCGCAACGCGCATCGCCCATGTGGGCATCGCCGTGCGCGCGCTCGACGACCTGCTTCCCTTCTGCCGCGACATCCTCGGATTGCCCGAGGTGAATCTCGACGACGCCGACGGTGCACACATTGCCGGCCTCGCCGCCGGGGAGTCGCTCGTCGAGCTCCTGGAAGCCCAGGCACCCAACACTCCCATCGGCAAGTTCATCGCCAAACGTGGACCTGGCCTCCACCACATCTGCTTCGCCGTGGACGACCTGGACACTACACTGGCGCGCTGCCGAGCCGCCGGCATTCGCCTCATCGACGACGTCCCGCGCATTGGCGCCGAGGGCAAACGTATCGCGTTCGTACATCCGAGCGCCACGGCCGGTGTGCTCGTCGAGCTCACTGAGCTCTGACGCCGACCGGTGCGCTTACTTCGTCGAGCAGAGATTCTTCACGGGTTCCATGTTCGCCGACCGGATATACCATCGCTCCGGCCCTTTCACGGCATAGAAGTCCGTGACGTACTTCTTAGTTCCGCGCGTGAGCTCGACCTGGAGCACCCGTTCCCGGTCCGGCGCCGGGGCTTCACCCAGTACGCGAAAGGAATCGTGCTTGAAGCAGCGCATGAGAACGAGCTCGCGCTGTTCCATGTCCTCGCGGCTCATCACCTTTCCGTCGCGAACGGAGCCATTCTTGTCGCCCCAGACCATGGACATCGCCTGAAGGTCCTGATTGCGCACCGCGGCGAGGAACGCATCGAGAGCGGGTCGCGCGGCGGACGCGCCGGCGGTGGGCGCGGGACGGCCCGGCGCCGGTGTCTCGACCGTGTTCTTCCTACACGCAGCCAGAAGCAGCAAACTGATCAGCAGTCGTCTCACTCGTGATCTCCTCGGGGAGTGTTGCGAACGTAATGCACGTCGGCAGGCTCCGGCAACCGAACTCATGACACCGGCAACATGACTCCACGCCAACGTCTCTACATCAACATCGACCACATCGCGACGGTGCGGCAGGCGCGGCGTGGTCTGGAACCCGTGCCGGCCGACGCCGTGCCCATCTGTGAGCGGGCTGGCGCGGACGGCATCACCGCCCATCTGCGCGAGGACCGGCGGCACATCCAGGACTCCGACATCGACGCCATTGCAGCCACCATCACCACCGTCTTCAATCTCGAGATCGCGGCCACCGACGAGATGGTCGCGCTTGCCGAACGGCTGCGTCCACATCAGGTCACCATCGTGCCAGAGCGGCGCGAAGAGATCACCACGGAAGGTGGACTGGATGTCGTCGCCGGCGCGGCCCGCCTCGAGCCCGCACTGCGCCGTCTGCGTTCCGCCGGAATCCGCACTAGCCTGTTCATCGACGCGGACTCTGAGAGTGTTACCCTGTCGCGCGATTTGGGTGCCGACGCGGTCGAATTTCATACGGGCCGCTATGCGCACGGCGTAACCGATGCCGGTCCTCTCGCGTCCTTGCGGGAGAGCGCCGCGCTTGGCGCGTCACTGGGGCTGGCCATCCACGCCGGGCACGGGCTCACGACCGCCAACGTGGCCTTGGTGGCGG
>JANMAY010000235.1:0-15706 GCA_031360095.1 Gemmatimonadaceae bacterium
TGGAAGAACCGCCTGTTCGTCACGGGTGCGTTGCGCGCCGACGATCACTCTTCGTTCGGAGCGAATTTCGACGCCATCCTGTATCCCAAATTGTCGCTCTCGTGGGTGATGTCCGAAGAGCCGGCGTTGAAACGCTACTTCGACGCCATTCAAGCGAGCGATTTCCGTTTCCGGACGGCATGGGGGCGAGCCGGCCGCGCACCCGATCCGTATACGGCATTGCAATCGTACGGCTCCACGCGCGTCGCGCTCGGACCCAACGGCGTTGGCGGCGGACTCACCGCGCGCACATTCGGCAACCCGGATCTCAAGCCGGAGCTGGGCGAGGAGGTGGAGATCGGATTCGATACGGACCTGCTGCGCGGACGGGCCGGGGTCGAGCTCACGTATTACAACAAGAACATGCGCGATCTTCTGGTACCGCTCGCGCTTCCACCATCGGTCGGATTTCCCGGCTCGGTGCAACAGAATCTCGGTAAAACGCGCAACGACGGCGTCGAGCTGGGACTCAACGGCACCCCGCTCCAAATAAAGCACGTGACGTGGGAGTCGCGTCTCAACATGACGTGGAATCACAACAAGCTGCTGCTGCTCGACACGATCCGCACCGAGGAAGTGCCGACGGGCGCGAGCTACAGCCCCGGGCTGCAGCGCAATCGCGTCGGATATCCGCTCGGCTCTTACTTCGTGCGCTATCCCAGCCGCACCGCCGACGGCAGCTACATCCTCAACAGAAATGCGGCCGGGTTGATCACCTCGGCCGTCTATGACACAGCATTCCAGTTCCTCGGACCTGCGATCCCCACTCGCAGCGTGTCGTTCTCGAATACGCTCACGATCTTCAAGCACTTTCGCCTGTACGGGCTGCTCGATTTTCAGGGCGGTCACTACCTGTACAATCACAAGGAATACAATCGCTGCGCGACCGTCTCGGACGGACCAAACTGCGCTTTTCTCAATCAGGCTGACCTGATCGGCACGCCGCGACTGGACACGCTGCGTGCGGTGTTCGGCGGAAGCAGCACTCCCACGACCATCACGTCTCCCATGGCGCAGACGTTGTACATCGAGAAGGCGGATTACATGAAGCTGCGCGACCTCTCGCTGACATGGACCGTGCCCAACGGCTGGGCGCAGCGCATGAAGCTCGAGTCCGCGAGTCTCGTCCTCGCCGGCAAGAATCTTCGACTCTGGACCGACTACAGCGGCCTGGATCCCGAGGTCAACGGCTACAGCAACAACCAGGTCCGTGGCAGCGGCAATGCCGCGCAATTCGTTCGTGTGGACGCCTACTCGTTCCCGATGACGCGCCGCTACACGGTGACAGCCAACATTACCTACTGATGAATTCCCTCATGCGCTTCAACCAATTGCTGTCGCGCCGCGTGCGCCGCGCGGCGGCCGTCGTCCTGGGCGTCGCCGGCGTGACCTCCGCGGAGGCGTGCAATCAGTTCCTCACCGCCGACAACCCCGCCGCCATTCCGGTCGAGCGTCTCGCCGATTCGTCGCTCGTCGATCTCATGGCCAATAGTGCGATCGCCGGCCTTCAGGGCGCGAACTATTTCTGGTATTCGTACCTGAGCGGCACCTTCACGGACGAGCTGCGCAATCACCATGTGTTCATCGACGAGGTGCTGTACGACCAGCGTCGAGTGGCGGTGGACAACAGCTACAACAGCGTTTTCACGTATGGTCCGCTGCAACGCGCGCGCTGGTTGTCCGACAGCGTCGCGGGACGCATGCGACAGATCGAAGGCGATTCGGCGCTCCGCGACATCCGGCTGGCGCGGACCTATGCGCTAGCGGGGTATACGCTGGTGCTGCTCGCGGAAGGATGGTGCGAAGTTCCCATCTCGACGGCGCAGGCACGCTACACCGCGCCGCTCAAGTCGGAGGAAGTGTTCAAGCTCGCCGAGGCGCGCTTCGATTCGGCGATCAAGATTGCCGCGTCCGCGAGGGTGGGCAACGCAAAGCTCACTACCGCGCTTGGCATTCGGTACACGCTTGCCGCTGATTCAATCCGCAATCTCGCGTACGTGGGCATGGCGCGCGCCGCCCTGGGCCGCGGAGACAAGGCGAAGGCGATCGCGAGCGCGCGGCAGGTACAAACCCAAGGTGGTGCGACCGGCTTCGAGTACCGGCTCTACTACAATGCCAATACGACGCTCGGTCTCCAGAACCTGTTTGCAGAACGGTTGTCGGGTGGCGCTGGAGCCACCTCGGCGTCCGTGTCGAATACCTCGTTTCTTGGCCTGGATGACGCGCGTGTGCCAACGCCGCTCGACGCGACAGGAAAACCCGCGCCTGAGCCAGCGACCGGCGGCAGCTTCATCGTGCCCAACTCCCCGCCGTCGTTCAGCACGTTCGATGGTACGAAAACCGGAGCCGACTTCACTTACGGCACTTCCATCCGGCTCGCGTCGCTGATCGAGGCCAACTACATCATTGCCGAGGCGGAGGGTGCGACCCCGACGAATATTGCCTTCGTCGAGTCGCGCCGAACGGCCTACCCGAGCACTACCGCGGCAACTCCCACCACCGCGGCCAACTTCCTCGACAACCTGATCGACCAGCGGCGCCGCGATTTCTTCGTCGACGGGCATCGCATTGGCGACATCCGGCGCTATCTGAAGTTCTACGCAAAGGATTTCTGGCCAAAAGGCTCCTACAACGGGAGCGCCACCGTGACCTTCGGCACCCAGATGTGCTGGCCGCTCAACCTGGCCGAAACCGTCAACAATCCCCTGGTTCCAAAGCCGTATATTCCCCCCGACGGGCCGTAAGCGGGCCGGGACTTCGGTAAAAGGCCACCACCAGCAGAAGCTGGTGGTGGCCTTTCACTTGACCCAAATGCCGGGCGGTGACTAGCTTACGGGTCTGTTCCGTGCCGCCTCGTTCGGAGGCGATCCACGTAGGTAGCAGATCGACGAACATCATCAGGTTGAATGCCGACGATTAATCAGTTGGTCCGGCAGTCGCGCCGCGACCTCGCCAAGAAGGAAAAGGCGCCGGCGCTGAAGGCGAATCCCCAGAAGCGGGGCGTCTGCACGCGCGTCTACACCACCACGCCCAAGAAGCCGAACTCCGCTCTGCGCAAAGTCGCGCGTGTGCGTCTGACCAACGGCTTCGAAGTCACCGCCTATATCCCGGGTGAAGGCCACAACCTCCAGGAGCACTCCATCGTGCTCATTCGCGGCGGTCGTGTGAAGGATCTGCCCGGCGTTCGGTATCACATCGTTCGCGGAACGCTCGACGCCTCCGGCGTGAACGGCCGCAATCAAAGCCGGTCCAAGTACGGCACGAAGAAGCCGAAGGCTGCTGCCGCCGGCAAGGCCGCCGCCAAGGGAGGTAAGAAGTGAGCCGCCGCAAAAGTTCTGTAAAGCGCACCATCCTTCCGGATGCGCGCTACGACAGCCAGACGGTATCCAAGTTCATCAACGTCCTGATGTATCAGGGCAAGAAGAGCGTCGCCGAGCGCATCTTCTACGCAGCGATGGACCTGGTGGAGACGCGGACGAGCCAGCCCGGCGTCAACATCTTCAAGCAGGCACTTACGAACCTCAAGCCGGTCGTCGAGGTGAAGAGCCGGCGAGTCGGTGGCGCCACGTATCAGGTGCCGGTCGAAGTGCGTCCGGAGCGCCGCACGGCGCTGGCGATGCGCTGGCTGATCAGCTACTCGCGCGACCGCAACGAGAAATCGATGGCGGAGAAGCTGGCCGCCGAAGTGATCTCGGCGTCGAAGGGCGAAGGCAACGCGGTGAAGAAGAAGGAAGACACGCACCGCATGGCCGACGCGAACAAGGCATTCGCGCACTATCGCTGGTAGTTCGCTTCACTCCCGCAAACCACGAAGCCCCGCGTCGTTCTTTCGAACACGCGGGGCTTTTCGTTGGTGGACATCCGCTGTCAGGGAGCCGTCGTCGTCACGTGAACCGCTATGGAACCGACGAGCGTTCCGTCGCCGAGATGCGCTTCCATGCGGTGCTCACCCGCGCGCTCCACGACCAGCTCGACGTCGCTCGTCTCTCCAATGCTCACCGGCTGGCGTGCCGCGCGAACGAGCTGGCGCGCGACGGGAAGATCGGCGCCATCCTTCGCCAAGGGCTTCCAGCGCAGCAACGTCCCATCCTGCAGCAGCTCGAACCGAAGATTCGGAGCGTTCATGGTCATGTTGATGAAGCGGATGCGATAGCGCACGCCAACCTGAAGGTTCAATGGTGGCGGTGTTGCACTCCCATTCAACCAGATGGCCAGCGGCCTGACACCGTTGACGCTGCGCTGGCGCGAACTGCTCGCCAGGACGGTTAGATCGGTGGCCGGGTCATAGCGCACCCCGGGCTCCACGACGACGATCGGTCCCGCCAATCCGGCGGGCAGTTGCAGCCCTTCATCGACGTGCGTGTGGTAAATGAACGTGCCCGCGCGCGGCGGCGTGAAGCGCGCGACGAACGAATCGCGCGGCGCGATAGCAGGAGAAAGACGCTGGCCAGCTCCGCTGAAGCCGGCGACGCCATCGAAGTAGCTCTCCAATTCGATCCCGTGCCAATGCACTGCGGTGGGCTCGTCGAGCGTGTTGACGACCGTGATGGCGACGGGTTCACCGCGCGCGAGCACGAGGCGCGGCGCGGCGCGACCGTCCGAGCTCGCGGGTGACATCGCGCGCGCGTCTTCGAGCGCGTACTCGAACGCCGGCGCCGCCGGAGATCCCTCGGCGCTCGGTCGAATGACCAAGCGGAGGTGTCGCGACGCGCCGCCGGCCAGCACGACGGGTCCCGCGCTGCCGGGTTTGTCCCGTACAATCACGCCCGTCACCAACCCACTCATTCCCTGAAGCGCGTGGTTTGTCGCGCCGTGTGCCCTGCGCGACTCCTTCGGTGGAAGGCTGCCAAGCGAGCCGCGATGCGCGAAGTGATCAGGCAGATGACAATGAAACAGCCAATTCCCCGCGCGATCCGGTGCCCACGTCATAGACATCGTGGAGCCGGGTCGTAGGTTGTTCGTCACGACGAGGTCACGTCTGTCGCGCGCGTAGAGGGTATCGGTGAGCCCGTTCCCGCGAGCGTCAACGAGAAAGTAGAAGCCGTGCAAGTGCATGGGATGCGAGTCAGCGGACGCGTTGATGATGCGCCAGCGAATCGTGTCGCCCACTGTGTAGTGCAGTCGCTCCGTGTGCGGCCACGACCGCCCATTCACCGCGGCGAGCAGGCGGTTGCGGTCGACGGGCACGTGACCGGCGGTATCGCTCCACATGCCGATGAGGAGCACGCGATCTTCCGGCACCGGACCGTCCGCGGGATCAACGATGATCGCCCCCGTGAGCTGCGCGTCTACCTTCGTGCGCTCGCCAACCGTGCGACCCATCGTCGTGCCCCAGTAATAGTACGTACCGGGAGCGTCGAGCCGGACGCGGAGCGTTCGTGCTGCTCCGGTCGAAAGCTGCACGCTGTCGTCGACGGCAGGGATGGTCGCACTCCGGGATGTGAGTCCGTGCACGACCAGTGTCGAATTCGGAATTGCATTGCGCAGGGTGACCGACACCTCGGTCCCGGCGCGGACGCGAATCATTGGTCCGGGAATGAGCGGTGCGCGCCCCTCCTCCGCGAACGCTTGCACCTCGGCACCGGGTGCCGAATCACCGTCTGGGTACCACATGCCGGTTCGAGCGACGAGCCGCAGCGTGAGCACAGTGCCGCGGAGCGCGCCGGCTGGCACGCGATTGTCGTTTGCTCTAACTCGCGTGACACGTTCCACCGGCATGCGTGCCGGCTCGGGCGTGATTCGCGCGGGCACGAGTGCGGCGATTCCAGAGGAAGCTATCGCGAGAAGAATCGCGGACACGTACGGGTGCATGCTCACTCCGAGGATGGTTGCGCAACGATGGACTACTGGTGGCTCGAACAGCGGTCGATAGTCAAGCGCAGCCCCTCTTCCCTCCCTACGAGGCCGCGTCTCGCTCGGCTTTCCGGTCGAGTGCCACGCGTGCTGGCCGCATGTGATACCACATCATCAATCCCGTTACCGCCTGACTGGCGAGTATGATCGCCGACAGCAGCCAGATCATTTGCGTCGGTGGTCCGAGAATGTCGCCGGTATGCACCGACCGCATTTGATTGGCGAGCTTCAGTCCAGCGGGCGCCTGGCGGGTCGCGTCCGCGCGCAGCACCGAGCCCGTGAATCGATCCACGTAGACGCGGCTGCGTCCCGCCGGCGTCCTATCCTCCGGATACCGCATTCCAACGACCGCGGGACGCGTTGGCGTTGCGTCGAAATTGACGAATGTGAGCGACGCGTCCGGCAACGTGCGCTGCGCAGCGCGTGTGATGGAGTCGATCGAGACGAGCGCAGCGCCAGCATCACGGGCGATCTGTTGCGGCGCGGGGGCGGGCGGTCCCGAACCGATGCCCGCGATTGCCTTGCCGAGCGACTCGAAGTGAATGATGGTGCCGCTCGACGTGATGACGAGAAGCACCAGCGCCGCGAGTATGCCAAGCAGGTGATGCAGGTCGTACACGACGCGCTTCCACGATGCGCCCCACACGATTCGCCACAGCTTCTCGCGCCACCAGATGATCACGCCGGTCATCACGAGCAAAAGTGCGGCGATGGTGCACACGACGACGACAGCGCCTCCGCCGCGGCGCGGTGCCAGGAGCGACGTATGCATGCGATGCAACACGCGAGGCAGCGATCGGTCGAAGTCGGCAGTGGCGCGCGTACCGAGGACGCGTCCCGTGAACGGATCGATGAAGATCTGCATCGCGCCGGCCTGCGCCATGTATGCACGGCCGGGCGCCCGCGCGAGCTGCAGAGAGCGCACTGGAGCGCCTCGCGCAACGGACTGCGCACGGGCAATGAGCGTGTCGAGCGGAAGGGTCGCGGTGCGTGGAGCGACCCGGTACAAGCCCGGATTGAGGCCCCGATCGATTGCGCCCTCGAACACGAGTGCGCTTCCGGTGACGGCGATGATGAAGATGATTGCGCCGGTAAGCACACCGAGCCAGCGATGGATCAACAGCAAGACGGATCGCATGGCGAATGCTATGCGCACCGCTCATCCCGCGCCACGCGCTTCCAACGTCACGGGGGGTGTCGTGGAAGGCAGGCGGACGACATATTGCTTTCGCTCTCGCGCCGGCACCTCGATGTGCGCGCGCCCCTCCAATTCCGCGACAATCAAGATGACCGCAATCGTACCCGTCGATCTCCTGCGCCGCGTCCGAACGCCCGGCTATGTGATTCTCGGAGTGTCCACGCTGCTTCCGCTTTTCGACTTCGCGATGTCGGTGATGCCGGTGCGCATGGACTCCGTCGCCTGGAGGTTCGGCGCGTTCGGACTCATCGCGGGCGCCATTGCGGCGCCCTTGCTCATCTTGTTGTTCCTCTACGTGCTCGCGCTCTTGCTCGGCGATCGAAAAGTGGTGAAGACCGTTGGCATTGTCTGCGCCATTCTCACCGTCTTCTTCATCGTTGCAGCGGGGGCGTTCGCGCTGGATACCCTCCAAATGAAGGCGCGTGTTCAGGCGACGGCGATGAATCGCTTCTACCTCGCCTCGGCGCAGGCCATGCTGAAGCTGGCGATCTCCGGAGTCTGTTCCGGAGTCCTGGCGGTCAGTGCCTTCCGTCGCTCCCGCGAGCTGACGGGCGCCACGAGCCGAGGGGAGCGGGCTCGCAGCAGCGCCATGAATCTGCGGCCGTCCGGTTCACAGAAGTCGATCGAGCGACCGGGGGAATAGGGACCGGGATGCCTCGCCGGGAGCCCGGAGGGCTCTTCGGGGCACCCAACCGCACAGCGGGCACCGATTCCGAGCGGCATTCTCATTGCAAATGTTCGGTTCGCCATGCCCACCCGCACCCCCACTTCCACCAAAGTCCCCGTTCCGTCGCTCGACTACCCGACTGAGCTCCAGGCGCGATTTGCCGAGCTCCAAGGAAAGTCGGGTGCGACGGCGTTGGGCATCGCGATCACCGACCTCGAAACGGGGTTGGAATTTCGCTATCACGCGGACCGGTGGTTCCACGCGGCGAGCACCATCAAGGTTGCGATTCTCGTCGGCGTCTTTGGCGCAATTTTTCGCGGCGAGCTGCTTCCGCAATCGCGTGTGCACGTGCGAAACCGGTTCCTCAGTGCGTACGACGGTTCGCCGTACCGGGTGCGCCTCGACAGGGATGCGAATCCCGACATTCATCGCGAGGTGGGCCGTACGCTACGAGTAAGTGAGCTCGCCGACGCCATGATCACCACGAGCAGCAACCTCGCAACGAACCTGTTGCTCGATCTGGTGGGTCTCGACGTCCTTCAGCGAACGCTGGACGAGTTCGCGCTGGAGGGCATCGACCTGCGCCGGGGCGTGGAAGACGAAAAAGCGTTCGAGCACGGCATCAACAACCGAGTGACCGCGAATGGACTGGTTGCGCTGCTTCGTGTGATTGGCGAGGAGCGGGCGTTCACCCCGACCTTGTCGCGCCAAATGCTCGAGGTGCTGCATGGCCAACAGTTCAACAGCGGGATCCCGGCCGGACTCCCGCGCGGTGCACGCGTCGCGCACAAGACGGGAGAGATCTCGACCATCGCGCACGACGCGGGACTCATCTACCTCCCCGGCCGGCGCCCCTATGCCCTCGCCGTGCTCACGGAGTGGGAGCCGTCGGGAACTGGTCGCTCCACGACGATCGCCGCGGCGTCGTACTTGGCCTACTCAGCCGTCGTTGCCGACTGATGGCGACTGATCTCGCCACGTTTCCGCTGCGTCTCGTCGACGGCCGCCGCCTCGAGCGCAAATTCCGGGACATTCTCCTGCCTGGTGGCGTGCTGTGCGACCACGCGGGGCAGGCTCGCGTGCTGCCGCGCTATTTCTACGAGATCGTTTCGTGGGACCAAGCGAGCGAAACCCTTCTTGCCCCGCACTTTGCGGTGTCCGAGTTCATCCACACCGATGTGCGGGAGGCTCCGGCGCTGCGCGTGTTCCCACGGTACATCCCGTGCGCTACGACGCTGCTGGCTCTCGCGCTCGAGCAGTTTCGTGAAGCCGTGGGGACGTACGTCTTTGTTGGCGCGAACGGAGGGTACTGCTCACCTCGCCACGCAAGAATTGGTGGTGCGTCACCGCATTGCTGGGGAACCGCTGCCAACATCTACCGTGTTGGTGACACGTACCTCGACTCGCAGGAGACGATCGCACGTTTTGCCGCGATCGCCAAAGAAGTGATTCCGACGATATGGACCAGACCGCTTGGACCCGAGCTCGCGAAGACTGATGACCATCTCCACTTGGACCTTGGTTACGTCCTGAGCGTACCTCGCGAAGCGGCCGGCGAGACATACAATTTGAAGCTGGCGGGAGATCCGTTGTGAATGGGGTAGAGGCATGTCGGTGAGGGAGCCGAGAAAACGACCGCGTCGGGCGGACCGCGCTGCGAGCAGCAGAATCGGCGGTGCCGTTGCGGGCGGCGGCCTGCCCGCGATTGGACTGGAGGCGGAGTTCACGACGGTCGTCGACGGCCTGCCGCAAAAGCCGGAGGACGTTTTCGGTTCTCCCAGGCACGTCGTGCGCGGTCCGCTCCTGCACCGCACCGGCCGATCGTATCATCTGCCAACGGGTGGCGCACTCTACTTCGATACTGGCGTGATGGAGATTGCGACGCCGATGATCGAGATCGCGCGCGGATGCGGTGCGCGGGGCACCCGGTCGCTCTGGGAAAGTCTTGGATTCCTGCGCAATGAGCTCGACGCATGGGAGCAGGAGCACAATCGCACCGTGCGATTGGTGGGGTTCAGCACGCATTACAACGTGTCGTTCGACCTCTCGCATAGCGAACAGAAGAACGGGCGCTCGGTCCAACAGCTGGCATATCTGCTGACACACGTGCTCGCTGCTCCCGTCATGCTTCTCGCCGCGAATCGTCGCTCGACGGGCATCGGCGTTCGACCGCGCGGCAACCGCATCGAGGTGACGGCGGATTTTACTCCCGACGCCGCCCTCATGGCAGCGACGGCCACTCTCATCGTCGGCATTGTCCGCCAAGTGATGACCTGGCCGTCGTACACGCTCGATCAACTCGAGGCGCACGACATTCCTGTCGTGCGTGGCTTCGTCCCGAGCACGCACAGCTCTCGGCAGGGTTGGTCCGCCAAGTACACGTGCTATCCCACGAATCCGTTCATGGAAAACGTGGACGACTATCAGTGGCGCCTTCAGTCCGGCGGCAGCGCATCGCTTCGTGAAATGGCCGGTCGCACCACTCGGCAGTTCTGGCCGGCGATCAGCGCGGTGGGCGATCCGTTGTCGCTGCAGCTCATCGGCGCGGTGATGCGCGGCCGAGCGCCATCGCTGCTCGAGCTCGAGGACCGGCCCGAATCGTATGACGACGTGGGCCGTCTGTGCACCTGGGATGATCTCTTCCCGATCACGCTTCTGTCCCGGTCACGGTATGAGCGCGTCCTCGGACATGCCATCGCAGGGCGCCGAGTACGCATTGCCGGCAGCTGGCACCGTCCGGTTGGCGTGCGTGGCTGGACACACGTTGTCTTTCGACGTGAGAAAGACGGAGCGCGGCGCGTGCGGTCGCTCGATGATCTCCTCGTGCACCTGGACGCGTGGGACCGGACAGCCGATCGTCGCGTGGCGGAGCGGAGGGTTGCGCCAAAGGTGTCGACCGATGCGGACAAGCGCGCCGGCGAACGTCGCGCCGAGGTGATCGATTCGCTGGAACGCCGACGCGAGAGCGATCAGCAAATGGCGGTCGATGTGAATCGGCAGGAGCGGCTGCGTCCAACGCCACCAATGCCATCGAGCACCATTCCGAAAACGTCGGCGCACGCACTCGGCGAGACGCTGGCGTAAGCGCGCGGTGAGATTGTACTGAGGAATCGCGACCGGCTCGAGGAAAGCTGCACGAACGTGGTGATGCGCCCGTAGCGTCTCTGCGCTGGCGATCATCGAAGGGACGCGTAAGTTGAGCGCATGAGTCCTCTCGACGACCCGGCAGACGACTCGAGAGAAGGTCCGCGCAGCGAAGAGCGAATCGCGGCGCTCGAGCGCGACGTCGCCGCGTTGCGCGCCGACGTCGCGTCGCTCCGCACTCCCCGGAGCAGGCACGCGTCCGTCTCTCCCGACGCGCGCCCCTCGTTTGCGCAGCGCGTGTATGCAGACGCCGCCATGACTGGCGACGAGCTCGAGTCCTTGGTTGGCCGGTATGGCACCCTCGCGCTGGCGGCTCTCGTGATTCTCATGGCGGTGGGGGCGGTCATCAAGATGGCTGTGCTGAAGGGATTGCTCACGCCCGAAGTGCGGGTGGTGTCGGGCGCACTCGCGGCGGCGGCGATCGGCGCGACTGGCCTCTACTTCCGCCGTCGGGGAGAGGTACGATACGGCAACGTGCTTCTCGCGCTCTCGCTTGCCATCGTGGATCTCGTGGCGTGGGGAGCGGGTCCGCGATTTCATCTTGTTCCGACTGCGGCCGCGCTCACGATCGTCGACATCGTTGCGATCGCGCTCGCGTCGCTCGCGCTGCGCGACGAAAGCGAGTTCCTCTTTGCCGTCGCGATCGCCGGCGCACTCTCGGCGCCCTTCGTCACGTCGGACGGGGGCGGTCGCGCGATCGTTCTGCTCGCGTATGGCGCAACCGTGCTCGCGGGGGGACTGCGCTCGGCGCGAGAGCCGAGTTGGCGACTTGCGTTTGGTGTGCTGGTCGCCGGTGCGTTCGTGTATTCGCTCGCTGCGGCAGCGCTGCCCACGGAGCACGCGTGGTGGGGTGCGTATCTGGTCGCGATCTTCGGCGCAGCGTGCGCCGCGGCGGCCCTGCTGTTTGGTGAGCGTGAATGGCGCGGCAACCTGCCGCGCGTGTATCTCGCCGTCACGTTGATCGGTGTGCTCGCGGGTTGGGACGCCGTTTCGGACCATCCGTTCGCCGTGACGATGGCGGTGGCAGTTGCCATTGCCGCAGTGACATACGCGGCGCTGCTCGTGCGCGGAGTGTCGACGCGCGCGTGGACAGCGAGTGCGATCGTGCTGCCGCTCGTCTCGCTAGGCATCGCCTACGGTGGAGCGACCACGGGGAACGTGCGCGGCGCTATCGTGGGCGTGTGGACTCTCTTCGCCTCGGCTGCGTGGAGAGTGGAGCGGGCACAGAAGGACCATGGTCGCGCGGGGGCGCACCTGCTGACCGCAGGGGTGCTCGGTGCCTGCGCATTGACCGCGTGGCTCTGGCCGTGGCCGCTTTTCCTGGTGGGCGGATTGGCTGCGTGGAGCATTGTGCTTGCTGCGCTCGTGCGCAACGAGCGAACGCTGCTTCCACTGATTGGTGTGGGGTTCAGTGTGGGAAGCGCGATCGTGTCTGCGCTCGATCAGCTCGCGAGCCGATCGGCGTATTCGTATTCGCCGTTTCTCACTCGATCGTCGGTCTCGGCGCTGTTTGCGGCGATCGCGATAGCGGGGGCGGGCGAGCTCATCAGGCGGGGTGTTGGTGCTGCCCGATACTTGGTCGATCGTCCTGTGCGGATCGGCTTGCTTGTCGCGTTTCTCATCTGGTGGGGCCGAATGGAAGTGGCGCACGCCATCAGCGTGGATGTCGCCGCCTTTCTGCTGACCTCGTACTACGCGGCGTGCGGGTTGAGCTCGATCATCGCGGGGAGGCAGATGGACCTTCGATCGCTTCGTGTGGCCGGACTCGCACTGGCGATTTATGCAGCGGTCAAGGCGGTGGTCGAGGTGACCACCATCGAGTCGATCGCGCTGCGGGTGGGTGCATACGCCGCGGTTGGGGTGTTTCTGCTCGGAGCGGGGTACCTGTATCGCGATCGTGGAGAGCCCGTCTCGGCGGCAGGCGCGATGTCTTGAGCACTCACGCCCAGCTGCGAGCTACGAGATGGAGCCAACGACGGCATGGGCCGTCAGTCTGAGCTTTGAGCGTGCCGCAGGCCAGCACACGGTTCGAGGCTCGCAGCCGCGCGAGCTCATAGCTGAAAACTTCGGTGCGGGAGCCGTTGACTTAGCTCGGAACTCCAATAAATTCAGGTGGCTACGGTGTTTTTTGGTCGATTCTGCATTTCGACTGCGAACGAAACCGTGGCATCGGCTCACTGCGGCCGATTCTTATGGGGTGCGGCTTCCATGAGCGCACAGGCTCGACCGGCGACCGTGTGTCGCTCCCGAAAAGAAACGCAGGACAACTCGACGCCGAAACTGCTTCACTTCGGCGCGCCTTGGGTCCCCGCTCGCGCACGAGAGGCGAGCACACCCTGGCGACAGCGGATGGATACCGGCCCAACTGGGCGCCTGGTCCACCCGCGTTTGCATTTTCTGAATTGCTTTCGCCGGCGCCGGTTGGGCTGCCGCGACTGACACTTGAAAGGTTGATATGGCACGCGACACCGCGCTCGAATATTACCGGAACATCGGCATCATGGCCCACATTGATGCCGGGAAGACGACGACGACCGAGCGTATTCTTTACTATACCGGTAAGAGCCATAAGATCGGCGAGGTGCATGAAGGCGCCGCGACGATGGATTGGATGGAGCAGGAGCAGGAGCGCGGCATCACCATCACGTCGGCCGCGACGACGTGCTTCTGGATGCGGCACGGCCAGTCGGACAAAGAGGGCGATGGGCCGGAGTACCGCATCAACATCATTGATACGCCGGGCCACGTGGATTTCACCGTTGAAGTCGAGCGCTCGCTGCGTGTGCTGGACGGCGCGGTGGCGCTGCTCGATTCTGTTGCCGGCGTAGAGCCGCAGACGGAGACGGTGTGGCGGCAGGCGGACCGGTACAAGGTTCCGCGCATGATCTTCGCCAACAAGATGGATCGCGTCGGCGCCGACTTCACGCGCTGCATGGCGATGATCAAGGATCGCCTGAGCAAGCGCGCGTTCGCGTTGCAGCTGCCCGTCGGTTCGGGTGAGCTCTTCACGGGCCACATCGACGTGATCGAGCGCAAGCAGTACATCTTCGACGACGCAACGCTCGGCAAGTCGTTCGCCGTCGTCGATGCGCCGAGCGAGTACAAGGAAGCGATGGAAGCCGCGCGTTTCGAGGCGGTGGAAGCAGCCGTTGAGCACGACGACGAGTTGATGCAGAAGTATCTCGACGGCGTGGAGCTGAGCGTCGACGAGATTCGCCGCGCCATCCGCAAAGCGACGATCGCGATGGAGTTCGTGCCCGTGCTGTGCGGCGCCTCGTTCAAGAACAAAGGTGTGCAGGCGCTGCTCGATGCGGTGATCGACTATCTGCCGTCGCCCGTCGAAGTGCCGGCGATCAAGGGACATTTGCCGCACCACGACGAAACGTTCGAGGAGCGGCAGGTGAACGACGAGGCGCCGTTCGCGGCGCTGGCGTTCAAGATCGCGACGGATCCGTTCGTCGGGAAGCTGACGTTCTTTCGGGTGTACAGTGGCGTACTGAAGTCAGGGTCGTACGTCTACAACGCCACGAAGGACAAGCGCGAGCGCGTCGGCCGTCTGCTGCAGATGCACGCGAACAAGCGCGAGGAAATCGAGGAAGTGCGGGCGGGCGACATCGCCGCCGCGATCGGGCTCAAGGACACGCGCACCGGCGATACGCTGTGTGACGACGACAATCCGATCATTCTCGAGGCGATGAAGTTCCCGAACCCCGTCATCGACGTCGCGGTCGAGCCGAAGACGAAGGCCGACCAGGACAAGCTGGCCATCGCTCTGATGAAGCTGTCGGAAGAAGATCCGACCTTCCGGGTGCATTCGGATCCGGAGACGAACCAGACGATCATTTCGGGCATGGGCGAACTGCACCTCGAGATCATCGTGGATCGCATGATGCGCGAGTTCAAGGTCGACGCCAATATCGGTCGGCCCCAGGTTGCCTACAGAGAAACGATCAAGAAGCGCGTCGAAAAGGTCGAAGGAAAGTTCATTCGGCAGTCGGGCGGCAAAGGCCAGTACGGGCACTGCGTGATCAACATGCAGCCGTCCGAGCCGGGTCAGGGCTTTGTGTTCGAGGACAAGATCGTGGGCGGCACCATTCCACGTGAATTCATCGGACCCATCGAGCAGGGCATCAAGGAAGCGCTGGTCAACGGCGTCCTGGCCGGCTATCCGATGGTGGACGTGAAGGTGGAGCTGATTTACGGGTCGTACCACGACGTCGATTCATCGGAAATGGCGTTCAAGATCGCTGGCTCCATGGCGTTCAAGGAAGCGGCCAAGAAGGCGCATCCAGTGATTCTCGAGCCGATGATGAACGTGGAAGTCGTGGTGCCCGAGGCATACATGGGCGACGTGCTGGGTGATCTGTCCGCGCG
Organism: Gemmatimonadaceae bacterium; assembly: GCA_031360095.1. Taxonomy (GTDB): domain Bacteria; phylum Gemmatimonadota; class Gemmatimonadetes; order Gemmatimonadales; family Gemmatimonadaceae; genus AG11. The sequence continues at coordinate 15,276 of JANMAY010000235.1, forward strand.
TCGCGGAAAGATCGGCGGCATGACGCAGCGTGGCGAGGCGCAGGTGATCGAGTCAACGGTGCCGCTGTCGGAGATGTTCGGGTACTCGACGAAGCTGCGCTCGATGTCGCAGGGACGCGCGGTGTACTCGATGGAGTTCGCGCACTACGAGGAAGTTCCAAAGAGCAAGGCCGAAGAGATCATCGCGAAGATCAAGCCGTAGTAGAGACCACCAACAGACCGAGAATCATCATGGCAAAGGCAAAGTTCGAGCGCACCAAGCCGCACGTGAACGTGGGCACGATTGGACACGTCGATCATGGGAAGACGACGTTGACCGCGGCCATCACGGCAATTCAAGCGGCCAAGGGATTGGCGCAGTCGGTCGCCTTCGACCAGATCGACAAGGCGCCGGAGGAGAAGGCGCGCGGCATCACGATCGCGACGGCCCA
>JANMAY010000327.1:0-5344 GCA_031360095.1 Gemmatimonadaceae bacterium
CCGGTGCAGGTGATTCGCGCGCCGCGCTCCGTTGATTTCACCGAGATCGATCTGCGCGACCGCCCGGAAAGCGAACGTCAGACCGAGGCCGAACGCATCGCGCTGGCGCACGCGCTGCGTCCGTTCGATCTGACGCGCGACCAGCTCATGCGCGTCGTCGTCATGCAGCTTGGCGATCGCGATCACGTGCTGCACATCGGGTCGCACCATATCGCGTTCGATGGCTGGTCGCGCGACATCCTGTTCCGCGAGCTTGCTGCACTGTACGCGGAGCACGCCGGCGGGCCGCCTGCCGAGCTGCCGGATCTTCCCATTCAATATGCTGACTACGCGATCTGGGAGCGCGAGCATCTCGCGGGTGACCGGCTGCACACGCTGCTCGCCTATTGGAAGGAGCAGCTCGGAGACGCGGATTTCGTTCTCGATCTTCCCACCGACTACCCGCGCCCGGATGTGCCGGGATTCGGCGGGGTGATGCAGCGCATCACGTTCGCGCCCGAACTGTTGGCAAAGGTCAAGGCACTCGGCCGCGCGCACGACGCGACGCTGTACATGACGCTGCTCGCGGCATACGCGACGGTGCTGCACCGGTACACCGGGCAGCGCGACATTCTCGTGGGCTCGCCAATCGCCGGCCGCTCGCGGCCCGAAACGGAAGGCCTGATCGGATACTTCGCCAATACCATCGTGCAGCGGGCCCGGTTCGGCGACGATCCCACGTTCAACGAGCTGATGGATCAGGTGCGCGAGAGCGCGCTCGGTGCATACGACCACCAGGAGATTCCGTTCGAGAAGCTCGTGCTCGAGCTGCAAGGTGGTCAGCGGCTGAGCCATTCGCCGCTGTTCCAGGTGGTGTTCACGATGCTCGGTGGAGGGTCGGACACCGGGCCGGCGCGCATTGGCGAGGCGGAGGTGCAGCCCTTTGGCGTGGACGAGGGGACGACGAAGTTCGACCTCACCCTGTTCATGTCGGAGCGCGCCGACGGATTGACGCTCAGCCTGCGCGCCCGGTCGGACCTGTTCGCGCCGGGCACTGTCGCTCGCGTGCTGGAGCATGTGCGCCGGGTGCTGGAGTCTGTAGTGGCCAATCCCGACATGCGCATCTCAGAGCTTCCGCTCCTCTTGAAGGAAGAAGAAGCCGCGATCGCCGCGCTCAATCCGCCGGCCGTCGTGCTTGGCGCGCCGGCCACGGTGCACGAACTGGTGGCGGCGCGCGCCGCGCAGACGCCGGATCGCATCGCCGTCATTTCCGGAGACGCGTCGCTCACCTACGCAGCGCTCGACGCCCGTGCGAATCGCATCGCGCATCGGTTGCGTGCTCTCGGCGTGACCGATGATGCACCCGTGGGCGTCTCGCTCGAACGCTCCGTCGATTTGATCGCGGCCATCCTTGGCGTGCTGAAGGCAGGTGCCGCCTACGTTCCCGTGCTGCCCGAGCTGCCGCCGGCGCGCATCGCGCAGCAGCTGGAGGAAAGCGGCGCGCGAGTCGTCATCAGCATCGACGAGCACCGTGATCATCTCCCGCCCTCACTGACGACGCTCATGCTGGACGGCGACGCTGAGGTGTTGGCTGCCGCGCCGGCGGGCGCACCGGCTGTGTCGTCACGCCCCGATGGACTCGCGTACGTGTTGTTCACCTCGGGTTCGACCGGCGTGCCGAAAGGCGTGGCAGTCACGCACCGAAACGTGGTGCACTACGCACGCGCCATCAGCCGAGTGTTCGCGGATGTGCCGGCGGGTCGGCCCGGCGACGGCTTTGCATCGCTCGACGGCTGGCAGTTCGGAATGGTGAGCACACTCGCGGCGGACCTCGGCAACACGAGTTTGTTTCCGTCGCTGCTGAGCGGGGGCACACTGCATCTGCTGGAGACGGATGTCACGACTGATCCCGCGCGATACGCCGCCTACGTGGCGGATCGCCCGCTCGACGTCCTCAAGATCACGCCGAATCACCTGCGCGCGCTCGTTGGCTCCATGGACCAGGCCGAGCTCGCGAAGGCGCTGCCGCGCCGGTGGATCGTACTCGGCGGTGAAGCATTGACATGGGACTTCGCTCGGCGGCTGCTCGCCGCGAAGCGCGGGCGCGTGCTCAATCACTACGGGCCCACCGAGACCACCGTGGGTGTGTGCACGTTCGAGGTCACGGACGACTCGATGTCGGCGGCGCTTGGCGCTGGGGCGATCACGGTGCCAATTGGCCGTCCGCTCGCCAACACCGTCCTGCACGTGCTCGACATACACCGTCATCTCGTGCCCACTGGCGTCGCGGGGGAGTTGCACATCACTGGCGACGGTGTGAGTCGCGGCTATCTGCGCCGCGACGAGCTCACCGCCGATCGCTTCGTCGTGCTTCCGGTTGCGGGTCGCGCGTATCGCACCGGCGACCGCGTACGGCGGTTGAATGACGGCACCGTGGAGTTCCTGGGCCGGCGGGACGAGCAGGTCAAGATTCGCGGCTATCGCGTGGAGCTCAGCGAGATCGAGCACGTGTTGGCGGAGCATCCCGCGGTCGAGCAGTGCGTCGCGCTCATTCGCACAGCGCTGGAGAATGGAGAGACGGGCGAGCCACAGCTCGTCGTCTACGCCGTGTCGCGCGCGACCTCGTCCGACTATGCGTCGGCGCACGCCGAGCGTGCCACACCCGAGAGCTTCCAGAAGTGGATCGCGTCGCGGCTGCCGGACTACATGGTGCCGTCCGCGATGGTGATGCTCGAGCGAATGCCGCTTGGCGCGAATGGCAAGATCGATCGCGCCGCGCTGCCCGATCACACCCAATCGGCCGTCGCCGAGAAGCTCACGTTCGTGGCTCCGAATACGGCGACGGAAGAAGGCATTGCCAAAATATGGGCTGAGGTCATGAAGAAAGAGCGCGTCGGTGTGACCGAGAACTTCATCGCGCTTGGCGGTCACTCGCTGCTCGCCATTCGTGTGCTCGGAAAGCTGAGCCGGCAGTTTGGCGTGCGGCTGCCGCTCCGCTCGCTCTTCGATGCGCCAACGGTGCGGGAGCTCGCGGAGCTCGTGGATCTCGAGCGCCAGCTCGCGGCGGTCGACGCGGTCTCGAACGAGGAGCCGGCAAAGCGATGAGCGCGAGCGGGGACCTGCTCGCCAAGCGGCGCGCGGAGCTCGAGCGTCGTCTCGCTGAGCTCACGCCGGAGAAGCGCGCCCAAGTCGAGCAAGCGCGCACGAGCGGTGCGATGCCGGCGCAAGACGGTATCGCGCCGCGCGCCGCGGGCGCATCGGTGCCGATGTCGTTCGCACAGGAGCTCCTGTGGCTTCTCGATCGCGCGAACCCGGGAATGCACGGGTACAACGTGCCGCGCTCGGCCAGGCTGCGCGGCTCGCTGGATGTGGAGTCGCTGCGCCGCGCGCTGTCGGCGATCGTGGACCGGCACGAAGTTCTGCGCTCCACGTTCGACATGGTCGATGGCGAGCCGCGACAGATCGTCGGCGCACCGTATGAGGTGCACGTCAACCAGATCGACATGCGCAGCCGTCCCACGGACTCGCGCGAAGACGAGGCGGTCGCGCTGGTGCAGCAGCTGTCTCGCCGCTCGTTCGACCTGACGGCGGATCCCCAACTGCGCGTCTCGCTCATCCGGTTGGCGGACGAGGATCACGTGCTGCTGCTGGAGTCGCATCACGTGGCATCGGATGCGTGGTCGCGCAACATCCTGCTGCGTGAGCTGTCTGCTCTGTACGAAGCCTACCACGCTGGCGGGCAGGGGTCGCTGCCGCCGCTCGCGGTGCAGTACGGCGACTTTGCGATCTGGCAGCGAGAGGCATTGCGCGGCGACAAGCTGGAGCGCCTGCTCTCGTACTGGCGCGAACAGCTTCGCGATGCACCGGCGGTGCTCGATCTGCCCACGGATCGCGCGCGTCCGGTCACGCCAAGCTTCGAGGGTGACACGCGGTCGCGAATGCTCTCCGTGGAGCTGCTGGATCAGCTGCGATCGCTGAGCCGAGCGCATGGCACGACGCTGTTCATGACGCTGCTCGCCGCCTTCGACGTGCTGCTCGCCCGGTGGAGCGGTCAGGACGACGTCGTCGTCGGCTCGCCGATTGCCTCGCGCGCCCTCGAAGGCACGGACGCGATGATCGGATATTTCGCCAACACGCTCGTGCTGCGCACGCGCGTGGACGACGATCCACCGTTCGTCGACCTGCTCGCACGCGTTCGCGAAACGGCTCTTGGCGCCTATGAGCATCAGGACGTGCCGTACGAGAAGCTCGTGCTCGAGATGCAGCGCGACCGCGCGTCGGGGCGCGGGCAGCTCTTTCAAGCCATGTTCACCCTCCAGGATGCGGAGCTGCGCACCATGCAGCTGCCGGGCCTCGCCATGGAGCCGTTCGGCGCGTCGCGCGGAGCGACGAAGTTCGACCTCTCGCTCTTCATGCACGAGCAGGCCGGTGGGTTGCGCGCGGCGATCGAGTTCCGCACCGATCTGTTCGACGCCCGCACCATCGAGCGTATGCTGGCACAGCTCGAAACGCTGCTAAATGGCATCGTCGCCAATCCGCAGGAGCGCGTTTCGCTGTTACCGTTGCTGCCGGCGTCGGAGCGCGCGACGCTCCTCGAGCAGTGGGCACAGGGCCCGCGCCAGTCGCTCGATTCAGAGACGCTGCACGGGCTCATCACACAGCAGGTGGAGCGTACCCCCGATGCGGTGGCGGTCGAGTCTGAAGGCGCTGCGCCAGAGCTTCCGCTCCGCCGCCTCACGTTCCGTGAGCTCGACGAGCGCGCCGAAGCGGTTGGCCGCTATCTGACGACGAAGGGCGTAGGGCCGAACGTCGGCGTCGCGATCTGCATCGAGCGGTCGCCGGAGCTCGTCGTCGCGATGCTCGGTGTGCTGAAGGCGGGGGGCTACTACTTGCCGCTCGATCCGGATTATCCCGCCGATCGGCTCGCCTTCATGCTCGACGATGCACGCGTGCCGGTGCTGCTCACCGCCGCCGCGCTGCGCGACGTAGTTCCGCGCGGCTTGAACGGCGCGGGCCCCATCGTGATCGCGCTGGATGCGGAGTGGGACACGATTGCCGCCGCGCCCGCGCCAGACTCGCCAACGCGCGCCGGTGGCGACGACCTCGCCTATGTCATCTACACGTCGGGCTCCACTGGCCGGCCCAAGGGCGTGATGATCCCGCACCGCGCGGTGGTGAACTACCTCACGTGGATGCGCTCCGACTTCCCGCTCGACACGCACGACGCCGTGTTGCAAAAAGCACCCGCGAGCTTCGATGCCTGCATCTGGGAGTTCTTTCTCCCGCTCGTGAGCGGTGCGCGACTGGTGCTCGCGCGGCCCGGCGGCCATCAGGATCCCGCCTACCTGCTGTCCACGCTCACGCG
>JANMAY010000335.1:0-3746 GCA_031360095.1 Gemmatimonadaceae bacterium
CCCAAAGGCATTGCCGGAGGCTTCGTCACAGGGACGACAGTCGCGCACATCACTGCACTCGCTGCGGCGCGACATGTCGTGCTGGCCAAGGTCGGCTGGAATGTCGAAGCGGATGGTCTCTTCGGCGCTCCTCCGATCACCGTCATTACCGGCGCCGAAGCGCACCCCACGCTGTACAAAGCACTCGGCGTCGTGGGTTTCGGACGAACGCGCGTCGTGAAGGTGCCCACCGATGCTCAGGGCCGCATGCGTGCCGAGTCGATGCCACGAATCGATGGACCCACGATCGTTTGCGTGCAGGCAGGCAACGTGAACACCGGCTCCTTCGATCCCATCGGTGAGATTTGCGACCATGCGCACGAGTCAGGCGCGTTCGTGCACGTCGACGGTGCGTTTGGCCTTTGGGCGCGCGCGTCGCGCGAACAGGCGCATCTGGCGGAGGGCATCGAGCGAGCCGACTCGTGGGCCACCGACGGCCACAAGTGGCTCAACGTCCCCTATGACAGCGGCATCGCCTTCGTGCGTGACGGAGACGCGCTGCGCGCGGCCATGGCGGTGAATGCCGAATATCTCCCCACCGAATCGACGCATCGCAATCCGTCGGACTACACCCCGGAGCTTTCGCGCCGGGCGCGCGGCGTCGAAGTGTGGGCGGCGCTGTTGTCGCTCGGCCGCGACGGCGTTGAGGAGCTGGTCGCGCGGAACTGCCGGCAGGCGCGCCGGTTCGGGGAGCGGTTGTCGGCCGCCGGGTTCGAGATTCTCAACGACGTGGTGCTCAATCAGGTGCTCGTCTCATTCGGCGATGCCGAGCGGACGGCGCGCGTCATTGCGGCGATACAGGCAGATGGAACGTGCTGGGCGGGGATCACGAAGTGGCAGGGCAAGACCGCAATGCGCATCTCCGTCATCTCCTGGGCGACGACGGCTGCCGACGTGGAGCTGAGCGCCGACGCGATGATCCGGATTGCGGGCGCCACGTGAGATGCCTACGTGGTGCGCCGAGGCCTCGCATGTGCAGCGCCCTCCGATCCGAGTGCGGAATCGGGGTCGAGATTGACGAACTCGAGCCGGCCGGCTGAATCCACCTCGCAGCGGTACAGGCTCACGGCGGCGTCCCCTGCCCATTCGCGGCGTCGGCCGAGGAGATCGACGGCGTCGAGCCGTTGACGCTCGCGCAATTCAGCGAGCGGCGCCCACGGAAGCTTGCGGCGGTAGTCCGCGCACGCAGCCTCGATGCGACCAGCAGCGGACGGTCCGTGGAACAGCAGCACGACGCGTTTGACCTGATGCAGGTCGACGAGATACTTGCACTCCGTACACATTTTCTGCGCGCGATCCGGGTCCGTTCCGCTCGACGCGAGCGCACCGCCACCGCCGGGAACGTAGAACCGGTCGTATTGGGTAATCTTGAACTGCTGCGCGAGAAAGACATCGGTCGCTTCTTGTAGACGACCGTCCGAGCACGCGACAACGAGTGCATTTGGGCGCGCAGGTGTCCAGCGGAGTGACGTCAAAGTCGGATTTGCGCCGGGCACGAGCTTCACCGCATCAATGTGTGCCAGCCAGCGCGCGCGCAATCGCCGCTTCGGCGAGCGGTGCCATCATGGCGTAACCCGCCGCGTTGGGATGCACGCCGTCATTCGCGAGTTTGGGTGGAAGTCCGGCGCGTGCGTCGGCCATGGCGGTGTGGTAGTCGAGATACGTTTCGCCGACATCGCTCGCGTATTGCTTCATCCACGCATTGAGCGCGAGAATCTTGGGCGCGGGTTGGAGCCCAGGCTTCCAAGGGTAGTCGAACACCGGCAGCACGGAGGAGAGTACGACGCGAATGCGATGCTGCTTCGCGATCTCCGTCATGGCCATCAAATTGTCCTCGATCATCTCCAGCGTGGACGGACCAGTGTTTCCGGCGATGTCGTTGGTGCCGGCGAGAATGACGACGACCCTCGGCGTGAGCGCAACGACATCTTGATGAAAGCGCACGAGCATCTGCGGCGTGGTCTGACCGCCGATCCCGCGCCCGACGTACGGCCTTCCAGGAAAAGCCGTGGGAAATAGCCGCGCCCAGCCGTCAGTGATGGAGTTGCCGTAGAAGACGACGCGATTCTCATCGGCGCGGGGGATGGGCAGCGCGGCATTTGCTGCACGGTAGCGTCTGAGGCCACCCCAATCGTTCTGCAGCTGCTCGAGTCTGGCCGAGTCGCGCGCCGCCTGGACCGCGGCTGGCGTTGCGGGCGCCTGTGCGTACGCGACTGGCGCGAAGTGGCTCAACGCGGCGAGCGCTACGATGCTCGGCGCGACCGCAAGACTGTGACAACGCATGAACGCCTCTGAAGGAAGGGAGCGAGCCAGAATTTAACGGTGGGCCTTCAAACGACAACGTCTTCCGCGCGAGCGATCATTGCGAGAACGTTCTCGGGTGCCAATTTCCCCGGAGCTCTACGAGAAGCTCATCGCACAAAGCGAGATCGCACGTCGCGCTGCCCGTCGCGACACGCTCCGCGACCTTCTGCGAGCGATGGGACACATTGCCTTTTGGGTCGTGTGCGGGCTCGTGCTGTTCGCATGGGCGTTCCACGTCACCGATCGCGCGACAGGAATGATCTTCTGGTGGGCGGCGCACGCCGTGTGGATCGCCGGTGTCGCGTTCTCGGTGCTCGCGGCCTACCGGCGAGGAGAGAAACGAGGGGATTGGTAGCGCTGGCGGTTACTACCGGCGGCGAACATACCGGCCGTCGAAGGTGCTCGTCCACGTCTTGCCGCCGTCGCTCGACTGCTCGAACAGCTGCCGCACCGTGTCCGGTGCGATGGCGAAGAAGGTGAGCTTCTGCTCGAGCCGGCTGCCCTTCCCGTCGAGGTTCCAGCCGACGAACCGCATGGCTCCCTCGCGAAACTCGCCCGTGTAATCCAACGCGCCGCCGCTGTCGGCCATCCAGATCTGACGCCACTTTCGCAGATTCGTGTCGAAGTAGTTGAAGCTCTTCCCCTCTCCACCGCGCGTGCCCTTCCAGTTCTCGAGCAGCACACAGTGCTCGAGAATGGGATGGACGACGTTGACGCCCATCTGCTGCGCTGCAGTGGGAGCGGCGACCTGCCAGGGTGTGACGTCCCACGTGCCGATCCAGAAGTCGAATTGGCGAGCTTCGGGCATCGCGGGACAGGGATGCGGTGGACCGCTCTGAGCGAGAACACTGCCGCTGAACTCGCAGAGCGTCGCAGCGACGAGCAGTCCCGCGTAGCTGGCTTTCATCTGAATGCCGCGTCTGTGAGATGTGAAGTCATCGACCTTACGCCCGCGGCGGGCGTCACACGTGATGGTCTGGCGGCAGCACGACGCGTTCGAAGCGTGGCGCAAGCAGGTGGCTCACGATGAACGCAACCACGTATGCCGAGCCACAGACGCCGAAGAGGATGCCGTATGCCGCCTCCTCTCCCTGTCCGCTGGCCTTGTAGCGGTCGAGCAGCGCTCCGACGATGATCGGAAAGAAGATTCCTCCGAATGAGCCCACCATCCCGCTCATCCCCGCAACGCCCGCCACCGCATTTCGCGGAAAGAGATCCGACGTCAACGCATAGAGGTTCGCCGACCACGCCTGATGCGCTCCGCAAGCGAGCGCGATCAAGAGGATGGCGCCGACGACATTGGCCCGCGGAGCGAACGCCACCGGCACGACCAACAGCGCGAACGTCAGCAGCCCGGTCTTGCGCGCTCGGGTGAGCGTCCAGCCGCGGCTCATCAAGTATCC
>JANMAY010000418.1:0-1873 GCA_031360095.1 Gemmatimonadaceae bacterium
GCCGCATACTCGATGGTGAACGCGGATTGATCGTGGTGCAACACGAGCTGGTCGGCCACCAGAATGCTCGACGTCAGCGGGGAGCCCTTTGCTCCGATGATTACCGGCTTGTTGTTCAGTTGGAAGTTCGTGAGCGCAATAGGGGGGACATGCGAGTTCTGGATGATGCGGTCCGGACGCAGCGTGTTGAAGCCTTGCGTGCCGCCAAAGTAGAGCGTGCCGTCGCGGGCGCGGAACGCGGAGGCGATGTTGAACTCGCTCCCCTGTAATCCATCGGCGACGGAGTACTGCTTGCCCTTCTTGGTGGCGGGGTCGAAGCGCGTGATGCCGCGATCGCCGCTGACCCACAAGTTGCGCGCGGCGTCCTGTGCGAGACCGGCGACGTAGGCGCTCGCGAGACCGTCCGCGTCCGTGAAGTGATCGATCTTGTTGCTGCGCCGGTCGAGACGGTCCAACCCCGCCGAGGTTCCGATCCACACGACGCCCGGTTCGGATTCGAGCACCGACGTCACCTGGTTGCTGCTGAGCCCATTCTTTCCCGCCGTGTACATCGTCTTCTTCCCTGTGCGCGGGTCGAAGATGAAGAAGCCGCCGACGTCGGTGGCAATGAGCAGGTTGCCGTCGCTGGCTTCCGCCATGGCGCGCACGGGGGATTCCGTCGGGGCCATCGGATAGCGAACGAAGCTTCCGTCTTTCGGGTCGTAGCGCTGGATTCCTTCGCGCCAGGTGCCGATCCAGAGCAGACCTGCGCGATCGGCGAGTAGTGAGAACACGCCGGTGGAGGCCAGACCGCTGTTGGCTGTGGTGAGCGCCGCGAACTTTCCTGACGCGGGATCGAAGCGGCTGATGCCGCCGGCCCACGTGCCAATCCACAGCGTTCCGGCGCGATCCTCGGCAATCGTGAGAACGGCGTCCGAGTTGAGATTGCTTGTTTTCGAGGTGTAACGCGTGAACTGTCCCGTCGCCGGGTCGAAGCGATTGAGACCTCCGCCGTCGGTCGCGACCCACACGCGGCCCTTGGAGTCCTCCCTGATGCCCATCACCGTATTGAAGCTCAAGCTCGTTGCATCGCCGGCCTGCGTGCGGTACCGGCGGATGGCGTCGCCATTTTGTCGGGAGATGTTGACGCCCCCCGCGAAGGTACCGATCCACATCATGCCGCTCGGATCGCGGTACATCGACCAGATGGAGTTGTTGCTCAGGCTCGCCGGATTGCTTGCGTCGAACCGGTTGTGCGCAAAGTGGCTCGTGGCGAAGTCGAAGTAATCCAGTCCGCCATTCTCCGTGGCCACCCACATGCCGCGCGTGCCGTCGAGCAGCAGTCCGTGCACCGCGTCAATCGCCAGGCTCTGCGGGTCGGCGGCATCGTGCCGATAGCGCGTGACCACGCCGGTGGCGCGGTCCAGCCGCAACAGACCCCCGTCGAGCAGACCGACCCACACTGCGCCCCTGCCATCATCGAGAAAGGCGCGCGCGTCTTTGCCGGGAAGTCCCGTGGGACCCATCGCCCAGCTGCGCACGAGCGCACCACGTTGATCCAACTCGCGTGCGCCGCTGTTCCGCGTTCCGATCCACAGATGCTTGGCACCATCCTCGTAGATCGACATCACTTCGAGGCCCGTGAAGAGATCGGGGCGGAATGGATATGCCTTTCCGCGCACGCGGTCGAACTGGTACAAGCCGCGCGCAGTGCCAATCCACAGAGTCCCCTGCGCTTCGGCAATCACGTTCACGACAACGGTGTCGCCCGGAGCGAGCTCGAAGTTCGTAAAGGCGTCGCGCGCCCGATCGTATCGGGAAAAGCCAAGATTGGTGCCGACCCAGAGCACCTTGTCGCGATCTTCGAAGACTGAATTCGTGCGATTGTCGGCGA
>JANMAY010000488.1:0-2882 GCA_031360095.1 Gemmatimonadaceae bacterium
CGCGACGGACGCGGAGGCGTTAATGGACGCCAGAAACGTCGTTCAGGTACAGATCTGCGGACATTCGTATACCATCAAGGGTGAGGCCGACCAGGCCTACATCCTCGGGGTTGCGGCATACGTGGACCAGAAGATGCGTGAGGTCATGGACAAGCTGCCCGTGGCGTCACCTTCCAAGGTGGCCATTCTGGCGTCCCTGAACATCGCTGACGAACTATTCAAGGAACGCACCCAGCGCCAGTCGTCCGAAGAGCAGATGAGCGTGCGCACTGATCGTATCAATGCCGTGCTCGACGATCTGCTCGATGGAACACGCGGAGCCTGAACCGCATGTGGGCCGGGTACGTCGCGAGTTCCCTGCCGGGTTCGTGATGTCTCAATGTTCTTGAACCAATAGATCCGTTCTAGGGAGCCTCGGTGGCAGACGAAGCCGAACCGCACCCGGGACGCGCCTGACGTTCTCCTTACGGGGGGCGCTGGCCGTCGCAGGTCGCGGGGGGCCGACTCGGTCGAAGGGGCACCCACCTGGTAATCCAGGTCTCAAGAACAGACGGACACACGGCAATACGGCGGGGATTCTTCCCTGCAGAACGCTTCGCTTGGGCCCCGGCATCCCGGATCCCCAAGCGAAGTGCAGGGGAGAATCGCATGAATACGATCTGGATCGGCGGCAGCATCGCAGGTGCTGTCGCATGTTTTTTTCTGGGCTACTTCTTCCGCTCGCGACTCGGCATCCTGCGGCTACGCAGCGCCGAACAACAGGCCGCCGCTCTCAGCGCGCAGGCCCAGCATGACGCCGAGCAGCTCAAGCGCGACACCCTGCTCGAGGGCCGCGAAGAAGCACTCAGGCTCAAGCAGTCGCTCGAACGCGAGATGCAGACCGCGCGCAACGACCAGCTCGCCGCCGAACGGGCCTTCCAGGAAAAGGAAGCGGCGTTCAACCGCCGCGTCGAGCTGATCGAAAAGAAGGACCGCGACCTGCGACGCATGGACACCGAACTCGGGCAGCGCGAGGTGTCCGTCAAGAACCGCGACTCCGAGCTCGACAAGATGCTCAAGGAAGAGACCGCGCGGCTCGAACGTATCGCCCAGATGACCGCCGATGAGGCGCGCGGGCAACTCATCTCGACCATCGAGAACGAGGCCAAGGCGGAGGCCGCCAAGCGCGCGGTCGAGATCCGCGACAACGCCCAGCGCAATGCCGAACGCGACGCGCGCAAGGTCGTCGTGCTGGCGCTGCAGCGTTACGCCGCCGATCACGTGTCCGACAACGCTGTCTCGGTCGTTCACCTGCCGAGCGACGACATGAAGGGCCGCATCATCGGGCGCGTAGTGCGCAACATCCGCTCCGTCGAAGTCTTCACCGGCGTCGACGTGATCATCGACGACACACCCGAGGCCGTGATCCTGTCGGGCTTCGATCCGGTGCGCCGCGAAATCGCGCGCATCGCCCTCGAACGCCTCGTCGCCGATGGGCGTATCCATCCGGCGCGCATCGAGGAAGTGGTGGCCAAGGTGAAGACCGAGGTCGACGCCAAGATCCGCGAGCTGGGCGAGATGGCCTGCGTCGAGATCGGCGCGCACGGCGTGCATGCCGAACTGCAAGTCCTGCTCGGCCGCCTGCACTACCGCACGTCCTACGGCCAAAACATCCTCAATCACTCGCTGGAAGTCGCGCACCTGACGGGCATGATGGCCGCCGAGATCGGCATGGACCAGAAGATGGCCAAACGCGCAGGGCTCCTGCACGACATCGGCAAGGCGATCGACCACGATCACGAGGGCAGCCACCCGCAGCTGGGCGGTGAAGTGACGAAGCGTTATGGCGAGCCTGAAGCAGTGGTCGATGCAGCGGCGTTCCACCACGATGATTACGCCGGCGGCAGTCTGTGGCCGGTGCTCGTCGCGGCCGCCGATGCCATCTCGGGCGCCCGCCCCGGGGCGCGGCGCGAGAGCCTCGAGGTCTACATCAAGCGGCTCGAGGCGCTCGAGAAGATCGCCAACGCATTCCCCGGCGTCGAAAAGTCCTACGCCATCCAGGCAGGGCGCGAAATTCGTATCATGGTGGAGCACCAGCGCGTCGACGACGCGCGCTCGCACCAACTCGCAAGCGAGATCGCGCGCAAGATCGAGAAGGAGATGGAATACCCGGGGCAGATCCGGGTCACCGTCATTCGCGAGACGCGCGCGGTCGACTACGCCAAGTAGGTTTGGACCACGCGCTGCACCACCCGATAGGGAGTCAGCCATGAAGGGTTGGACCGTGTTGCTGCTCGCCGGACTCGCGATCAGCGGCTGCGCCACGACGAAGGCGATGGTCGCGGCACCCCGCGGGCCGCACGCCTACGGCTACACGCTGTCGGGTCCCAATGTGGTGTTCTCGTTCCGCGCCGCCGACTACCCGACGGTCACTTCGGGAACGTCCAACGACTTGTTCCCCATAGGCGACGTGCGCATCCATCGCGTCTCGGTCGCGGGCGAGTTCAACCGCTGGTCCACCGAATCGATGGCGATGGTGCGCGCGGGTGAGTACTGGGTCGCCACGCGGCCGATCACCGAATTTGAGTCCTCGCGGCCGTTCCAGTTCAAGTTCGTCATCAACGGGCGCTTCTGGGCCGAGCCGCCGCCGGATGCGCTGAACCGCGCCCTGGCCAAGGACGGCGTCGCCAATCTCATGTTGCAGATCGACAAGCCCATCACCCCTTGAGGAAGTAGCGGCCCATGCTCAAGCTGCTGTTCATCGCGGACGCCGTGGGCTCGCCCGGGCGCGAAGTCGTCAAGCGCCTGCTGCCGGACCTGCGCCGCCGGCATGACATCGGGCTGGTGGTGTGTAACTGCGAGAACTCGGCCGCCGGCTTCGGCTGCACGCGCGACTCCGCGGC
>JANMAY010000493.1:0-8133 GCA_031360095.1 Gemmatimonadaceae bacterium
TCGACACCAAATGCGACCTGCACTCCGGCCGCCGCCAGCGTACTTGCTCCACCCGCGGCGATGGCATTGGGATCGCGATGCGCGATCACGACACGCTGCACCCCGGCCTCGAGAATCGCCCGCGTGCACGGTGGAGTCTTCCCCTCGTGCGCGCACGGCTCGAGGGTGACGTACATCGTCGCGCCGCGAGCCGACACCCCCGCCAAGCGCAAGGCATCCACCTCGGCGTGCGCTGCGCCGAAGCGTGTGTGCCAGCCTTCCCCGACGACGGTCCCGTCGCGAACGACAACGGCGCCGACCAAAGGGTTCGGCGCCGTCTGTCCCCATCCCTGTTCGGCAAGCGCGAGGGCGCGGCGCATGAAGTCGCCGTCAACTACGGCGCTGGCCATACGCGCGCCCTCATTCATGCCACTAGAAGCCCAAGCGCATGCCGACGGAACCGTACGTCATGGACCGGCCGGCTGCGCCCGAGGAGAATGTGTTGAACGTGGTCGCGGTGCTCGACCCGCCAATTTTGCCCTCGGAGGCATTGCCGATTTCGCCGACGATCTTGAACAGCGGCAGGTTGAGGGACAAATCGGCAAAGATGTTCGTGCGCTTGAGGTCCTGCGACAGAAGCACAACGCTGGACGTCTGCGTGCCGACAGGGGTGCCACGCGTCGTCGCCTGCACGCTTGCTGCCTGCTTGTAGGTATCCTGTCCCGCGCCAACCACGACGCCGAACAGCAGCAGCGACTTGCTCACGGTCACTCGCCATGCCGACGTCTCGACCTTCGCATTTCTGATGTTGACATCGAGGTTCGTAGACTTGCCGATGATCGAGGTGGATGGCAGATCGCGCTTGATGTAGGTCAGCGCCACACCCGGAACGACGATCGACTCGGACAGGAGGCCAATGCGCGCGCCATAGCCAACCTGGAAGTTCTGTGACGGCGTGATGGCTACGTCGGACGCGCTGTCGCCAATCGTGGGGACATACGACGCGCTCAACAGCAGGTCGACGCCTCCGACATTGGTCAATGCGAGCGGGAGTCCGCCGAAAATTCCTATGGCCGCATCGGCCGTAGGCAAGCCAAGGAGCGTGCTCTTGGACGGCAGCGTGTGGACGGTGCGTCCATTCGTGCTTGGCTGCGGGAAGCTCTGCACCTGCGGAAGATCGCCGTTGAAGATATTGGCGCGCACTCCGACCGAGAAATGGCCAATACCACCGAGCGTCGAGCCCTGGCCAAGTGTGGCATTTCCGCCCGCCAGCGCCAGACCGAGCTGCGGCGCCATGACCTGGAATACGTCGACTGCCATCTGACAGGCATCCTGCGACGCCCGGTCGCGATCGGGAATGGTGATGCCGCCGATGACCGTGCTCGTACCAGCCGGACACGTATTGGCCTGCTGCGCGCCGGCGCCTGCGCCCGCGAACAACGAGAACCCTGCTGCAACCAACAATTGCTTCTTCATGCGTTCTCCTAAACGATGTGCACCTGACCGGTCCCGCGCACCATGCGCCCGAGCCGAAAGGATGCGATGTGAGCCGATGTCGCACTCGCCTCAATCGCCGAGGCGCCCGCGTCATCGGTGATGACGACCATTCCTACACCCATATTGAACGTCCGGTACATCTCCGGGCGCGCCACCTCGCCCGCCTGCTCCAACTGCATAAACACGTTCGGCACCTGCCAACTGCTCGACTCGATCTCTGCATCCAGCGTATCGGGTAGCACACGAGAGACGTTGCCGGGCAGTCCTCCACCGGTGATGTGCGCCATCCCATGGATCCGAGACAGCACCGGCTTCAGTATCGGCAAGTACGTGCGATGTATGCGCAGCAGCACGTCCGCGACCGACGCATTCTCCCCAGGAAACTCCTCGTCCAAGCCGAGCCGCATGCGCTCGGACACCACCCGTCGTGCCAGCGAGTAGCCATTGGTGTGCAACCCGCTGCTCGCCAAACCGATGATCACATCCCCCTTCTCCACGCGATCCGCGCCGAGAATGGCGTCTTCTTCTACACATCCGACGATGAAGCCCGCCAGATCGTAATCCGGTGGAGTGTAGATCCCCGGCATTTCGGCGGTTTCCCCCCCCACGAGCGAGCATCCGTTCTCGCGGCATCCCGCGGCGATCCCGGTCACCACTTTCTCGACCACGTCCGGGTCGAGCACGCCCGCCGCGAAGTAGTCCAGGAAGAAATATGGGATGGCGCCTTGAACGAGGATGTCGTTCACGCAGTGGTTGACGAGGTCGTGTCCGACTGTGTCGTGGCGGCCGGCGTCGATCGCGACGCGCAGTTTGGTCCCGACGCCGTCAGCGCTGGCAACGAGCACCGGGCGCCGCGCTTCGGCCGGGATGCGGAACATGCCGCCAAACCCGCCGAACGAGCCGCGCGCGCCCGAGGTAAACGTCGATTCCACGACGGCGCGGATGCGGCGCTTCACCGCATCGGAACGGTCGATGTCGACGCCGGCCGCGGCGTAGTCGAGCGGTTCGTCGCTCACGCCGGAACGATCCCGACTCGTTCGAACGCTACAAGCTCGCGGAACTCGGCCACGCGGGCGGTGATGTCTTCCGGCGTGATCTCGAGCAACCGCTGCACCGAAAACTTTTCCACGGCGAACGACCCTAGCGCCGACCCCACAATCACAGCGCGACGCAGGTTGGCGTCGCTCAGATCGTCGGTTCGCGCGAGGTAGCCCATGAATCCGCCGGCGAAGGAGTCGCCAGCGCCGGTCGGATCGAAGACGTCCTCCAGCGGATACGCCGGCGCGAAGAAGATGCTCTTCTCCTTGAACATGAACGCGCCGTGCTCGCCCTTCTTGATGATGACGATCTTTGGACCGCGCGCCATGATCCATCGCGCGGCCTTCACGAGATTGGAGCAGTCGGTGAGCTGTCGAGCCTCGCCGTCGTTCAACGTGATGAGGTCGACGTGCTTGATGAGCGCCACGATGTCGGGTCGGCGACTCTCGATCCAGAAGTTCATCGTATCGCAGGCGACGAGCTTCGGCCGCGCGACCTGCTGCAGCACGTCGAGCTGGAGGCGGGGATCGATGTTCGCCAGGAAGACGTAGGGCGCGTTCTTGAACTGTGGCGGAATCTTCGGGCTGAAGTGCGAGAAGACACCCAATCGCGTCTCCAGCGTTTCGGCCGAGTTGAGATCGTGACGGTACCGCCCGCGCCAACGAAACGATTCGCCCGACACCCGTTCCAGTCCCGCCATGTCGACCCCGCGCTTGCGCAGGGGTTCGAGCTCGTCGAGTGGATAGTCGTCGCCGACCACGCCGACGAGCTGCACGGGAGACAGCAGGCTCGCGGACGCGGAAAAAAACGTTCCGGATCCGCCAATCACATCGTCGGCGCGACCAAATGGGGTTTCCACTGAATCGAGCGCGACGGAGCCGACGACGAGGACGGACATGAGATGCCGGTGAGCGTGAACCGTGAACCGTGAACCGTGAACCGTGAACCGTGAACCGTGAACCGTGAACCGTGAACGTTACATACGATCTGGTGCCGTAACGCCCAAGAGTGTCAGACCGTTACGGATTACAATTTGGGCCGCGCGCGCCAATAGCAAGCGAGCCTTCATGAGCTCCTCCGGCTCGTTGAGCACGTGTGCCTTGTGATACCACAGATGAATTTTGCCTGCGGTGTCGTGGAGATACGTGGCAACCCGATGTGGCTCGAGCGACTCCGCCGCGCTCACCACGGTGGCGGGAAAGTCGAGCAGCGCCTTCATCAACTCGCTCTCCTCCGGGAGCGCGAGCTGCCCGAAATCGACACCGTCTGCCGCGATGGATGCCGCGTCGATGCCGCCAACACGGAAGATCCCGGTGAGACGCGCGTGCGCCATCTGGATGTAGTACACCGGATTTTCCTCGCTTTGCGAGCGCGCGAGATCGACGTCGAACGACAGCTGTGAGTCTCCCTTGCGCATGAGGAAAAAATAGCGCACCGCATCGCGTCCCACGTCGTCAATGAGATCACGCACGGTTACGTAGCTCCCCGCTCGCTTCGAGATCTTCACTTCCTCGCCGCCGCGCAGCACGGTGACGAGCTGGTGTAGCACGTACTCCGGGTACCCAACCGGAATGCCGACGCCGAGCGCCTGCAAGCCCGCGCGCACGCGCGTAACGGTGCTGTGATGATCGGCACCCTGCACGTTGATGGCACGCGTGAATCCACGCTCCCACTTGGTGACGTGGTAGGCGACGTCGGGGACGAAGTAGGTGAACGTTCCACCCTTCTCCGCGCTCTTCCGCATGACGCGGTCCTGATCGTCGCCGTATTCCGTCGTGCGCAGGAACAGCGCGCCATCCTTCTCATAGCTGCGGCCGTTCGCCACGAGCGCGGCAACGGTGCGCTCGACGCGACCATCCTCGTACAGCGACGACTCCAGGTAGTACGTCTGGAACACGACGCCGAACGCCTGGAGGTCGAGATCCTGTTCCTTGCGCAACGCATCGACGGCGAACCGACGCAGCGCGGCGAGATCGTTTCCCGCGCGATCCTCGCTATGCTCGGCCACATATCGCTCGGCGATCTCCGCGATATAGGCGCCGTGGTATCCGCCTTCGGGGACACTCGCGCTCAGGCCCGCGAGCTCGCGGACGCGAGCCTGTGTGCTCAGGGCGAGGTTCTCGATCTGTACGCCGGCGTCGTTGTAGTAGAACTCGCGCGACACGCGCCAGCCCGTCCACTCGAGCAACGACGAGATGGCGTCGCCGAGCGCGGCCTGTCGGCCATGGCCCACGTGCAGGGGGCCGGTGGGGTTGGCGCTCACGAATTCCACGTTGACCGGCTGGTTCGCGCCAGATGTCGAGCGACCGTAGTCGGCACCCGCAGCGACCAGCGACGAAATCCCGCGCGAAATCGTGCCGGCATCGAGTCGGAAGTTGATGAACCCCGGGCCGGCGATTTCCGCCGATGCCAACCCGGCGGACGCGTGATCGATTGCGGCAATCAGCCGTTGGGCGAGATCACGCGGCTTCGACCCCAGCGGCTTCGCGAGAACCATCGCCACGTTCGTCGCCCAGTCGCCGAAGGCCGGATCGCGCGGCCGCTCGAGCACGACGTCCAGATCGGTGGGCGCGCCGAGGGAAACCGCAGCGCGGGTGACCTCGCGCCGCAGCGTGTCGACCGCTTCGCTCACTCGCCGCCGCTTGCTTTCGGCGGAGCAGCAGGCTTCGGCTCGGCGGCCTTTTTCACCGGGTCCTTCTTCTCTGCCTTGTCGGTGCTCGGCGCCGCAGGTGCCTTTGCCGCATCACTCTTTGCATCGGCCTTCGCTTCGACGGAGCCGCCCTCGCCTTTTGCGCCCGCACTGTCCTTGGACTCACCTGCTGTCGCAGACGCTGCTCCTTCGCCGGTGGGAGCCGGCGCGTTTTCTCGGTGCGCGTTCTTCCCGTAGTCGGTCAGGTAGAAGCCGGAGCCTTTAAAGGCGAAACCCGCAGCAGACATGCGCCGCTCCGACAGCTTGGCACACACCGGACAAGCGGCCTGTGCTTCGGAACCGCCAATGGAGCGGTAGAACTTTTCGAAGTCGTGCCCCTCAGGGCAACGGAACTCGTAAGTTGGCATCGATATGAGACTTAGACCGTTGAAACCGCAAACGCGAAACCTAGCCGCCGCGGCGGAGCGCTACAAGTTCGGAAAGATACCCGTCGTGCGACTGAGCTGGCGCCTTCGCCACGACGGCAAGCACGCGTGGACGGTGGATCATGCCCCTGGTCGGTACGCGCCCCAGCGAGCGCTCAGCACGTCACTGATCTCACCCACGCTCGCACGCGCGCGCACCGCGTCGATGATGAGCGGCATGAGTGGCTGCATCGTCGCGCCAGCGGTCGCATAAGGCATCGCGGCTTCACCGAGCGCACCAAGGCGCTGCTGAACTACGGACGCATCGCGCGCGCTCCGCACATTCTGCAACCGCGTGATCTGCTCCTTCTCGAGCGCCGAATAGTCGGGCAATGGAATGACCGGTGGCTCTGCGGCATCGTTGAACTTGTTCACGCCCACTACAACAGCGGCGCCACTCTCGAGGCGGCGCTGATAGTCGTACGCGGAGCGACCGATCTCCTCTTGGAAGAACCCCGCGTCGATCGCGCGCGCGGCGCCACCCAGCTCGTCGACGCGAACGAGCAATGCCATCGCGTCGCGCTCGAGCGTGTTCGTGAGCGCTTCGACGTAGTAGCTCCCGGCCAGTGGATCCGCCGTCGCCGCCGCGCCACTCTCGTATCCGATGATCTGCTGCGTGCGCAGTGCGAGCGTAGCGGCATCGGCGGTCGGCAGCGACAACGCTTCGTCGTAGCCATTGGTGTGCAGCGACTGCGTCCCGCCGAGCACGGCGGCGAGTGCCTGAACGGTCACGCGCACGATGTTGTTGAGCGGCTGCTGCGCCTGGAGCGTCACGCCCCCCGTCTGCGTGTGGAAGCGCATGCGGCAGCTCGCGTCGTTCGCCTGATGCCGCCCGCGCATGAGTCGCGCGTAGATGCGCCGCGCGGCGCGGAACTTCGCAACTTCCTCGAACAGGTCGTTGTGACACGCAAAGAAGAACGACAGCCTCGGCGCAAAGTCGTCGACCGCGAGCCCGGCCTCGACGGCGCGCGCCACGTATTCCATCGCATTGGCGAAGGTAAATGCGAGCTCCTGCACGGCGGTGGCCCCAGCTTCGCGTATGTGATAGCCGGAGATGCTGATGGGATTCCAGCTCGGCACTTCACTCGCGCAGAAGCGGAAGATGTCGGCAATGAGCGCCAGCGAGGGGGTGGGCGGATAGATGTACGTCCCGCGCGCCACGTATTCCTTCAGAATGTCGTTTTGAATCGTCCCGCTCAGCGCCGTCCGCGCGATGCCGCGCTCCTCTGCCACCACGACGTACATCGCAAGCAGCGTCGACGCCGTAGCGTTGATCGTCATGCTCGTCGAGACCGTGTCAAGGGGAATCGCGTCGAGCAGCGCGTGCATGTCTTCGACGGTGTCGATCGCCACGCCGACCCGTCCCACTTCTCCGAGCGCGCGCGGCGAATCCGAATCGATGCCCATCTGCGTCGGGAGATCGAACGCGACCGAGAGGCCAGTCTGCCCTTTCTCGAGCAGTAGCCGGAAGCGCGTGTTTGTTTCGTGCGCCGTCCCGAACCCAGCGTACTGGCGCATGGTCCACAGCCGGCCGCGGTACATGGTGGGCTGGACGCCGCGGGTATACGGATAGCTACCGGGGTCGCCGAGGTCGCGATCGTAGTCGATCGGAGTTGGGCGATAGACGGGCTGGATGGAGATGCCGGAAGGTGTTTCGTGAGCGTCGGGCATGCGTCAAACGTAGCGACGATGGCGTGCGGGGTGCGGCGTGCGGAGTGCGGCGGCTCGTGCGGCGATGGCGGGCGGGGTGGTCGTGAGGCGACCGGTGGCAGAGCCTCACGACCGCCTCACGACCTGCCCCGCCTCACGACCCGCCCCGCCTCACGACCCCGCCTCGCCTCACGACCACGCGTCACGCAGTACGCCGCACGAGCCGCCGTACTCCGCACGCCGCACGCCGGCGCTTTAGGCGCCGACCAATTCCGACTTCTGCGCCAGCGTCTTCATCGCGAGGTCGACGTCGCGTTTGCTGCCGATGAACAGCGGCACGCGCTCGTGCAGCTCGCGGGGATGAATGTCGAGCACTCGTTGGACGCCGTCGCTTGCTGCGCCGCCGGCCTGCTCACAGATGAACGACAGCGGATTCGCCTCGTAGAGCAGCCGCAGCTTGCCGCCCGGTGCGCGCTTGTTCTTGGGATAGCAGAAGATGCCGCCGCCGAGAAGGTTGCGGTGGAAGTCGGCGACGAGCGAGCCGACGTAACGAACGCTGAGCGGCTTGCGTCCTCCCTCCAGCCCGCGGTACTGCCGCATGAGCTGCTTCGTGGCTTCGTCCCACTGGCCTTCGTACGAGTCGTTCACGGAGAGGTAGCGGCCTTCGTCCGGGATGCGAATGCTGGGGTGTGACAGCAGGAACTCGCCGATCGACGGATCGAGCGTAAAGCCATGCACTCCCTGCCCCGTGGTATACACCAGCATCGTGCTGCTGCCGTAGATGACATATCCGGCCGCTACCTGCCGGCGACCCGGTTGCAGCATGTCTTCCATTTCACCGCGCGGACCGCGTGT
>JANMAY010000504.1:0-6504 GCA_031360095.1 Gemmatimonadaceae bacterium
GTGGCTGGCGGCGCCTGTAACCGGCCTGCTCGTGCAGCCATTCGTCGGTGCGCTGAGCGATCGCACGTGGGGCTGGTTGGGCCGCCGCCGGCCCTACTTTCTGACCGGGGCGATTCTCGCGTCGATCGCGCTGTTCTTCATGCCTACGTCGAGCTCCCTTTGGATGGCGGCGAGCTTGCTATGGGTGTTGGACGCGTCCATCAACATCTCTATGGAGCCGTTCCGCGCCTTTGTCGCCGATAAGCTGGACACGTCGCAGCGCACCGCCGGTTTCGTGATGCAGTCGCTGTTCATCGGCGTCGGCGCCAGCTTCGCCAATGCGCTGCCCTTTGTGCTCAACAAGGCAGGCGTCGTGGGGAACACGGCGAGCGGCATTCCCCTGTCGGTGAAGTACTCATTTCAGGTGGGAGCTGTCGTGTTTCTGCTCGCGGTGCTCTGGACCGTGTTCACGACCAGTGAGTTTCCACCCGAGGACATGGCGGCGTTCGAGCGTGAGAAAAAGGGCAGAGGGGGTATTCGCACATTGCTGAGCGAGGTCGTGTCGGCCATCCGCGAGATGCCAAAGACGATGCGCCAGCTTGCGGTTGTGCAGGTCTTCACGTGGCTCGGCTTGTTCTGCATGTGGCTGTTCTTCGTGCCCACGGTGGCGCGCCATGTGTTCGGTGCAGTCGATCCGCAGTCGGCGCTGTATGCGCGCGGCATGGAGTGGGGCGGGTTTGCGTTTGCGTTCTATTCCATCACGTGCTTCCTCGTTGCGCTCGTGCTGCCGAGGATCGCGGCGGCGACGAGTCGCAAGGCGGCGCACGCGTTCGCGCTGACATGCGGCGGACTTGGTTTGCTGTCCGTGTACTTCATCCACAATCAGTATCTGCTGCTGCTGAGCATGGTGGGCGTGGGCATCGCGTGGGCGTCGATTCTCTCGCTGCCGTACGCGATTCTGTCGACGTCGCTGCCGGCGAGCCGGATGGGCGTGTACATGGGCGTGTTCAACTTCTTCATTGTGATTCCGGAGATCGTGGCGTCGCTGGGCTTCGGTCCGCTGACGCGCGCACTGTTCGGGCGAGACAATCCGAGTGCGCCGCTCTACACGGTCATGCTCGGCGGATTGAGTCTGCTCACCGCGGCGGTGTGCGTGACGTTCGTGCAGGACAACGAGCGTGAGGTGCCGGTTGATGCCGTGCTCCAAGGGGATCGGGGAGAGCACTTCACCGCGCAGGAGACGTTGCAACCGGTGCCCAGCAGCGGACGACCAAGGCGGGCATGAGCGCGAATTCTCCGGAGGATGCACGGCACGCCGACGCGTACTCCGCAGGCACACTGAGTGCGGAGGGACAGCGCCTGGGAGCGGGGCTCGCTGATCGCTACCGGATCGAACGCGAGCTCGGCGCTGGTGGAATGGCGACCGTCTACCTCGCGCACGATCTTCGGCACGATCGCGACGTCGCAATCAAGGTGCTTCATCCGGAACTCGCGGCCGCACTCGGCGGCGACCGTTTCCTCACGGAAATCAAGACCACGGCACGGCTGCAGCATCCACACATCCTTCCGCTTCTCGACAGCGGCGAGTCGGAAGGATTGCTGTTCTATGTGATGCCGTATGTTGCGGGTGAGACGCTTCGCGCGCGGCTCGATCGCGAGCGGCAACTTCCCATCGAGGACGCGCTGCGCATCGCTCGCGAAGTCGCCGATGCGCTCGGATGCGCTCACGCACTCGGCGTGATTCACCGAGACATCAAGCCGGAAAATATTCTCTTGCAGGGGAGCCACGCGCTCGTTGCGGACTTCGGCATCGCGCTCGCCGTGCAGCAGGCCGGCGGTGCGCGCATGACGCAAACCGGGCTCTCGCTTGGAACGCCGAGCTACATGAGTCCTGAGCAAGCGATGGGCGAGAAGTCCGTCGATCTTCGCACCGATCTGTACGCACTCGGCGCGCTCACGTACGAAATGCTCGCCGGCGAGCCGCCTTTCACCGGGCCGAGTGCGCAGGCCGTCATCGCGCGTGTGCTCACCGAAGCGCCGCGCGGATTGTCGTTGCAGCGGAAATCGGTGCCGCCAAATGTCGACCATGCGGTACTGCGCGCACTCGAAAAGCTTCCCGCCGATCGGTTCGGGACGGCGAAGGAGTTCACCGATGCGCTCGAGGGCCGTGGGGTTGAATCGACGTCGGCGTCGCATGCCTCGTCGGCCCAAGCGGGTGCGTCGCGCAACTCACGCGTTCGCGAGCTCGCGGCGTGGTCGGCGTTGGCTCTTCTCGGCGCGTGGGCCGGCTGGCGACAGCTGACGAAGCACACGCCGATCGAGCCGGCGGTGATTCGCGCGAACTTCGATCTTCCGCCTCAGTCTCGCATCAACGACGTGCTTACGGGGACGACGATCGCCGTCTCGCCCAAGGGCGACATGATCGCCTTTACGTCGACCGGAGCGGCCGGCTATCGCGTGTACGTGCGGCGCGTCAATGAGCTCGCCGCGCGCGAGGTCGCGCCGGCCGCTGGTCGAAATCTCACGTTCTCACCGGACGGACACTGGATCGCGTTCACCGAGGGCACTCTCCTCCGGAAAGTCTCCGTCGATGGGGGACAGGTCGTCACCGTCATGACAACCGGCATCGGTGTTCCGTACGGGCTCGCGTGGAGCGAGGCGGATAGCATCTACGTGGGTTCGTTCAGCGGCATGTGGGCGATCTCCGCATCCGGTGGCAGCGCGGTGCTGCTGAAGACCGACGACTCGAGCAGGACGCGTATCGGGAAGCGCTGGCCGTTGGCTCTGCCCGGTGGAAAGGTGATCGCGTACTCTAGTGGAAGCAGCACCTCCGGCGCGTCGCACCTCGCGGTTCACACGATCGGCACCGGCAAGAGCGTCGAGCTCGAAACGCCCGTCGCGGTGCTACTCGGTCTTATCGGCGACCAGCTCGTCTATGTGTCGGCGCAAGGCGGGCTGATGGCGACCCGCTTCGACAACGCAGCGAATCGCCCGATCGGTGAGCCAGTGCAGCTGGATGACGGCGTCCTCGTCGAACCATCCGCTGGCGCGAAGGCCTCGCTCTCCGTGTCCGGAACGCTCGTATATCTGCGTGGCCGCGCACAGTTCCAGGCAGTGCTCGCGAGCAGTGGCAGCACCTCACCGGCCGTACTCATACGTGAGCCCGGCACGTACTTGAATCCGCGATTCTCGCCCGGCGGCGAGCGCATCGCCATCACGGCATCCAGTCCAAACGCGACGGACATCTGGATCTATCACGTTGCGCGCAACACGTTCACGCGCCTGACCACCGAAGGCGTCAACATCAGGCCGGAATGGAGTCCCGATGGCCGGTCTGTCATCTTCATCTCGACGCGCTCGGGGAAGGCCGGCATATGGCGGCAAGCGGCCGACGGAAGCGGAGCGGCCGAGCTCCTCTACCAACCGGACATCGAGCCGTTCGAGGCGATCGTGTCCCCGGATATGAAGTGGCTCGTGTACCGCACAGCACCCGGGGCGCAGTATTCGCGCGACATCATGGCCGTTCCACTCACGGGCAACCGCACGGTCATTCCAATCGTAAGCAGTCCATTTACCGAGAACCTCCCACGCCTCTCGCCCGACGGGAAGTGGCTCGCATACCAGTCGAATGAGACGGGCCGGTTCGAGGTGTACGTGAGACCATTTCCGGCGAGTGGCGCGCGGGTTCAGGTGAGCGACAATGGTGGAACGGAGCCGGTATGGGGACGCTCGGGGCGATCGCTGTACCTCCGCGGTCCGACAGGAGACGTGCTACATGTCGGCGTGACGACGGGCGCTGAGTTTTCGATTGGCACGACATCGGTGGCGCTGAGCGGCGACTACCTGACCGATGCATCGCACGCCAACTACGACGTCGCCCCCGATGGGCGCTTCCTGGTGCTCAAGCGCGCTGGCGCCGAGTCGCAGACCGTCGTCGTGCACAACTGGGGGCGTGAACTGCGTGAAAAGACTGCGCTCCGGAAGTAGGCGCGCATCTCCCAGAGCGGTCACCCTCCTTATTCGAGACTCGAACACGTCATGACGTACGCTCTCCCTCTGCGAACACTCCTGCTCGCGCTCGGCGCGATGCTCGCGACCGCGTGGCCACTCGCCGCCCAATCCACTCCGTCCAATGCCCCGGAGGTTTTGCTTCGGCTGGACGATGTCGGCATGAACCATTCAGTGAACACCGCCATCGCGAAGGTGGCCGCGACTGGGCTGCCATTCTCGGTGTCGGTGCTTTTTGCATGTCCGTGGTACCAGGAGGCGGTGGAGATCCTGCGGCAGAATCCACATGTGTCCGTCGGGGTACACCTCGCCCTCAACTCGGAGTGGCGCAACTACCGATGGGGTCCGGTGCTGGGCAAAGCGGGCGTCCCGTCGCTCGTGGACAGTGTTGGGTACTTCCATCCATCGCGCGACGAGTTTCTGGCGAGCAAGTACGATCTTGGTGAAGTCGAGCGCGAGCTGAACGCGCAGGTAGACCGCGCGATGCGGTCGGGACTGAAGATCGCGTATGTGGACGCGCACATGGGCACGGTCGAGGCGACACCGCAGCTTCGCGAAGTGATCGAGCGAATCGCGAAGAAGCACGGCGTGGGAATTTCGACCTACTTTGGCGAGTCGTACAAGTCGATGTGGGGCGTTCCCGTCGCAGATAAGAAGACGGAACTTCTCACACACCTCGCGGCGGCCAAGCGGAATCAGGTCAACCTGGTCGAAGTACACGTGGCCGAGCGAACGCCGGAGATGGAGGTGATCGTCGACATGAACGCGCAGTCGCAGAACGCGCTCGACGCCGGCGTCGCCGCGCACCGGCAGGCCGAGCTGGACATGATGCTCTCGCCCGAGCTCGCGCAGCTCGTGAAATCTGGAAAAATTCGCCTCGTGACGTACGAGCAGCTCATCGCTCGCGTGGGCGGACCCTCGGCCATGCGGCGACCGATTCAATGACAGACGACGAACAAACCACGATGCGCAGTCCTATTCCACTTGCCGGTCCCCCGCTCGAACGCGTGATGGGCGTGCGCGCGCTCACGGCATCTTCGTTCAATATGACCGTTGGTTCGGGGATTTTCGTCCTGCCGGCCGCGGTGGCCGCGATGATCGGCGCGGCCGCGCCCGTTGCGTATCTCATTTGCGCCGTGGCGATGGCGCTCGTGGTCCTCTGCTTCGCCGAGGCCGGAAGCCGAGTAGCGCGGACGGGTGGTGCGTATGCGTATGCGGCGGCTGCATTCGGACCTTTCGTCGGGGCGATGACCGGCGCGCTGTTGTACGCGGGCGCCGGAGTCCTCGCGAGCGCCGCCGTCATGAATGTCTTCGTCGGAACGCTTACCGTGTTGGTGCCCGCGCTCAACAGTCCCGTGGTGCGCGTGAGCATCATGGCGCTCGTGTACGGCGCGCTCGCCCTGGTGAACATCCGCGGCTCCAAGCCAGGGGTGCGCACCATGGAAATCTTCTCGCTCGGCAAGCTGATTCCACTGCTCGTGCTGGTGGTGTTCGGGTCGTTCGTGATGCAGGGCGACAACCTCGTGATTCCCTCGCTTCCGCCGGTCAGCGACATGGGTCGCGCGAGCGTGATGTTGATTTTCGCCTTTCTTGGCTTCGAGAACGCGCTCAACCCGAGCGGGGAGGTGAAGGATCCGCACCGGACGGTGCCGCGTGCGGTGCTGCTGGCGCTCGCCCTGGTGACCATGCTCTATCTCGCCATCCAGATGGTGGCGGCAGGAGTGCTGGGACCGCGGCTCGCGAGCGAAACGACGGCGCCGCTGGCCGCGGTCGCGGGTGTCGTGTTCGGCAGCGCTGGTCGCACGTTCATTCTGCTGGGCACACTCGTGTCCACGTTCGGCTATCTCAGCGGAGATGCGCTCACGTCGCCGCGCGCGCTGTTTGCGCTCGCCGAAGACGGCGTGCTCCCGGCCTGGCTTGCGCGCGTGCATCCGTCGTTCCGCACGCCGTGGCTCGCGTGCGCCACGCATGCGGTACTCGCATTCGCATTGGCGTCGACGGGAAGCTTCGCAACGCTGATCGTGGTTGCGAACGTCGCGATTCTGCTCATGTACGGCGTCGTGTGCGTCTCGATCTTCCCGCTGCGACGGAAGAACGCGCGTGCGGGGGGCGATCCGTTCGTTGTGCCGGGCGGACCGGTCGTACCGATCGCTGCAACCGGCGTGCTCATCTGGCTGCTCTCCACGGCCACGCGCGCGGAGTGGTTCGCGACGGGCATTACGCTGCTTCTCGCGGCGGGACTCTATTGGGCGTCGTTGTTCATGCGAAGCAAACTGGAGATCAAGACGCATGAGTAGCAAGATCCTCTGCATGCTGCTTCTTCTGGGAATTCCACTGACGGCGCAGGACCCAGATTCAGATCTGCTGCGAGCGCTCACACGCACCGTTCGCGAGCTCCCAATGCATCGGGTCGAGATCAAGACGAACCCGCCGATGATGTTCGAGGGAATCTCCGCGGTCACTACCGATAAGCAGGGAAACATCTACGTCATTCATCGCCCGGCGAAAGGAGATCCG
>JANMAY010000004.1:0-1560 GCA_031360095.1 Gemmatimonadaceae bacterium
ATCAGAATGTTCTGCGCAACGGCCGGTCCGCTCGTCTGGTCCATGGGAAATCTCATCCGAAAATAGATGCGGTCCACCAAGGCGCGCAGGGCGGGAGCGTGGCGAGTGACTGCTCTCCGAATTCTGATGGCGGTCTTGGCCAGCGCACGGGGCCACACTCTCGCTGTATAGTCGCGCCGATAGCCTTGGTCCATGAGACGCGCGCTCATGATCGTAGCATCGCTCAGCGAGCGAGCGAGGTCGAGCACGTTCACCGAGACAGGCGACCAGCTTCGTTCCTTCGAAATCGTAAAGGTCGCCTTGTGGTCGCCGTTGAACAGGCTCGGCCAATACCCCTGTTCGTATAGATCCTCGTCCGGCACGATCACGAACATCGTGCCTCCCGGCCGAACCAGCGTCCACCAATCAACGATTGTTTTTCGCGGGTCGAACATGTGCTCGAGGCAGTGCGACGAGAAGACATAGTCATAGCTCTCGAGCGCCGACAGGAAATCGGTGATCCTGTTCGCGTCGCCCTGGGCCTTGTCGAAGCACTGTGCGTCGGGCTTGACCGGATCGGCTCCACAGCCGATGTCGAGCCCCTTGCCCTGAAGACAGGCCAGCTCCTCCTTGCTCAACAGGGCGAGCGTCTTCGAGGCTTCATCCATTGCGGAGGGTCCTCATGCGGACCGCTTCTCGAATGCCACGGCCATCACCAGCGGCATGCCTCGCTGCTCCTCATATGCATGTAGACGCCCCGCTTCAGCATAAAACTGTTTGAGGTTGAGTCCGACGACGCCTTCGCGGCACTGCTGGGGTTGGAGGCCCGCCCGCATTGCCGAACGTGTCTGCTCCTCGAGCGTGTGCACGAAATGCTCGACCTCATGCTCCTCGCCGTTTGCGTCACGAAAGGTACGCCGATGTCCGGCCAGCGACGCCTCGCGACTGAGATCGCTTACGATCACCACACCATCGGTGCGACACACGCGCGCGAGTTCCGCATATGCGGCGTCGATCTCGGCGAGCTGCCCGATCATCAAGCGACACCACACGACGTCGAACGAGTCGGCCGGAAAGGGCAATGCGCGCGCGTCCGCTGCAGCCGTGGGGTGCTCGACGCCGGAGTAGGCGAGCATTTCGAGCGACAGGTCGACGCCAATGGCGAGCGCCGCGTCGATGTTGCGGAGACGGCGACCCGTGCCGCAGCCGACGTCGAGCAGCGCACATCCGTTGGTGTAGATGCCAAGCTCACCGATGACGCGATTCTCGAGATAGCTCACGGCCGTCTCATTGTCGTACTCCGACGCCCACAGGCGATACCCCTCCCGCGCGGGCAGCACCGTCACGGCCGCGCGCGGCGCGGCGGGAAGCGTCGTTGTGGAAGCGTGCCGTCACCCTGGGCTGGTAGCAATGCTGCCGTCTGCCTGAGCTGCGTGCAGACCTGCTGCCGAGCGCCCTGGAGCGAGTCGATCGTCGCAGCGCGACACTGCGTGAGCCCGTGCTGCACGAGCTTTCCGAGACGCTGCCCTACGCGAGCTGTCTCCGCCGCATTTGGAAAGTCGGCGGAGAGGGCGACGTACT
>JANMAY010000081.1:0-4385 GCA_031360095.1 Gemmatimonadaceae bacterium
GGTGGGCGCCGCGAAACCAGAGGGTGCCCGCACCGCGCAACACCACGCCGAGCGTCAAGTAGTCGTGCGTGTGTCGTGCGAAGGCTTGCGTGTGGTAGCACGTCCGCATCAACTCCACGCGCGTGCCCGCTGCCGTCTCGAGGCTTACGAGGTCTGCGTGGTTCGCGTGCGGGCCGAGGCGAGGAAGGGTGCGCATGGCCGAAGAGGAGATGGACTGGCCTCGGAGCGAAATCAAGATTCCACAAGACACGTCATCGAGCAGCGCATTGCTTCAACTCTGTTCGCGATGCCGCGCCATTCAACGTCTCACGGAAGAGCCATCCATGTCGGCAAGAACTGATCCCACCGCAGTGCCCTGCCGTACACGTCAGCCGCCACGACCGACGGCGCTGCGGCCGATTGTCATGTTCATCCTCGTCGCGCTCACCGCCTGCGCACCGGCAATGACACCAATGCCGGACGACGCCTCCGACCCCTCTCTCGTGGCGAAGGGCCGAGCAGTCTTCCGCTACGAAACCTTCGGCGACGAAACGTTCTGGTCCGACACGCTGCGCATGCACGAGGTCATTCGCACGGCGGTCGATCCCACTACGGCGCTGTCGGTTGGACTCAAAGTCGACACGGACTCGCTCCCGCCGGCGGTGGTGAAGGGCATCCAGGATGGATCCATCAGTCTCAAGAGCCCTGCCACCACCGTTGCGCTGCTCAAGCTCAACGCGGTTGTCGGGCTCAAGGGTGTTGTGACGACAACGAACGGGCAGGACGGGCTGACGCGAGTGGGCATCACCTGCGCGCTCTGCCATTCCACAGTCGACAACTCATTCGCTCCAGGCATCGGGAAGCGGCTCGACGGTTGGGCGAATCACGATCTCAATCCAGGAGCAATCATCGCGCTGTCCCCCGCGCTCACGCCGGAGCAGAAGGCGGTCTACAACTCGTGGGGCAAGGGTATGTACGACGCGCGCTACAACTTCGACGGCAAGAATGCTCCCTCAGTGATTCCCCCAGCCTACGGCCTCCTCGGCGTGCACAGCGTCACGTACACGGGTGACGGTCGGGACATCGCGTACTGGAATCGGTACGTGGCGGTGACGCAGATGCACGGGCATGGCTCGTTCACTGAATCGCGCATCACGCCGCCCGACAATGTGCAGAATCCGCCGGACCTGGTCTCGGCGCTTCTGCCGGCACTTCAGGCATACCAGCTCAGCCTACGATCACCGGTCGCGCCTGCTGGCAGCACTAACCTCGCCGCCGCTGAGCGAGGACGCGCGGTGTTCGGCGGAGCAGGGCAGTGCGCCAGCTGCCACACCGGCGCGCTCCTCACCGATGCGAATTCACGGCTCCACCCAGCCGGCGAAGTCGTGAGTGAGCCGGAGCCGAACAACGGTCCGAGCCTCGCATCACGCAGCGCCACGAAGATGTATCGCACCACGCCGCTGCGCGGCCTGTGGCAACACGCGCCGTACTTTCACAACGGCGTGGCGCCAACGCTCGATGCAGTCGTGGATTTGTACAACACACGCAAAGCTCTCGGTCTTACCGGGCAACAAAAGGCCGATCTGGTGCAGTACCTGAAAACGCTGTAGTCGGGTGCGTGAACCGTGAACCGGTTTACGATTCCACTGCTTTCGCGAGCGGCAGCTCGAGCGTGAACCGCGACCCCGCGCCAACGGTGCTCTCCACCGTGAGATTGCCGTTCATCGCGCGGGCAAGGTCTCGGCTGATCGCCAATCCAAGGCCCACGCCACCTTGACGATCCCGCACTGTTGCCGAGAGCTGAACGAACGGCTCGAAGATTGACTCCAGCTTGTCAGCGGCAATGCCCACTCCGGCGTCCGCAACGTGTGTGAGCACCGTGTCTCCCACCACTTCACAGGCGACCGTGATGTTGTCGCCACCGCGCGGCGTGTACTTCACTGCGTTCATCACGAGGTTCACGAGAATCTGACGCACGCGATCGGGATCGGCCCACGCCATGAGCGTGCTCTCGCACGAGGCCGTAGAAAGGCCCATCCCCTTTGCCTCGATCGCCCCGCAGAGCATAGCGTCGACATCAGTGAGCGCCGTCGCCATGGACACCTCGCCGAGGTGGTACTCCATGCGACCGCTCTCGACACGGACGAAGTTGAGAATCTCCGTGATCATCGTGAGGAGATGCTGCTGGTTTGCCTTGATGCGTGCAAGCGCGACATGTTGTTGCTCGCTCACGGGCCCGTGAAGTCCCATGTCGATCAATTCGGTGAACCCACCAATGGCGTTGAGTGGCGTTCGCAGCTCGTGGCTCATGCTCCCGAGGAATTCCGCCTTCGATTTGTTCGCCAACTCCGCAACGAGGCGCAGCGCGTCCGCTTCGCGATAGAGCCGCGCGTTGTCGAGCGCCATCGCACATCGGCCGGCAAGGTCGACCGCCAGCGCGATCTCCTCCGTCGAGAACGGAGCATCTCCCTCGGCACTGATGAACGTGATTGCACCCTGCACCCGCGCGCGCACGATGAGCGGCACCACGAGCATCGCACCGTAGCCGATCTCGCGTAGGAGCCGCAGGTCCTCTTCCCCGTGCGAAGCGAGCGACAGCACCTCGGCAGAGTTGTAGGTGATGACAGTCGGCGGATCGGATTGCAGCAGGCTCCTGGCGCCCATCACCTCGCTTTGTGTGAATGGCCACTGTTCCTCGAGCCGGCGGATCAATTCCACTTTGGCCGGATCCGGGTGCACCACCGCAAGCCGGTGTATGGCGCCGTTCGACTCCAGCACATCGACGACACACCATGTGCCCGGCCGTGGAAGCGCGAGGCGCCGAACCGTGTCTCGCGTCGCGTCTTCGTCGAGGGACATGGTGAGCTCGCGGCTCGCCCTGGCGAGGTATTGCGCGCGATCGGTCGCCTCCAAGGCGGAGCGCGCGGCATCCTGTTCGCGCAGCGCACCGAGCAGGAGCCGCTCGGCAATGATCCGCTGGCGATCCTTGATACTTTCGATGAGCTCGACGTCGCGAACCTCGATGACGAGCTTGTCGGGAGTGTCCTCAGAGCCGCTCACAGGCCATATGGTGCAGCTCCAGGACGCGGCGCCCTCGTTTGCCGGCGGGAGGAGTACGTCGCGTTCGGTGTTCGCGCTGACAAACACCTTGTCGAGCAGCGGCGCAAGGTCACAGGCAGATCGCGACTCGCGCGTCGTCGCGTCGCCAATGCGGATCTTTCCTGCCCACTGCAATCGGCGGAAAATCTCGTTGGCGTACACCAGCACATGCGTCGGTCCCTCGGTCACGGCGAACGCGACCGGGGCGAATGCGAGATGTCTGCCCACCGAAGCTCGAATAATCGGATCTTCGAGGCCGTCCACTTCCATCAATTGCCGCCCGCCGATGCGCGAGCGAGCGTTGGAACGCCGGTTGTGATCCCGTGATACGCAACGAGCGACTCGCCCATGACGGCACCGTTCGCCGTGAGATTGTAAATCCTGAAATCCGTCGCGTGCTCGCTGCCCCGCATCTTGACCACGGCGAGCACCGTCCTGAGATGACCCTCGATCTCGACGTACCGTTGCACGATGATGTTGTCCGTCACAAATGACACGCGTTCGTTCGTGAATCGCACCTCGGGAAACGCTTCAATGACCTCCGCGGTCATGAGCACGGTGACCCCCTCCGCCGTGAGCGCCCCCACCAGCCGATACAGCGATTCCCGGAAATCCACGCGAAACGTGGGAGCGAGCGCGATCTCGAATCCGGACAGTGAATCGATGACCACGCGCGTCGCACCGATGCGCTTCACCGATGCGAGGATCTCCGATAACATCTCGTCGACGGAGAGGTCCAGAGGACGCAGGTAGATCACGGCAAGACGATCCGCCTCGATCATCTTCGTGAAATCGATCGGCCCCGTTTTCGCGCGTGCGAGATACGCCTCGGGAAATTCCTCGAACACCGCGACGACACAGTTCTCATTCTCCTCGAGCCCCTGCGACACGAACTGCGTCGCGAACGTCGTCTTGCCGCTGCCGGCCGGTCCCGTGAGCATCACGACGTCCCCTTCCGGGATGCCGCCCCCCATCATCTCATCCAGACCAGGAACTCCACTGCTCAGCCGCCGCGTGGAGCGCAAAACGCGCTCGCGGTGCTGCTCCGGAATGCGTGGGAACACTTGCATGCCGGCGCGGGTGATACGGAACGTGTGGAGCCCGGGCATCGGCGCGCGGCCGCGCACCTTGACCGCACGCAGCTTGCGAACCGCCGAATTGCGATCGACATCGTCCGACAGCCACAGAATGCTGTCGGCCACGGTGAACACGGGGTCTTGCCGTTCCCGCTCGGCGTACTCCCCGAGCAGAAACGAGGTGATCTCCCACGTCGTGAGCTGCTGCGCGAGGTGCTGAACGAAATTCGC
>JANMAY010000138.1:0-6692 GCA_031360095.1 Gemmatimonadaceae bacterium
ACTCGTTCCTGGCCGCACACTTGGCGCGGGTGGCCGTGCTTCCTTAGGTTCGCGCCATGATTTCAATAGCTGTGGTCGGACCTGGTGCGATCGGCGGCATCCTCGCCGCATGGCTAACGCAGGACATCACCAACGACGTGACGGTCTGCGCACGCACGCCGTTCGACCGCCTCGAGGTGGAGACGCCGACGGGCAACATCACCGCCACACCGCGTGTGCTGACGGATCCATCGCAGGCGTCGCCGGTCGATTGGATTCTCGTCGCGACCAAAGCGTACGACGCCGCGGCTACCGCGCAGTGGTTTCCACACCTTCGGCACGCGGAGACGCGCGTCGTCGTCCTCCAGAACGGCGTTGAGCACGTGGAGCGCTTCGCTCCGTACGTCCCCGTCGAGCGGATCGTGCCGGCGGTCATCGACTGTCCCGCGGAGCGCGTCGCGCCCGGGCGGATGCGTCAGCGCGGAGCGTCGTGGATCGTCGTCCCCGACTCAGCGAACGGCCGCGCATTCGTCCCGCTCTTCGATCGCACGAACTTCAGCGTGTCCACGGGTGACTTCACCACCCGCGCGTGGGCCAAGCTCTGCATCAACGCGCCGGGCGCCATCTCGGCAATCCTAATGAAGCCGACAGGGGTCATTCAAGTCGACACGATTCCGGAGCTCACGCGTGCGATGGTGCGCGAGTGCATCGCGGTCGGGCGCGGCGAGGGAGCGCAGCTCGAGGATGCGATCGTCGAGGCGGTTGTCGAAGACGCACGACAGGCGCCGCCGGATGGAGTGAACTCGCTGCTTGCCGATCGGCGGGCCGGTCGACCGATGGAGATCGATGCACGCAACGGCGCGATCGTGCGATTCGGGCGGAAGCACGGCATCGCGACGCCGCTGAACGAGATGGCGGTCGCACTGCTCACCGCCGCGCAGGATCCACGCATCTACTGAGCTAGATTCTCCGTCGCCATGCTCTCGCACATACTCCGAACCGCTGTTGCTGCGCTGCCCGTCACGATCCTCGCGCTGACGTCGTGCAAGCGCGAGCCCGCGCGCATTGAAGTCGGATCATCCGACACCGTCGTTGTGAACACCCGAAATGCCGC
Organism: Gemmatimonadaceae bacterium; assembly: GCA_031360095.1. Classification (GTDB taxonomy): domain Bacteria; phylum Gemmatimonadota; class Gemmatimonadetes; order Gemmatimonadales; family Gemmatimonadaceae; genus AG11. The sequence continues at coordinate 1,094 of JANMAY010000138.1, forward strand.
GCGTCTCACGGCGCAGGTGTTCGATGCGCGCGGCGGTGCGCTGCCTGCGAAAGGTGTTCAATACAGATGGGTGGCGGGTGACACGGTGCGCATCTCGCAGGACGGAATCGTCAAATGCGCGCGCCAAGGCGACGCTGAGCTGCGCGCGTCGCTCGGCGCAGTGTCGACTAACATCCATCTGTTGTGCCGGCCGATCCGCGCCGTGCGCTTGTATCTAGACGGACTGCTGGTCGTCGGTGGGCTGCCGAAGAACATCGTGCTTACTGCGACGGATGAGGACGACAAACCGGTAACGCTCGTAGCAGGGAGCGCGGTGGTGCAGGACAGCAGTATCGTATCCCTGAAGGGATTGCGCGTATTTCCGAAAATAGCGGGCGAGACCACGGTCGACGTGCAGCTCGGCGACTGTGTTGCATCGCTCGACATCATCGTCGAAACGCAGAAGGACTCGTCGAACGCGCTCGAGCCGTACCAGCAATTCGTCGTTGCGCCCCTTCGTCTCGTGCCGGGTGAAATCCGTTCCTGGCACATCGCTCGCGGTGTGTACGACATCACACTCGTCGGTGATTCCACCACCGATGCGCGCCTTCTGCTCGGTGCGATCAAGACGAACTGTCTGACGGAGGACGCACCAGGGGTGCAGCACTACGCGCGATGCATCGCGCTCGTCGGCGCGTCGGTGGTGGTTCGGCATCCGCGCCGCATCGGTGCGGGAAAGCCGCTCACCGGTCAGCTCGTTGTGCGACGGATCCGCGACCCGTGGAATACGGCGCCTCCCCGTCCAAGACAGTTTCTTGGGCCGAACGAGATGCGGGCCTGCGACCTGCTCGGGTTCACCAGGTTGTGACTGACAGGTCTTGACGATGTAGTCACGTGAGACTACAATTGGATGTGCGCACTATCGGAATCCGCGAGCTGAAGGCTCGCCTGAGCAGCATCTTGCGCGACGTCCAGCGCGGCGATCACATCCTGGTGACTGATCGCGGTCGCGTCGTCGCCGAGCTGCGGCTGCCCGACACCTCGCAGTGGAATGACTCTCCCGCACAGCGCGCCCGCGCACGCCTTGCCGCCGAGGGACATCTCCGCATCGCTGAGACTGCCGCACCGGCGTACCAACGTTCGCCAATCAAGGCGCGCAGCGGGCTCGCCCTCGAAATGCTCAGTGCGGACCGCGGCGAGGGGTGATCGTCTACGCAGAGTCGAGCGCGATCCTGGCCTGGCTGCTCGGCGAACCGTCAGAGATCGCTGCCCTCAAGGAGCTCGAGGGCGCGGACAGCGTCGTGACGTCATCGCTCACCGCCGTCGAGTGCAGCCGAGGGCTCGCGCGAGCACGCGCGCTCGGACGGGTGAGTGTCGCTGACGAGTTGGCGGCGCTGCGCTTGCTCGACGTGGCCGAGTCGTCGTGGGATGTGCATGACCTGTCCGAGCGCGTGATGGCGCGGGCACGCGCAGCGTTCCCGTCGGAGCCGATTCGCACGCTCGACGCGCTGCACCTCGCGACCGCGCTGATCTTCCGAGAGGCCCTCGGCGACGTGTGGCTGCTTTCGTTCGACGCGCGCATCCGCGACAGCGCTCGCGCCCTTGGTATTCCCGTGACGCCGGTTGACTTGCCTGCCTAGCTCGAGCAGAGAAATGCACCGGATGCGCTGCCGTCCATTGCTTCGCATACCGACCTGTCGGCGAACGGCCGCGCGTTCGTTCCGCTCTTTGATCGCACAAACTTCAGGTGCCGAACCCAGTAACACGCGACGCGGTCACCGTTCGGCGAGCACGCGGTCTCTCGTCCACGACGCACTAGGCTTATCGCCACGGCAATGCTAGACTTGCCGTTGCGTAGGGGACGCATCCGGTCCGCGGAAAGGGCAGAAGCCCACCCGTAGTGAATGAGAGATCGCCACCTTCTTTCAGCCCGATGTGCGGACGACGGGCGCTTCATGAAAGGAGGTCGCCATGTCGATCGACGAAGCAGGTGCGCCGCGCGCGCTGCCCGACCGCCCCAATCTCCGCCACCTGAAGGACCAAGCCAAAGACCTGGTCAGGTCTGGTACGGCCCCTACCATCGCCGACGCGCAGTTCCAAGTTGCGCGACTCTACGGATTCGCAAGCTGGCCGAAACTCAAGGCGCGCGTCGACAGCTTCGAGGAAGTCGGGCAGCTCAAGCTGGCCATCGATGCCAACGACGTCGAACGCGTCAAGAGCATGATGACTCGCAACCCGACGCTGCACACCGCGCCACTCGGCTACGGTAAAGATGGGCCGCTCACATGGGTTGCCGAGTGCCGGGTTCCGTGGGAGTCGCCAAGTGCGGAACGGCTGGCGATGGCGGAATGGATGATCGCGCACGGCTCGGACGTGCATCAGGGCGGCGACGGACCGTTGATGCGCGCCGCGCTCAATGGATACCGTATCCCGATGATGGAGCTGCTCGTGCGGCACGGCGCGGATGTGAATGCCCTGTGGCACGGTCACTTCCCGATCATCTTCGCGCCGTGCGAGTCGTTGGATCCGGCGGCGCTCGAGTGGCTTCTCGACCATGGCGCAGACCCTGATCCCCGCAACAATTGGAACGAGACCAGCGGCCATTCACATTCCGGCACGGCGCTCGACTATGTCATCGGCTCGTATGTGCGGTCGGCAGAACGGTTGAGCGCGTGCATCGGTATACTTCTCGCGGCTGGTGGCACGACCAAATACAACATGCCGCCCGTGTTAGACCTGCTCCGCGGCCGACTCGACAACCTCGCCGCACTGCTCGATGACGAGCCGACACTCGTCAGCAAGCGCTTCGCCGAACTCGATTTCGGCACGACCGGGGGGCGGCTCCTCACACTTCGGGGCGCGACGCTTCTTCACGTGGCGGCGGAATACAACAGTCTCGCCGGCGTCGCTTTGCTCCTCGACCGGGGAGCGGACGTCAATGCGCGCACGACAGTCGATGATGCCGGCGTCGGTGGGCAAACTGCGCTGTTCCATTCCGTCACACAGTTCGACGACGGCGGCTTGCCAGTAACACAGCTATTGCTCGAACGTGGTGCCGATCTCACAGTGCGGGCGAAAGTTCCGGGGCACTACGAGCGGCCGGGTGAGATCGTGGAGTGCACGGCGTTGGAATATGCGCTACTGTTTGGCAGCCCGCCGGAGAGACAAACGATCACCCTTTTGCGTCAGCGCGGAGCAGTAGATGCGAAACATTCTTGACGAATCGCCACTCGTTTGCCCAGTGAGTTGCGACATGCAGCCTAAGGCGACTTGAGAGACTCCAGAAGCCGCGCGCCACTTTCTGCCGGGCACCTCATCTCCGCGCTGACGCAGAGGGTGCTCGCGACCTCGGTGGCAGTGCGGCTCGCCCTCAGCGCCATCCTCCTCGTGTTGGTGGCGCTGCTCGACATCGCGACGGGAAACGAGATCAGCTTCGCGATCTTTTATCTCTTTCCGGTAACGTTCGCGGTGGCGTTCATCTCGCGCCGCGCCGGGTTCGTCCTCTCGTTGGTGAGCGCCGCCACGTGGGGATACGTCGAAGTCGCCACCGGGCGCGGCTACTCCGCCGCGTGGATTCCGTACTGGAACAGCGCCGTGCGGCTCGGCTTCTTCCTGATCGTGAACGAGCTCGTCGATCATTTACGCCGAGCGCATGCGGTACAGCGAAGCCTTGCGCGTGAGGACTCGCTCACGAGGATCGCCAACATGCGCGTGTTCCAGGAGCATGCGCAGCGTGCGATTGCGCTGTGCCGCCGGAGCAAGCGAGTATTCACCGTCGCCTACATCGATCTCGATGAATTCAAGCGCGTGAACGACAAGTTCGGACACTCGGAAGGCGACGCCCTGTTGCAGACAGTCGCGCAGCATATCGTGCAGAGCTCGCGCTCTACAGATGTGGCCGCGCGGCTGGGCGGCGACGAATTCGGCATTCTGATGCCGGACACGAATTCGGCGCAGGCGCGCATTGGTCTCGATCGAATTGCAGCGGCAATCACAGGGGGAATTGGCGATCGGTGGGCGGTGAAAGCGACGATCGGTGCGGTGACGTTCACCGAACCCCCGGAAGATGTCGATCATGCAGTGCGGGAAGCGGACGCGCTGATGTATCGGGGGAAGACCGAGGGGCGAGGCCGCATACTGCAAGCGGATTGGCCGCCGCCCGCGGTCACTGCGTGACGCGATGGGCGGAACGACTCTGACCCCTTGGTCTCTTGATGTGCAATGGGCGCGGTGACTGGCATCCCCTTCCCGCCACGAGCATTGACAACCCACCCCGCAAACCATAGAACAAGGCGTCCAGTCGACTAGCGCGCACCCCAAGAGGAGGTTCCATGCTCCGTCTTCGCAGCCGCAGTTTGGCGTACCTCATGCTGGCCGCCGTAACATTCTCCGTCGCCGCCCACGCACAAACCCCCAGCGGTCGCATCACCGGCACCGTGCGCAGCGCCGTCGGTACGCCGCTCGGAAACGCGAGAGTTACCGCTGCCAACCCCAGCACCGGATTCTCTCGGAGCGCCACCACGAACGACCTCGGCGCATACGCGATCTCCGGCCTCGCACCCGGCGTCTACACCATCTCGGTAGGGCTCTTCGGACATCGGAGGACCACCAAGCAATTGGTGCAGGTCGACGGTGACGTCACCGTCGACCTCTCGCTCGATCCGCTCCCACTGCAAGCGGTCGTCGTCACCGCTACGCTCCGCGAACAGGAGCTGAGCGACGTGCCGTTCTCCATCGCCGCACCCACCGCCAGTGTATTGCGCAACCGCGGCGCCGAGACGCTCGAGGATGTCGCGAACAATGTCGCGGGGTTGTCGGTGCAGAATCTCGGACCGGGTCAGAATCAGGTCGCCATTCGCGGTGCGTCCGCGGGGCAGATCGCGCGCGACCAACCTGGCGTGAAGGAACAGGTCGGCGCCTATCTCGACGACGCACCCATCTCGCTCTCGCTGTTCACACCCGACCTCGACCTGTTCGACCTCTCGCGCGTCGAAGTGCTGCGCGGTCCGCAAGGAACGCTCTTCGGATCAGGATCAGTCTCCGGAACCGTTCGCTACATCACGAACCAGCCGGAGCTCGGCGTCCGCAGCGTCTTCGGCGAGGTCGGCGGCAACGGCGTCGACGGCGGCAGCATCGGCGCCACAGTCAAGCTGGGCGCCAACTTGCCGATGGGGGAGAACGCCGCGGGACGCATCGCGGTCTACCACAATCAACTACCCGGCTACATGGACGCCGTGCAGCCGAACCTCAGCATCAACAAGAACGTCAACACCGGCGCCCGCACCGGGGTGCGCGCCGCCGTTCGCTTCGCGCCGACTGCACAGCTCAGCATCACGCCGCGACTGGTCTATCAGAACCTGCGCGCAAACGGCTGGAACCGCATCGACACGTTCAACATTCTCGGCAACCCCTACACGACGTCGCGTCCCAAGGTGACGCTCGGCGCACGTCGCCAATTCACACAGATCCAGGAGCCGTACTCCGATGACTTCGTGCTCGGCGACATCAATGCGCACTACGATCTGGGCAAAGTAAACCTGACGTCGGTCAGCTCGTACGCGTTCCGCGATCTGCTCGTCGTGCGCGACGCGGGAGCGCTGACGTCGAGCATCACGGGCGG
>JANMAY010000143.1:0-2503 GCA_031360095.1 Gemmatimonadaceae bacterium
CCGGTCGTCTCGAGATCGAACTGGAGGCGATGCAATTGGTCGAAGGCGAGATCGCGAAAGTACGTCCGACCGGTCGCCACGAGATACTGCTCCTCGGCGGTCAGGCACAGAATGCTCTGCCTCGGCAGATCGCCGAGGAACGTCACGCGCTTGCCGATGCGCTGCGCTGCGCCGAGCAGCACGGCCGATGTCAGGGCGCGTCCGTCGTCGGCGCTGACGAGAAAGCGGAGCGCTCCGGGTCCGTCCAGCTCGCGATAGCGAATGGCAGCTGACGCCTCAGTATTGCGTCCAAAGCCGGAACCGAGATGTTGCAGGTCGTCGAGCCGGTCGAGAAGAAGCCACGGGCGGAATCGCTCCTCTTCGCGCACGAGTGCATCGGTTGCCGCGATACGGCGCCAAACGAATGCTCGGCCATCCGGCTCGGCGTGGATGGACACGATGCCGGGGGTCGTGTCCCACCCCCACAGCCAGTCAGCTTCCTTCGTGTTCACGGAGGGCACACTACACAAAAGGTTTCCTGTTCACTAAGTAGCGAGCATGGCACTCCAATATGGCGGAACATTCGCCGCGAAGCTGTTCACATATCCTGGCAAAGGTGGCTGGACGTTCGTCGCCGTCCCTGAACGGCTCGCCCCGCAGGTGACACGCGGCTGGGGTCGCACGCCGGTGCGCGCGACAGTCGATGGCTACGCGTGGAGCACGAGTGTGTGGCGGGACAAGGGAGTGCGTACGTTGCTCGCCGTGCCCAAAGCGGCGCGCCAGGGCAAGGTTCACGGAGATACAGTAAAGGTGCGCCTGACGTTCAGCGCCCTGTAGGTGCCGCGTCGCTCTCCAGCAGCCGCACGAAACTGTCGTACTCCAGAATCTCGACCGCCGCTGTTGGCGCGCGCTCGGCGTTGATGCGCATCGCACGGCCGAGCGCATCGACGTGAATCTCGTGGAACCGCGACGGCAGGAATCGCGAGACCCGCGGCGTCAGCCACTGCGTGATGCGATCCTGAAGGCCGTACCGAATGTCGGGCGTAACGAGCACACTCGGCCGGAACAGACTCGTACGCGCGAACCCGACGTCGGTTACCGCCGCCTCGGCATCTCCCTTGACGCGGATGTACCGCGACCGGGAGAGTACGTTCGCGCCAACCGCGCTGAGCAGGGAAAAATGCTCCACCCCAGATGCGCGACACGCGCGGGCGAACGCTGCTGTGTACTCGACGTCGACGAGCCGGTGCTCCTCCGCCGATACCTTGCGCGGCTGTCCGACGCCCATGGTGCAGAAGGCCACTGTGTGGGTCTGCGCGAACGACAACGCGGCGCGCGTTTCGGACTCGAGTCGTCGCAAGTCGATCAGGTTCAGCACGAGCTTGCCACGTGCGCTCGGCAGTACCATGAGTGCGGGAACCTCACGGCGCACGAGCGCGGAGACGCCCACGCACTGCGGGGAAGCGAGCAACTCGCGCACGAGAGCGGTGCCCACGGCACCGCTCGCTCCTACGACGACCGCTCGGTACTGCGAATTCTGCATTGCATTCGTTGGAAGGGTCACGACGTGGAGGCTAGTCTTTCCGCCTGAATGCGGCAACTCCTCGCGCATTGTGCTTTCGTCCGTTCGCTGAGAGGTTCAACCAATGAAGCCAAAAGCGAAAGAGGCAAGCGAGCAGCCCGTGCTGCCCTTCGCCACCAAGAAGGCATGGGTCAAGTGGCTCGCGAAAAACGGCGCGGTCTCCGATGGGTTGTGGCTCCGGTTCGCGAAGAAAGCGTCGGGCATCCCAACGGTCACGTACGACGACGCGCTGGATGCTGCGCTGTGTTACGGATGGATCGACGGGTTGAGAAAGAGTGACGGCGACGCATACTTCATCCAGCGCTTCACGCCGCGCCGAAAGCGCAGCCCGTGGTCGAAGCGCAATCGGGACAAGGTCGAGGCGTTGATCGCGAGTGGCGAGATGCAGGCTGGCGGGCTAGCGGAGATCGAGCGCGCCAAAGCCGACGGACGGTGGGATGCCGCGTATGACTCGCCGAAGAACATCACGGTGCCGCTGGACCTGCAAGCGGCGTTCGACAAGACCCCGCGCCTGAAGAAATTCTTCGACACGCTGAGCAGTCAAAATCGATACGCCATCCTATTCCGGCTTCACGGCGCGAAGAAGCCTGAGACGCGCGCGAAGCGACTAGCGCAGTTCGTCGAAATGTTGTCGAAGGGCGAAAAGATCTACCCCTAACGCTGTCATCCGAGCGATCAACGCAGCGCGAGTCGATGGACCTGCACCTTCTGAATCCTCGCCGCGCGCGCCGTTTCATCCTATACTCACCCAGTCTCGCTTTGGTAGAGGGTCCATGCGTCTGTCTAGTCTTGCGGCGTCAGCCGTTCTGCTCGTCTCCTCGACGCCGCGTGCGCCGGTCGCACCGGCAGCCGTCGAGCGAATCGCGACGAATGACAATCGCGCCAGTGCGGGCACCCTTCGCGACGGCGTGCTCACGGTTCACCTCGAAGTGCGCGAGGGCG
>JANMAY010000164.1:0-1642 GCA_031360095.1 Gemmatimonadaceae bacterium
CCCGCGTGGTTCCCGACAGCCCGGCCGACCGCGCGGGCGTCGAGCGTGGCGACGTGATCGTCGGTGTGGGTGGCGAGGACGTCGGCTCGCCCGGCGACCTCGTCGAAGCGGTGGGGTCAGCCAGCGAAGACGCCTCGATCGACATCCTGGTGGTGCGCGACGGTGCGAAGAAGTCGCTGCGCGCCAAGCTCGCCTCGCGGCCCGAGGGCGGCGATTCCGATGAGGATACCCCCATGCCGGGTATGCGCGGGATGAGTGGGATGAAGGGCATGAGCGGGATGCAGGGCATGCAGGGTATGCACGGCATGAAGGGAATGAAGGGCATGGGCGGCATGCGCCACTTCGAGATCCAGACCCCGGATGCGCCCGGAACTCACGGCGCGCCGCGCGTGTTCATGGACCACGACGGCGACAGCGACAACGATAGCGAGGGCGACGACAACGACATCTTGAGCCGCCTGCCGGACATGCTCGGCAACGGCATGATGGGCCGCGCCCGACTGGGCGTGCGCATCGAGAGCCTGAACCCTGACCTCGCGACGTACTTCGGTTCGCGCGATGCCAAGGGCGCCCTGGTGCTCGACGTCGTCGATGGTTCCCCCGCGCAGAAGGCGGGCATTCGCGCCGGCGACGTGATCCAGCGTGTCGACAGCAAGCAGGTCCAAGACGCTGGCGAACTCACCGAAGCCGTGCGTTCGAGCGACAAGTCGGTCTCGATCACGCTGCTGCGCCACGGCGCAAAGCAGACGGTGAACGCCGAGCTCGGGGATGCGCCGCAGGCGATGCGCTTCCGCAGTGGCCCGGGCGGCATGAACTGGAAGTCGAAGGGCAACAACAAGACGTTCGAGTGGCAGAGCCCGGACGGCCAGCGCCGTGTGAAGCGGATCGTCATCCAGGGCGACGAGGACGGCACGGAGCGCCGCGGAATGTCGGCCGATCGCGAGGGCACGGACCAGCTCCGCGAAGAAATGCAGCAACTGAGGGAACAGCTGGACCAGCTCCGCGAGGAGCTCAAGTCGAACCACCGGTAAACCGGAGTCCGCAGTCTCGGGGCTGCGGAGGAGCGCCGATCCGAACCCATCCGCACCGTAATGGTGTCAGCTAGGGGCGATGTACTGGATGGAAGGTGCAGCGCGGCGCTCCTTCGAGCCTCGAAGGACCGAAAACGAAACGCCCGGGTGGCTACCGCGCCTGGGCGAATTCGTTGCGCCGCGCGGCGCTCCCCCCGTAGTGTTCGCGCTACTCATGACCGACCGTAGCCGCGTCCGATTCTGCCCGCTGTGCGCCACGCCGATCGTGCCGCGTGACGATTTGGGCAAGAGCCGCCCCACCTGCCCCGCGTGCGGCTACATCCACTATCGCAACCCCGCTCCCGCCGCGGGCGTGATCGTCCACCAGGGCGGCGAGGTACTGCTGGTGAAGCGCAAGTACGCGCCGCGCGTGGGCACATGGTGCCTCCCCGCGGGGTTCATGGAGTACGGCGAAACGCCCAGGCAATGCGCGACGCGCGAGCTGTTCGAAGAGACGGGACTGCGAGCCCGGCTGGGTGAACTGTTCGGTGTCTACGCCGGGCTCGATGATCCACGCGTACGCGCCATCCTCGTGCTCTACGTGGCGGCCGGCGTGCGTGGCACGCTGACGC
>JANMAY010000212.1:0-4710 GCA_031360095.1 Gemmatimonadaceae bacterium
GTCGCGTACTTCTCGTTCGCGCGATGGAGGAACCAGGCGAGCGTCTGCGCCTCGGCCGCCGTCTTCGCGGTCGATTGGAATTCGATGTTCACATCCGCTTCGGGGCGCTGCTCCTTGCTTATGCTGCTGTCTGCGCGCGGCATGCCGTGATCGAACATCATCATGTCGTGCTGGATCATGCCGAGCCATTTGGGCTCGGGATATCTGCCGGAGCCGGCGGGATCCTCCCTGCCCTGGAGCGCATGCCGTTGGTCCACGTACGCGCGCGCGCCGTCGAGTCCCGTCTCCTCGTTGTTCCAGAGCGCGAATCGGATCGATCGTTCGGTCTTCACATCGGGCATGCTGAAGATTCGTGCGAGCTCCATCACGAGCGCGGTCCCGGAGCCGTCGTCGTTCGCGGCTTCGCCCCAGCCGTGACCGTCCATGTGCCCACCGACGATGTACATCTCGTCGGGACGCGTGCTCCCCACCTTCGTGCAAAACACTTCCTCGCGAATGCCGGGTGTCGTGGGCTGCGAATTGAGCGCGCGCAGCCTGAGGTCCGGCTGTGCGAGTGAATCGGTGACGACGCTGGTGCGCGTACGAACGCCGCGAAGACGTCCGCCACCTTGCGCAGCGATACCACCGCCACCCGCGCCCGCAGCGGCAGCACCGCCGGCTGCGGCACGAGCCGCCGCCAGACGTCGAAGGCTGTCGGGCGAGGGCGGATTGTACGTATATCGGATGCGCTCGGTGTTCGTACATCCGTAACTCTTGAGCTGCGCCTCGATCCAATCCACTGCTCGCGCGTTGCGATCGGTTCCCTGCCGGCGGTCGCCAAACTGCGTCAGCCCCTTGATGGTCGCCTTGTAACGGTCCAGATCGAGCCGGCGGGCGAGAATATGAGCGGGATCTGTCGCGGAATCTCTCAGCGACAGCATCGGCGCCGGAGACGATGACCGCGAGGGCACGGGCACAGGCGCGGACGTCGTCTGGGTCACAGGTCCGCTGCATGCGTTTCCGGCGGTGAGCAGCGCGACCAGCGCCCCACTGATGCCGACGGATCGGTTCGATGGCATGAACGTTATCTCTGGATGGTGGGGTGCGATCTCCAACTTCGCTCTGGGAATACGCGGCGTCGAGGCTGCCCGTTGCCTCCCCGTAACGCTACGTTTGCTCCACTTTCGCAACTTACGTCGTCCACCAGGAGAGCCAGATGCGAACCGCACACAGTGCACTCGTCCTCGCCGTTGCATCAGCAGTATCGATCACGGCCCACGCACAGAACCCTGCGCCGGCTACCGCCCAGCCTGTTCGCCCCCCCGCGCCCATGACGTACTTCGTCACCAGCGTCGGCAAAGGAGACGGCGCCAACCTCGGCGGACTCGCCGGTGCCGACGCGCACTGCGCGGCTCTTGCCGATGCCACCGGCGCCCAGCTTCCCACGGGCCGCGTGTGGCGCGCCTACTTGAGCGGCACCGCCGAGAACGGCACGCCAATCCATGCGCGCGATCGCATCGGCACCGGGCCCTGGCACAACGCAAAGGGCGCCCTCATGGCAAACACGGTGGCCGATCTCCATGGGGACATCGTTCGCGATCGCAGCCAGATGAACAAGAACAATTCCCTCACTGAAAAGGCGGGAATTGTCAGCGGCGCTGGTGACACACCAAACGTGCACGACATCCTCACCGGCTCCGATTCGTTCGGTCGCGCAGTTCCCGGCACCGCCGACTGGAACTGCAGCAACTGGACGAGCAATGCCGCGACGGGCAGCGCGATGGTCGGCCATCACGATCGCACGGGCGGCGGCAACTCGTCGTGGAATTCCGCGCATCCGTCGCGCGGCTGCGGACAGGCGAATCTCGTGTCCACCGGAGGCGCAGGTCTGTTCTACTGCTTCGCCGCCAATTGATCGCGTCATCATGAGCAAGGAACTTTGGGCCCAGGTCGACCGGTACTTCAGCGATGCCCTCATCCCCTCGGACGCCGATCTCGCGGCGGCGTCCGAGGCAACCGTGGCGGCGGGCCTTCCGCCCATCGCCGTCTCCGAGGTGCAGGGCAAGTTGCTGCATCTCCTCGCACGCATGCATCAGTCGCGCTCCATCCTCGAGGTCGGAACCCTGGGCGGCTTCAGCACGATCTGGTTGGCGCGTGCGCTTCCGCCCGACGGACGACTCGTCACGCTCGAGCTCGACCCCAAGCACGCGCAAGTCGCGACGGCGAACATCGCCCGCGCTGGCCTCGCGAAGGTCGTGGAGGTGCGGCTCGGGGCAGCCGCAGACTCGCTCGCTCAGCTCGTGAAAGAGGGAGGTGGTCCCTTCGACTTCATCTTCATCGACGCGGACAAGAAGAGCATTCCGGAATATTTCTCTCGCGCGCTCGAGCTCTCTCGCCCTGGCACCGTCATCATCGTCGACAATGTGGTGCGCAACGGCGCGGTCATCGAGGCAGAGAGCTCGGATCCGGACATTCAGGGAGTCCGCCGCTTCACCGAGATGGTTAAGAAGGAGCCGCGTGTGAGCGGAACGGCGGTTCAAACCGTGGGCGCAAAGGGGTACGATGGTTTTGCTCTGTTGCTTGTGAATTAGTGTTTTTCGCGATTCGAGTCAAACGCTCCGTGATCCAAGTCAAACAATAGGATGATGCCGATAGGAGTTGTGACGCCGCCCGCCCCCCGTAGGTTGAGCACAATGATGAAGCACTCACCACTCCTTCTCTGCGCGCTGCTCGCGTCCTGCAGCGCCTTTACGGATCCATCATCGGATCTGGACGACGCCCGCGCACGCTGGCGCAGTGCCGAGCCCACGGCGTACGAGTTCACGATGGAGCGCCTCTGCTTCTGCCCGCGTGAAATCACCGGCCCGGTGATCATCCAGGTGAAAGCCGGACTCGTGGAAAGCAGGCGCTACGCCGACACCGGCGCCCCGGTCGACGCCAGATGGATTGCCGAGTTTCCCGCGATTGACGGAGTGTTCGCCATCGTCGACGCGGCCATCGCTCGGCGCGCCGAGATGATCGATGCTGTGTACGACCCGATGCGCGGATTCCCGACGCGCGTCGACATCGACTACATAAAGAACGCGATCGACGACGAGCTCGGAGTGCGAGTGCGCGACTTCAAGCCGCGCACGCCATAGCGCTCCATCGCGCGGAACTCCACGTCGTCCCGTACGGAGTCGAACGCGGCATCGTCCCACGACGCGTCACTGACGGAATATCCCGCCGCAAGTGCGTGTGACAGCCATCGCAGCGCCTGCTTCCGGTTGCCCAGCTTCGCATATCCACGCGCGACCTGCCACGCCCCATCGGGCACGCGGCCGAGCAGCATTGCCCGCTCGAACGCCGCGATGGACTCCTTGAAGCGCTCGTCAGCGAAGTGGCGCTCGCCCAGCTCGTACGACTCGCCCGCATCGATCAACCGAGGAACGCTCGTCAACGCCAACCTCGGCGCCTGAGCACTCGACACGCGCGGCACCGCCAGCACCATCAGCAGCGCCGCGACGTGAACCGTCAGCCTCATGGGAACGGGCGCGGACGCGGCCACGGCCATGGCCACGGATTGAAGGAGTTGTTGCCGGCGAGCCCGCGCACCGCTGCTTCGCGCACCGACGCGTCGCTCGAGGTGAGCAGTTCCGTCAACGTCTCCTCCGATCGCCCACCCGACTTGATCACCGCACGAATCAACGCTCGCCGGACCTGCGCGCTCTGCTCCGCCTTCAGCGCGTCGCGAATTGGTGCGAGTGCGGACGGGTCGCCGATCTGACCGAGCGCCCACGCGGCCTTGAGGCGAGCGTCGTCGCTGTCGTCCTTGAGCATGCGAATCAATCCGTTCGGCGCCTTGACCCCGTTGCCGTGCAGCTGACCAATCGCCCACGCAGCGGTTCCCCGCACTTTGGCGCTGCGATCCGACTCCGCCGCGGCACCAAGCACATCGACCGACGATCGTTCGCCGATTTGCGCCAACCCCCACGCCGCCGTTTCGCGCACGTTGTCGTCCGCATCGCGACGCAGCGCAGTCGTGAGCGCCGCCGTAGCGCTCCTGCTCTCCATGTTGCCCAGTGCCCACGCGACCATCTCGCGCACACGAGAGTCGCTCTCCTTGGCGAGCACGCGTGTGAGGGCGTCGGCGGACTCACGCGCTTCCTTTTGTCCGAGTGCCCACGCGGCAACGCGACGCACTGCCGGCGATTCGTCATTCCCGAGCACCCGCGTGATCGCCGCCACACTGCTCGACGAATCGATCCGCCCTGCCGCGACGACCGCTGCCAAGCGCACCATCTCGGTGTTGTCGCGAAAGAGGCCGACGATTGGCGCAAGCGCGCGACCGCTTTCCATTCGGCCAAGCGCCCACGCCGCGTTTGCGCGCACGCTTGGCGCGCCATCGCGCAGCGTGTTGATCAGCGGATCGATTGACGTTTTTGCCTGCACCAACCCAAGCCCGAACGCCGCTACTTCGCGCGTCGAAGCGTCCGGCGATCCCAGTCGCGTTAGGAACACGGCCGCGACGTTCTCCGCCTTCTGTCCGCCGAGGATGCGCACGGAGAGCTCGCGAACACACGGGTCGGTGGAGGCGAGTGCTTCCGTGAGCCTATCCACGTCAGCCTGTGCGAGCTGCGCGTTGCCCATGTCGCGACCTCGAATGCTCGCGACCGACGCGAGCGGCGTCGCCGGTGCGTCGTTCCAGTCGTTCCATCCGTAGCCGCGCACTGTCTGCGCTGCGAGCGCACA
>JANMAY010000221.1:0-18520 GCA_031360095.1 Gemmatimonadaceae bacterium
CAATGCGGAGCGCGGCGTCTTTCGCACGATCGACGGCGGACGGACGTGGAAGAAGGTGCTGTTCCTCAATGACTCCACGGGCGCGATGGATCTCTCGATGGATCCGAGCAATCCACGAATCATCTTTGCGTCGATGTGGAAGTTTCAACGGACGCCGTGGGGCATGAATGCCGGAGGCGGCCGGAGTGGCCTGTGGAAGTCGCTCGACGGCGGCGACAGCTGGAAGGAAATCACCTTCAACCCGGGGATTCCCAAGAAGCCGTTGGGAAAGATCGGTGTCGCGGTCTCGCCGGCGAACCCGCAGCGCGTGTATGCGAGCATCGAATCGCCGGACTCCACGGGCGGAATTTTCCGATCCGACGACGGAGGGGACACGTGGCATCTCACGAGCGGGGATCAGAAGTGGTCCGTGAGGCCGTGGTACTACTCGGCGATCACCGCCGATCCCCTCGACGAGAATACCGTCTACGTGATGAACCTTCAGGTGTGGCGCTCCGTGGATTGCGGGAAGGCTTTTTCGCGAGTGCGCGTGCCGCACGGAGACACGCACATGACGTGGATCGATCCCAAGGATTCGAAGCGACTCATCAACGCCAACGACGGTGGCGCAACGATCTCGTACGATGGAGGCGATACCTGGTCGAGCATCTACAATCAGCCGACCGCGCAGTTCTACCACGTCACGACCGACAATCAGTTTCCCTATCGCATCCTTGGCGCGCAGCAAGACAACAGCACCGTGTCGATCGCGAGCCGGTCGGATGACGGCGCGATTGGGGAGCGCGACTACTTCCCCGTGGCCGGATGCGAGAACGCGACGATCGCGGTGGACCCGCGCGATCCGAACGTCACGTATGGGGGATGCTACACCGGCTTTCTGAGTCGCTCGGATCGCAGGACGCGACAGGAGCGCGACATCTCGGTGTGGATGGCGAACTATGACGGCTGGGCCGCGGCGGACGTGCCGTATCGCTTTCAGTGGACATTCCCGGTCTTCATCTCGCCACACGATCCGCGCACACTCTACGTGGCCTCGCAGTTCGTGCACCGTTCCACCGACGAAGGAGCGAGCTGGGCGAAGATCTCACCCGATCTCACGGTGCATGATCCGTCGACGCTCGTGCGCTCCGGCGGTCCGATTCACGGGGACATGACCGGCACCGAGTGGTACGCTACCATCTACGCATTCACTGAATCGCCAGTCACGAAAGGCGTGTTGTGGGCT
Source organism: Gemmatimonadaceae bacterium (assembly GCA_031360095.1). GTDB lineage: Bacteria > Gemmatimonadota > Gemmatimonadetes > Gemmatimonadales > Gemmatimonadaceae > AG11. The sequence goes on from JANMAY010000221.1 coordinate 1,226, forward strand.
GGAAGCGACGATGGTCTCATTCACATCTCGCAGGACAACGGCACGCGCTGGGACAACGTGACGCCGAGGCAGTACGGGCGCTTCACGCGCACGGCGGTGATCGAGCCGTCGCGATTCGACGCGGGAACGGCATACGTGGCTGCGAACCGATACCAACAGGACGACTTCAGGCCGTATATCTGGAAGACGACCGACTACGGGAAGACATGGAGCGCCATCGTCGGCGGGATTCCCGTGGGTGCGTATGTGCGAAGCGTGCGTGAGGATCCGGTACGGCGCGGGCTGCTGTACGCCGGTACCGAGACGGGTGTCTACGTCTCGTTCAATGATGGTGCGTCGTGGGAGCCGCTCCAGCTCAACCTCCCTCGCTCCAGTGTGCGCGATCTCGCGATCCACGGCAACGATCTCATCGCGGCAACGCATGGCCGTTCATTCTGGGCCCTCGACGACATCTCCATGCTGCGCCAGATCGGCGATTCCGTGTCGCGGCGCTCCGCGTATCTCTTTCAGCCGTCGCCCGCCGTGCGATGGGTGAGCGGCGGGGGCCGCAGCCTCACCGCGGGACAGAATCCACGCGGTGGCGCAACGATCGACTACTTCCTGAAGACGACGCCCGACAGCGATGTGAAGTTGGAGTTCCGTGACGCCAGGGGCACGGTCATCCGCACATACTCGAGCGCCGTCGCGAAGGACTCGGCCAAGACTGCGGCGGACTCGCTTGGGGCGCGAGCCAGAGAAGCACTGCGCGACAGCATCGCGTACGAGCCAGCTGATTCCGTGGTGTCGGCGCGCGCGGGCACCAATCGGTTCGTGTGGAACCTGCGCTATTCGGGAGCGAAGCAACTCAAGAACACGCTCGTCGACGAAGGCACGCTGGATGGCCCCATGGCCGTTCCGGGCGACTACTCCGTGCGGCTCATCGCGGGGAAGGACACGCTCTCGCGGTCGTTTGCTCTCGTGGCTGATCCTCGTGTCACGACGCCCGCGGTGGAGATGGCACGACAGTTCGAGCTGGTGACGAAGGTGAGGGATCGAATTACGGACGTGAGCAATGGCGTCGAACGGATTGAAAGTTTTCAATCGCAGCTCGACGAGCGCGTGAAACAGGCGAAGGACCAGACGTCATCCAAGAAGATCGCCGATGCCGTGAAGCCGCTGCGGGCAAAGCTCGAGGTGATTCGTGCCGAGCTGTACGAGGTGGGTTGCCACGTGGATCAATGCTCGCTGGACCAGCCGGTGAAGCTGTACAACATCCTCATTACGATGAACGCGCAGGTGCAAACCGGCGACTACGGCCCAACCAAACAGCACGGCGAGATGTTCGCGGACTTCTCGGCGAAGGTTGGTGAGCAGTTGAGGAGATTGTCAGAGATCGAGAATGGCGATCTGGCGGCGCTGAACAAGGCACTGGCGGAGGAGCAGCTGCCAGTCGTGTTTGTTCCGAAGCCGAAGCTGGTCATGTAAGAGAACGTGAACCGTGAACCGTGAACCGTAAAACCACATAACCACCGAGCGTGTAACGCTTCAGCGGGCGCGGCGGCGTGCGGTAATCAACACCGCAATCTCGTCCGGGCGGGGGTTGATGAAGTCGAGCCGCACTCGGCCATCGGCGAGCGTGCTGACTGTCGCCGGGATGGAGCTGTTGGTGAGCAGCCAGCCAGCCGGCAGCACGACGGCATTGGCTGGGCGGCCAAAGGTTCTGTCCCACACCAGCTCGTCGCCCACGAGCTTGTATCGCGCGGTGTCGGTATAGGTCTCGGACATACGGAGCCGCACCGAACCACCGGGTGACACTGGAGCAAATCGGAACACGACAACTTCCGTTTGTGGTGTGACGTCTTTCACGTCGAGCTTGGCGTCGGTGATCGCTTCGCCGCGAAGCGTTTGCGATTCGAGCTCCTGGCCGGTGTCGAGGTTGCGTGCTCGCGGGTTGGCGACGGTGCTGCCAGCACGCACGACGTTCAGATACGTGGACGTTCCGGCGCGAGACTCGGTATAGTCGTGATACAGGTCGAAGGCGCTCGTCTCGGGCTGGCGAAGGAAGTAGACGATCTCGCGGTTCTGCCTCGCGCGCTCCTCGAGCCGAGGCGCCTGGCTCGAAGCGGATGCGCCGGAAATTGCGGCGGGCATGGCGCGCAGCGTCACCGCCGCCTCAGAGGGCGTTGCGTTCCAGAAGCTGATGCCGATGCGGCCGTCCGGCTCCTGAAGCACCTGCGCCGGAAAGCTCGATGCGACGAGCTCGTATCCTGCCGGCAGCACGACGGCGTTGCGCTTGATCCCGAGCGGCCGCGTGAACACCAGCGTGTCACCCTTCATGAAATAGCTCGCGGCATCCTCGTACGTTTTGCGAATGAGGACGCGCGCTTCGCCGCCTTCGAAGGGAACCGCGCGCGCGAGCTTCACGCGGATGTACGTCTGCGTGCTGTCCGACACAGTCACGCCACCAGCACGTGCGGCCGCCGCAGCGACGACGTCGAACGCCAGTGCTTTGCCGGTCGCACGATCGGCGACGCTTTCGTCCGTGGCGATGCTGCCTTTCCGGATGGGATTGAAGTAGTACGTCGCGCCCGCCGTCGTGGCGCTGACCTCGTAGATGATGCGGAATTTTGCCGAGCCGGGCGCGAGGAGCTCGTACCGGGTGTAGGCGTCGGACTCCGTTTGGCGGGACGGAGCCTGGCCGATGAGCTGCGGCGCGATTCCCACGAGAAAAATGAGCGGGCGCACGATGTTACTCATCGACCACATCGACATCCGTCACGAGACCGTCGCTCGTGAAATGCACCATGAGCTTCAGCTCTCCCTCGGCTGTCGTCATGCGGTAGTAGCGAATGCGCGCAACGCGTCCGTCATGCCGCTCCACGTTGCGTCCGGCGACGTTCTCATCTGCGATAAACGAAAATCCGCGCACGTCGGCCGCGGGAGGCCACGCACGACGACCAAAGTCTCGGCGTGCACTTTCCGTAATCCCTGCAACCGAAGCAAGTGCATCACCGCCTTTGCCAAGTGCGCGTACGACCGACTCGGCGCGAGCCGTCAATGACGGATCGGCGTCCGGCATCGAGACCAGCTTGGAAAACAATGGTCCAACGCGCGGTACGGTCCTCGTCACACCACGCGCTGTCCACGTGAACCCTGTGACGGTCGCGGACGCGTCGCGCGCGAGGGTCATTTGCGCGGGCCGATCGAGCGACGCAAAGGTGTCGTTGCCGAGCGGAACGAATTCCTCGTCGGGCAGCCCGTCGCTGGATCGGAAGAGCCGACCCTGGTCGACGACGAACGCCACCATGTTGTTGTTGCTCATCTCGTAGCGGCCGACAGCCGCGTCAAGCTCCTGCGCAGCGACCTTCACCGGAGCTGGACGAACGTACGGAGTCGAGTTGGGCCAATGATTCATGCGGGCAATGAACGAGCGGATGCGGGCGGACATTGCCGAGTTGTCGTTCGCGTTGATCATGATCGCGGCGCCCTGTCCACCCACCACGGTTGCGGTGAGGAGCGCGTCGAACCCCTCATCGCGTCCGTTGTGCCCAAAGCGCAGGGCCGAACCGCTGTCCTCGAGAAAAACGCCGAGTCCGTCCATGTCCTTTTGCTCGGTGAGCATCTCGCGTGTCATGGCCTGCGAGATCACCTTGTTCGACTTGCCCGCGTTCGATTGCTGAACCTCGGCCGCGAACCGCAGCAGGTCCGACGGCGTCGTCCACAGACCCGCGGCTGCCATCTCGGGGTAGAGATGCCAGCGCCCCTCCACGATGCGGCCGCCGGGATAGTGCCCTGCCGCGGTCGTACGCGCCATCGCCGCGGGCAGCGGCTGCGCAAAGCTGCTGTTCGACATCCCGAGTGGAGCGAGTACCGCGCGCTGCATGAAGTCGGGGAAGCTCTGGTGCGTCACATCGATCATCATCTGCTGCATGATCGTGTAGCCGCCCCCGGAGTAGTTCCAGCGTGCCCCCGGGATCGCGTCGCTTCTGATGGCTTCGGTATTTGCAGGGGCCGTCCCATCCAGCACCTGCACCAGCGTCGGCATCGGCGCACTGACGCCGTAGCCGGGAAATCCGTGCACGGTGAGTCCCGCGGTGTGGGACAGAAGGGTCCGCAACGTAACCGCCTTGGTCGCCGTAAACTCACTTGGCGGCAGCTTCCACGTGGTGAGCGACGCGTTCACATGCGTGTCGAGGTTCAGCTTGTGCTGCTCGACGAGGTGCAGCGCGCCGAGTGCCGCCACCGATTTACTGATGGAGCCAGCTTGAAACAGGGTGGTCGCCGTGACTCGCTGTGTGCCGCCGAGATCGGTGACTCCGTAGGCACGGGCATCGAGCTTTCCGTCCTGCAGGATGGCGAGCGAGAGTCCGGGGATTCTGCGCTGCGCCATCTGCGCGAGCACGAACTTGTCGAGCTCGTCCGGCGCGGCCTGCGCCGCGAGCGGAGCGGCGGCGGCGAGGAGCGCTGCGGCTGTGAGGATGCGGCTGGCGTGGGTCATTGGGGGGTGTGTGATTGTAGGTGCTGCACATATATGTATTGCGTACCAGGGAGTCTGCCGGCAAGACCGAACGCTCGCGGACCACGACCGACAGTGACTCTGGCGAACTCCCACAGGGTCCGATATTTCCCAACACTACTTCATCGTGCTCTCAGGAGTTTCTGTGTGTGAAGCCGTCCAGGTCCAAACAGGCTGATGATCCGACAGCATCAGATACTCGCCGTCGCCATTGCGGCGGCGTTCGTCGCTCAGCCCCTCGCCGGCCAGGATGGCGCCGACAGTGCTCGGCGGATCGACAACGCTCCCACCGCGCGTGCGCTCGCGGCGCATGCAGTACGGGGAACCGTGACCGTGGACGGACGACTCGACGAACAGGAATGGCGCGATGCGCCGCTGGCGTCAGGGTTCGTCCAGAGCGAGCCACACACTGGGCAGCCCGCGACGGAGAGCACGGAAGTGCGCGTGCTGTTCGACGACGAGCGCATCTACATCGGTGCGTACCTGCACGACTCGGATCCGTCGCGCATCGTGATCAACGAGCTGAAGAAGGATTTCAACGAAGAGCAGCAGGACGACTTCGAGGTGCTGCTCGACACCTTCCATGATCGTCGCAACGGATTCGTCTTTATCACGAACGTCGAGGGCGCGCGCGCGGACCGGCAGGTCGCCAACGAAGGACGCGAGACGAACGCGAGCTGGGACGCGATCTGGACTGTAAAGACGCAGCGTGTCAGCGACGGGTGGACGGTGGAAATGGCAATTCCGTTTCGCACCTTGCGCTTCGACTTCGCGAAGGCGCAAAGCTGGGGAATCAACTTTGCGCGGCGCATCCGTCGAAAGAACGAAGTCGACTTCTGGGCGCCGGTGCCGCGCGCGTTCGGCCTGTCACGCGTCTCGCTCGCGGGCGAGCTCACGGGCATCTCGCACGACCGCAGCGCACGCGACCTGCGCGTGAAGCCCTACACAGCGGCGCGGAGCATTCGCGATGTGGGAGGCACGCGGTTCGGCACTTCGACCGACGCCGGACTCGACATCAAGTACGGCGTGACACAGGGCCTGACGCTGGACGTGACGGTCAATCCGGATTTTGCGCAGGTCGAAGCGGATGAGCAACAGGTCAATCTCACCCAGTTCAGTCAGTTCTTTCCGGAAAAACGCGAATTCTTTCTCGAGAATTCGGGGATATTCTATGTCGGCGATGCAGCGCGGAACAATCGCGTCTTCGCACCCCCCACGCCAGATGAAGACATGTTGCTGTTCTTCAGCCGGCGGATTGGTTTGTCGCCAGACGGGAAGAGTGTCTCGATTCCCGCAGGCCTCCGGCTCACCGGATCGGTGGCGGGAGTCTCAGTGGGTGCGTTGTCCATGCAGACGCGCACCGCAGGAGCAACGCCCGCGAATCGGTACTCGGCGCTGCGCCTCCGTCGAAACGTGTTCCGCGGTTCCGATGTGGGGTTGGTCGTGCTCGATCGGGAAGCGGTAGGTGTTGGCAGCAACTGGAATCGCGTGGCCGGGCTCGACGCGAACTTTCGTTTGCCCGGCGTCTGGGACTGGAGCTCCTACGCGATGGGCAGCCGGACGCCGGGAAAGCCCGGCGGACAGTACGCGTACCGGACGTCCGTGAACCACGAGGACAATTTCTTTCACGGCAAAGCCGGCGTGCTCGAGATCGGCAAGGGTTTCACCGATGATCTGGGCTACCTTCGCCGCACGGACGTGCGAAAGTATCTCCTGGACGTCGGCGTACGTCCTCGACCCGCCTGGCTTTCGCCGCTGGGTATACGCGAGATGCATCCGCACGTGTTATGGAACTACTACGAGAATCTGGACGGCCAGATTACCGCGAAGCACCTCCACACCGGCTACTCGTTCTTCCTGAACAATGGTGGGTTCGCCGAGCTGTCGGTGAACCCGAGCTTTCAGCGCATCCTGACGCCGTTCACGATCAACCGTGCCATCGCCCCCATTCCCGCGGGTGGCTACGCGTGGAATGAATATCAGCTGAGGGGCGGCACCGATGCGAGCCGGCCGCTCTCCGCCACATACACCTTCATCACAGGCGGACTCTGGAGCGGCACGCAGCGCACGCAGGTCGTTTCGGTGGCGTTGCGTCCGTCGTACCACTTCGGCGCAGCCGTCGGGGTTTCGCACACGGAAGCCACACTCCGCCAGCCGAACGCGGACTTCGAGGCATTGCTCTGGACGACGCGGGCGACGTACTCGTTCACGACCAACATGTTCTTCGACGCGCTCACGCAGTACGATCCTCGGCAGCGCCTGTTCAACGCGAACCTGCGCTTCAACGTCATCCATCATCCACTGAGCGATCTGTTCATCGTCGTGAATCAACAGAAGTTCACGACCCCCGACGCGCCGGCGACGGGGCTTGGCGTGATCGTGAAGTTCACGCAGATGTTGTCACTCTAAGGAGGCCGTTCCAGTGGCGGAAAGACCAGAACAGCAAATTCTACCGCGGAGACGCAGAGAACGCAGAGGACTGCACCTGAAGGATTATTCTCTGCGACCTCTGCGTCTCTGCGGTGAATCAGTTGCTGTCGTCGTTGCTTTGTTGGCGCCTGGTTTGATTCATGGACAGCGGCCCGCCGCCACGATCGACACCACGCTCTACCGCGCCATGCAGTGGCGCAGCATTGGCCCCTTCCGCGGCGGACGTGCGGTTGCGGCGACCGGCGTCACCTCCCAGCCGCACGTGTATTACGCCGGCTACACCGGCGGCGGCGTCTGGAAATCCGAAAACGCCGGTCACTCCTGGAAGAACATCTCGGACGGCTCCGCGATGAACGGCTCGATCGGCGCGATCGCCGTGGCCGAGTCGGATCCGAATGTCGTATATGTGGGGACGGGCGAGCATGCGGTGCGCGGACAGTCGTCGTCGTACGGCAACGGCGTGTTCAAGAGCACTGACGCCGGAAAAACGTGGACTCGCGCCGGGCTCGAGACCACGAAGCAGATCGCGCAGGTCCGTGTGCATCCGGGCAATCCGGATGTCGCGTACGTGGCGGCGCAGGGCGATCGCTGGAAGGGTACGAGCGACCGCGGTATCTATAGAACGGCCGATGGCGGCAAGTCGTGGACGCTCGTGCTCAAGGGTGTGAACCCCACGAGCGGTGCCAGCGATCTGTCGATGGATCCATCGAATCCGCGCATCCTCTATGCGGCGTTCTGGGATCACCAGCGGTCGCCGTGGCAGGTGCGGAGTGGCGGCGCCGGCAGTGGGATTTGGAAGTCCAACGACGGCGGCGACACCTGGACGCGGTTGAGCGAAGGACTGCCAAAGCTGATGGGTAAGATCGGTGTGTCGGTTTCCCCCGCCAATCCGGAGCGCGTGTACGCCATCGTCGAAGCGGAGAAGGGCGGCCTGTTTCGCAGCGACGATGCGGGAAAGAATTGGCGCTTGCTGAGCGAGGAGCGTCCGATTCAGACGCGCTCGTGGTACTACATGAACGTCACGGCGGATCCGCAGAACGCCGATGTCGTGTATGTGATGAACGCACCCGTGCTCAAGTCCATCGACGGCGGGCGCACGTTCGCGACGCTGCCCGCCACGCATGGTGACAATCATCAGCTCTGGATCAATCCAAAGGATGCGCGGCTCCTGATCAATGCGAACGATGGCGGTGTCTCGGTCTCGCTCGATGGAGGGCGGAGCTGGAGCACGCAGGACAATCAGCCGACGGCGCAGTTCTATCACGTGATCGCCGACGACGTCTATCCCTACCGTCTCTACGGCGGGCAGCAGGACAACTCGTCGGTGATCATCAAGAGTCGCAGCGACAATCCCACCATCGGCGAACGTGACTGGATGGCGGGACCGGGCTGCGAGAGCGCAAACGTCGGCGTCGATCGCAGCAACCCGCGCTACGTGTACGGCGGATGCTATCAGGGCATGCTCGAAGAGCTCGACACCAAAACGGGTCTGTCGCGCCAGATCATGCCGTGGCCCGAGCTTACGCTCACGGAGCCGACCGACAAGACCCGCTACCGCTTCAACTGGACGGCGCCGGCGCTCGTCTCACGACACACGCCGAACGTGCTCTATCACGGCGGCAACGTGCTCTTTCGCACGAACGATCGCGGCAGAAGCTGGACCCCCATCTCCCCCGACCTCACGCGCAACGACAAGGCAACCCAGGGTGTGGGCGGCACGCCGATTACCAATGAGGGGGCCGGCGGCGAGGTGTACGGCGCCATCGTGACCATCGCCGAGTCTCCGCACGATGCGAATACGATGTATGTGGGCACCGACGACGGCCTCGTCCAGCTCACCCGCGACGGGGGAAAGTCGTGGACGAACGTCACGCCGGCCGGTGTCGCCGTGGGACTCGTGAACGAGGTCGACGTCTCCCCGCATGATCCAGCGACGGCGTATCTCGCGTTCCGCATGGACCGGCGCGGCGACTATGCGCCCTACGCATTCAAGTCGAGCGACTACGGCAAATCATGGTCGCGCATCAACGACGGGCTCCGCGAGGGCGAGCCGGTGCGCGTGATCCGCGAAGATCCGGAGCGGCGCGGTCTGCTCTATGCGGGCACCGAAACCGGCGTCTACATCTCCTACGACGCGGGCGCCAACTGGCTGCCATTCTCGCGCAACCTGCCGAACACTCCCGTCACCGACCTCGAGGTGCGGCACGGCAGTATCTACGCGGCGACGGAGGGCCGGGCGTTCTGGGCGCTGGACGATCTGACCCCGCTGCGGCAGATGACGCCGCAGCTCGCACGCGACAGCGTCCATCTCTTCGCGCCCCGCCCCGCGCAGCTCGGTGGCGGCGCCTCCGCGCCAACGACGAGTGCAGGTCGTAATCCCGCACCGGGCGCAAACGTGTTCTTCACGGTGCTCGCCGCACCAGATTCGGCCAAGACGACGAAGCTCGAGTTCCTGGATGCGGGTGGGCGCGTGCTGCGCACGTATACGCGCGGATCGGCTCCCGCGCCCACGCCGGCCGGCGCACCGCCGGGCGTCGTGCGCACGATGCCCAATCCCAAGGCAGGATTGAACGCGGTGCAGTGGGACCTTCGCGCCGATCCGCCTACGTCGCTCCCGGGCAATCTGAACATCTGGGGCACGACGAGCGGCTATCTCGTTTCGCCCGGCCGGTATCAGGCGCGGCTCACAATTGGCTCCACCGTACAGACACAGAGCTTCGACGTCCGCCAGGATCCGCGTCTCGATACTCCGGCGGCGGAGGTTGCCGCGCGTGACTCGCTGGCGCGAGCAATCAACACGCGGGTCGGGGAGATTCACGATGCGCTGCTGCGCATTCGCGACGTGAAGGAGCAGGTGAACAAGTTCGTCGAGCGTACGAAGGATGTGCCGAACGCCTCCGCGATCGCCGGCAAGGGGAAGGAGATCGTGAGCAAGGTAGAGACGTTCGAGCCGCAGCTGTCGACCAAAGCGGCGAATGGCCAGGATGTGATCAACTACCGCAATGGGATCAACGCGCAGTACGCTTTCCTGCTCGACAATGTGGAGGGGAGCGAGATGGTGTCGCGCCCGTCGCGCGACCGGTTCGCCGAGCTGGAGAATCTGTGGACCACCCTGCGCGCGCAGATCGAGACGTTGGAGCTGCGGGAAGTGCCCGCATTCAACAGGTTGCTCCAGGAGGGGCAGGTGAACGGGGTGATCGTGCCGGGGAAGCGGCCAAAGATCGTGATGTAGGACGATCGGCCCGCGATGGCGGCACTCGCAGCGCGAGCGCCGCCATCCTATCGCCCGCCCCGGGCGATGTATAAGATGGAAGCGCACCAGCACCCCCCACCGACCCTCCTCCGGCCGGCATCCGAACCTCATCGAGGCGATGCACGTGTCCGACCCCATCGGTTCCTCACCGAGCGGTTACGAGATCCTTCGCGAGATCGGACGCGGCGGAACGGCGGTCGTGTATCTCGCCCATGACGCCAAGCACGACCGGCTCGTCGCGCTCAAGGTGCTGCAGCCCAATCTGATGCTGACGCCCGAGCGCTTCATCGCGGAGATCCGGACGATCGCCGGCTTACAGCATCCGCACATTCTCCCTCTCCACGATTCGGGCGTGTGGGACGAGTCTCCGTACTTCGTCATGCCCTATGTCGAAGGGGAGACGCTGGCCGACCGGCTCGCGCGCGATGGTGAGCTTCCGGTTGCGTCGGCGGTGCGCATCGCGCGCGAGGTCGGCGACGCGCTCGAGTACGCGCATCGGCTGGGCATCGTGCACCGCGACATCAAGCCGGCGAACATCCTGCTCGCCAACGATCACGCGTTCGTCGCAGACTTCGGCATCGCGCATGTCATTCGTGTTTCGGCATCCGAGCGCGTCACGGCGGCGGGTTTCGCGGTGGGAACACCGGCGTACATGAGTCCCGAGCAGGCCGCCGGCGAGCGCGAGCTCGACGGACGGAGCGACCTCTACTCACTTGGCTGCGTGTTCTACGAGATGCTCACCGGCACGCCGCCGCATGGGACGTCCAAGCCGCACCTTTTCCACGCGCGCCGAGTCTCCAATCCGCCGAGCTTACGGGCGGCGCGCCCGGCAGTATCGAAGGCGATCGAGCGGGTGGTCAATCGGCTCCTCGAACCGGCGCCCGAAAAGCGCTTTGAATCCGCCGGCCAGTTCGTGCGCGCGCTCGACACGGCGTCGCATCAGATCCAACCCAGCACCCGCCGGCCGCGCATGCTCCAGGCGGCGCTGTTCACCGTTGCGCTCCTCGGTCTCGCCGGCGCGGCCTGGCGTCGCACGCGCGCTGATGGCGACGTGGCACTCGACCGCTCGACGTACGCGGTGTTCCCGTTTCGCCATGTGGGCGTGGCGCGCAACATGTGGCTCGACGGCGACGGCTGCGCGCGGCTGCTGCACGACGCGATGGCACGGTGGGAAGGCGTGCGTCTCGTCGACGACATGCGCGTGAGCGACGTCTGGGCTCGGAACCAGCCGCGCACGGTGCCGGAGGCGATCGATGCGGCGAAAGCGTTGCGCGCCGGCTCGCTGGCGTGGGGGGAGGTGGTGGCGGTCGGAGATTCGCTGATCATTCGCGCCGTTGCGTACGATGTATCACGCGGTCCCGAGTCGACCCGGCGGTTCGTAGTGCGACTTGGTCGCGAGACGCCCCAGCTCGAGCGTGCCTTTCAAGCTCTGGCCGACTCTATTCTCGTTGGCAGTGGGCGCGCACGTGAAGGGGCGGCATCCAGCACCAGGGATCTGCGCGCCTTGCAGCTCTTTCTTGACGGGCGCGCGGCGGTGGATCACTTCGATCTCGATCTCGCGGAGCGTGCATTCAGAGAGGCGATCACGGAAGACGAGACATACGCCCACGCTCATTTCTGGCTCGCACGAACCCTCGCGTGGCGCGGTGACGTGGAGCCGTCGACGTGGGCGAGCACCGCGACGCACGCGGTCGCGCTGTCCAGCGCGCTGAGTGCGCGCGACAAAACGCATGCGTCGGCACTGCTCGATCTCTCCAATGGACAGATGGCGGAAGCATGTCGGCGCTATCGCACGCTGATCGCCGCCGACTCGCTCGACTTTGCCGCGTGGTTCGGTCTCGGAGATTGCAACGCGCGGGACGCAATCGTGATGCGCGATGCGCGCAGCGCGACGGGCTTTCGCTTCCGCGGCAGCTTCAGCACGGCCATCACGGCTTATCGGCGTGCGCTCGCCCTGGTGCCTTCGTTTCACATTGCGGAGCAGGGGCTCGCCTTCAAGCGCCTGTCCCAGCGGGTGCTGTACACCGAAGAAAGCCGCCTCCGCCACGGTATTCTGTTGGCACCCGACACACAGCGTTTCGGCGCCGCGCCGGCGCTGGTCGCCGAGACGCTTGCGTTCACACCGATGCCATTCGTCGCTGCCGTCAATCCGGCCACGCGACCGGCGAGCGAACGCCAAGCGGTGCGATGGAGCGCCGAGACCTATCGGCAGCTGACGGCGGATTGGGTAAGAGCGTTTCCCGCGAGCGCGGACGCGCAAGAAAACTATGCGCTGGCGATCGAGTCCTCGAGCGGGATTGCGGGCTCGGGTGCAACGCTCCCGTCGGCGCTGTCCACGGCACGCCGCTCTCTCACAGGAACTGGACAATCAGACGCGATGGCGCGTCGCTACAACATGGTCGTGCGTCTGCTGTTGAAGGCCGACAGCATCTCTTCCGCACGCGTGCTGGCGGATTCGGTGCTCGTCGGCTGGCGCGCACCCACGCCGTACCAAGCGGGATATCTCGCCGGACTCGCCGCGCTCACGGGGCGCGCGGCGCGCGCGGCAGCACTCCTTGGTCACGCCGCCGCGGACAGCGAGCATGTGCCGTTCGTCTTACGCACCGGTGCGCGTCCCACAGTGCCGATCGAAGTGACGAGCGCGGCGCTCGAACTTCAGGCCTACGCCTCGATGGGCGGACCACGCGACAGTGTGCGGGCGAGCTTTGCGCGAACAGCGCGGCTCATCGATACGCGAATTCCCGTGAAGGACCGACAAGATGTACGACAAATGCTTTTCCGCAATGCGTACGGACTCGCGTATGCCGAGCTCGCACCGCTGGCGCGGTTTCCGATTTCTGCGAACAATGATGCCCTGCTTGCCATGCGCGCGGCATTCGAGCGCCACGACACCGCGACCGTGCGGCGCGTGAATCGTGATCTCAACGCGCAGGCGGCCCGATTTTCTCCTGGCACGGTGGCAATCGATCGCGTGTACCGACAGGCCGAGCTGCTGCTGGCGATCGGCGACAGCGCGGAAGCGATACGTGCGCTGGATGAAGCGCTCGGATCACTCCCTCGTTCGCGGAGCATTCTGCTGAAGGTACTTCCGCAGGCCGGAACGCTCGTGCGTGCGATGGTGTTGCGTGCCGAATTGGCATGGCGCGCGAACGATCGACCCACGTTCGAGCGGTGGGCGCGCTCGGCCGTGGTGCTGTGGAGCGACGCCGACCCCCCACTGCGCGAGCCAGTCGAAGCGCTGCGCTCGCGGGTACAATGACGCAGAAAACGCTTCGACCTTCCTTTACGCGGAGACAGCGACGATGCGAGTCACACCGAGACGATTGACGTCATGGCAGCTGATATTGGCGGGGGCTGCTGGCTGCGCGCTGAGTGCGTGCAGCGGTGCCCCCCCGAGCCTGCGCACCGTTCTCACCACCGAGGCCGCGGGGAACTACTCGTACTCCGCCGAACAGGCATCGACCGTCGTGAGCGACGTGATGATACCGGGTCCGGGAGGTGTCCTGCCCGCGCTGACCATCGCGGGAGCAACGCGGACGAGCGCTGAGGGTCGCGTCGCGTCGACGTACGTCGTCGGCCGGATCACGAGTGATCGCGCGTACCCGACGATGGGCATCGCGCCCGGTGTGAATTACGTCTGGCGCGACACCGCGGGTGCGGTGCCGAGTCCCTATCGGCTCTTTATCGTCCCGCAGGACGTCGCGTACCCGATATTCTTCCTGCGCAAAGACACGGCATATCCGCGCTACGCCGCGGGACCGGCGCCGCAGGTCGTGAAAAGCAGCGCGGGCGTTGGTGCATGCGTCGAGGGATGTGGCATGGGGCACTGTCCGCTGCGCGATACCTTGCGCGTGTATTTACAAAGCGATTCGACGAGCGTGCGCGTGCTGCTGTGAGCTCCGTGCAGCGGGCCTCGATGGCGAGGGAGGCCCGCTGCATGCCCGTCGGAATCACGCGCACGCGGGGTTGTTGCTGGCCAGGTCGATCGTGCAACGAGTTGTAACTCCTTGGATCGTGAACACGACGGCCACCTTGCTCGTGCCGTTGAACGTCATTTGCATCTGAAGCGTGGATGTACGGCCGCCGGTCGTCGTCGTGACGGCCGCGGTGACGGATCCGGACTTGGGATATGCATTGGCGCCCGCGCTCGCATCGGGCAATACGAGTCCCGTCATCGTTGTGGACGTCGTCGTCGTGACGAGCGTGGTATTCGCCTCGGTCGTCGTCTTGAGCATCGACGTTCCGTCGAGCGTGTGCACGCCGGAAAGCAGGCCGCTGAGCGTCAACTCCTGCTGAAGATCGAAAACGTCGCTGGTTCCGGCAGATGTCGTCGAACCCGCTGCTGACGTCTTCATCCGCACAGCCGCGATGGTGTTGCCCCACTGCGATTGCGGCTTTCCCCCGGCATCCAGCAGCACGTACGATTGCGCGAACGACACGCCGCTGACCGATACCGTCGGACAGACGAAGCTCTGCGACGACGCGGCATACGAGCAACCGGACGGCGTCGGCGAGCGTGGCATCGCCGCCGATCCGAGCAGCGTCCCGCCGCCGAACACTGGTGACGAAAGCTCCTTCAATACGGAGCTGAGATCCGGCGTCGTCACCGTCGGGGCGACGGACGAATCCGACGAACATCCTATGGCGAGCGCTCCAATCAGGAGCGCGGCAAACCGATCGAGACGGGGGGGCATCATAAATTGACCTCTGCTCGGAGACGGGAAGTGGCTTTCAGTATACGAATTGGCGGCGACGAACGGGAGAAGGAATCCCGGTCTACCGCCGTACCGAAACCAGGTCCAGAAGTTCCTCGCGCACGGCGTGCGCCTTTCCCGCCCGCTCCAGCGCGGCCCACAGCCGCTCGACCGTCTCACGATCCACGAGTCCCGACGGCGAGCCAAGGGTAGCCGTGGCCAGATGCTCCGACGTGCGAAATGCGTCGACCGCTTCAATAATCTCGTTCGTGTATTCGTTCGCGGTCGAATCGCGGGCGAGCTTGGGTGGGTCGCTCGCACGGTACAATCCGAGCGCGTGCAGCATCACCTTGAGCTGCCAGACGTCATTGCCGGAAAAGCGCTCGAGCGTACGGAAGCCCAGCGTCTGCGAAATGGTATTGTAGATCCGCCGCAGCTCGGCCACCGGCTCCGCGTTCTCGCACACATTGATGAACGCCGTGATCTTGTCCGCGCGACGAGAGCGGCCAGGGCGGGGGTCGGCGACGACAACCGCTGCCGACTGCGCGCGTCCCTTTCGCGCGTCACCACCCCGTGCGTGTCCGGCGGCGATGGCGTCGATCAAGCGATCGGCGAGATGGCGAGGAGATCCCTCACTCGCTTCAAAGCTTTCCGCGACGGCGTCGATGGTCGCCTGGCTCACGAGCAGGTTTCCCTGCGTCGTGTAGTTCCTCCCGATGCGTCCTCCAGCCCACTGCGTCGTGCCGCTCCCCGTATAAGTCTGCGCGCGTCCGTCGACGGAGATCACGCCGATCTGTCGGCTCGTTGCGCCAGTGTCGGCGGCGAGCATTCGCTTCAACGCAGAGTCGGGTGACAGTCCCGCCGCCATCAGATCGAGCAGTCCGTTGCCGTAGTCGGTACGGGTATTGGCTTGGGTCGCCACCGCGCCGACACCGGCGCGCACCCACGGAACGCCGTTGCCCACGCACGGGACGCGAGTGGTCACGGCGACGCCGGATTCGCCGGTGCGCGGATCGATCGCTGCAATGGAGAAGGTGGCGAAGTTGAGCGGAGTGCCCCATGCGGCCGGCTCCTGCGCACCCAGCGGAGTCGCAACGAGCAGCGCATAGAATGCGCGACGAGATGTCATCATCAGTACACGCTCAATCGAGAGGCGCCAGAATGGGCGGAGCACGCAGGCTCCGCTAGAGCACGCGAAGTGTTGAACGCTCGGCGAATAGCTCGGCCAATAGTCCTTCATCGTTTTTGATGGCCGTGATGAAGCTCGCTGCCCGCCGCACGATGCTCACCGCGCTGAAAGGCCAGAAACTCGTGCGCCGCCGGCGCACCGTCGTTAGTAAAGCTGCTGTCCTGCGCCCCGGCACGTGGAGCGGAGCTCAGGGTGGCGCATGTCCAAGCCAGGGCCGTGATGCGAGTCAAGTGACGGACCATTGGGCCTCGAGAGCGTGAGCGGAGTGAGCGCCGCTGGGTTTGCACTATCCGCGCGTTTGTGTTCAAATCCGTGATGACAAAGTTCTTCCACCTGTATTCTGAGACTCTTCTGTGATCAGCGACGACGAATCCCTCGAAGCTACCGGAGTGTCACGCCGAGCGTTTCTCGTTCGCTCCGGTCAGCTTGCGGCAGGCCTCACGATTGGCGCACCGGCATTAGATAATGTCCTGCGCTCAACAGCGTTTGCGCAATCGCTCCGCGACGTCCCGCCGCACGCCGACATCGCTGCACTTCACACCGCGCTGCGCTGGCGTCTTCTCGGTCCGTTCCGCGGAGGTCGCGTCGCCGCGGCCACCGGCGTGCCTGGCCGCCCCCACGAGTTCTATTTCGGCTCCGTGAATGGCGGTGTGTGGAAGACCATCGACGGTGGTCGCATCTGGACGCCGATCTTCGACGCGCAGCCTGTCGCCTCCATCGGCGCCATTGCCGTCGCACCGTCCGCAGTGAATACGATCTACGTCGGCACCGGCGAGAGTACGCCGCGCGACTCGATGGGCTTCGGCAATGGGATGTACAAGTCCACCGACGCCGGGCGCACGTGGCTACACATCGGACTCGGCGATACGCAGCACATCGGCAAGATCGCCGTCGATCCGCACAACCCAAACGTGCTGTTCGTCGCGGCGATGGGGCACTTCTATGCACCGAACACGGAGCGCGGCGTGTTCCGTTCTGTGGACGGAGGCCGCAGCTGGCAGAAGGTGCTCTACAAGAACGAGCACGTCGGCGCCGTCGAAGTGGTCATCGATCCGTCCAATTCGAAAGTGATCTACGCCGGGCTGTGGAATTCGCGTCGCCCGCCCTGGTTCACATACGCGCCGACGAACGGTCCGGGGGGCGGGATCTACAAGTCCACCGACGGTGGCACCACATGGAAGCAGCTGACCACTGGTCTTCCCGCGGCAGGCATCGGACGCACAGGCATCGCCGT
>JANMAY010000321.1:0-1544 GCA_031360095.1 Gemmatimonadaceae bacterium
GCCGCGTACTCGGCAAGCCAACGCGATTCGAGGGACGCGATGGTCGCTTCTGATCGGGAACGCGCGCTTCGGGCGCATCTGATCGCGGGACAGGTGATCCCGGCGCATCCGCTGGCGCTCACGGCGCAGCGAACGCTCGACGAGCGGCATCAGCGCGCACTGACACGCTATTACCTGGATGCGGGCGCCGGCGGCATTGCAGTCGGCGTGCACACGACTCAATTCGCCATCCGCGCACCGCGGCACGGCCTGTATCGCCCGGTGCTCGAGCTCGCGATGGACACCGTACGTTCCGTACGAGCTCCTGACGACCCCTTCGTGCTCGTGGCAGGCGTGATTGGCAACACGCGTCAGGCTGTAGCCGAGGCGGAGGTGGCGGCGTCTCTGGGCTATCGGATGGCGCTGCTGGGACTGGGTGCATTACGCGACGCGGACGACAACGCGCTCATTCAGCATTGTCGCGCGGTCGCCGACGTGCTCCCTCTGTTCGGCTTCTACCTTCAGCCGGCAGTAGGCGGGCGCGTGTTGAGCTACCGGTTCTGGCGCGAGTTCGCAGAGATCGAGCGCGTGTGCGCGATCAAGATCGCTCCATTCAACCGGTATCAAACGCTCGACGTGATTCGCGCTGTCGCTGATGGGGGCCGCGACGACATCGCGCTCTATACGGGGAATGACGACAGCATCGTCGTCGATCTGCTCACGCCGTTTCCCACGCCAGCCGGCGTGCGGAGGATCGTGGGCGGGCTCTTGGGGCAGTGGGCAGTGTGGACGAAATCAGCGGTAGATCTGCTGAACCGTGCGCAGACTGGCGAGGTGAATGCCGATTGGCTCCGTGAAGGCGCCGCGCTCACCGACGCGAACGGCGCCATCTTCGATGCCGCGAACAATTTCTCGGGCTGCATCGCGGGCATTCATGAGGTGCTGCGTCAGCAGGGACTGCTGCGCGGAACCTGGTGCCTCGATCCGGCCGAATCGCTCTCGGCGGGCCAGGCCGCGGAGATCGATCGCGTGTGCGCGAGGTATCCCGAGCTGACGGATGATGCGTTCGTCCGCGAACGGCTGGACGGCTGGCTAAAGTAGCTCGGCGATCCAGCTTTCCTTTGCGCGGCGCTCGAAGCACGCGCGAAAGGTGCCAAGGTCCGTGATGCTCGTATCGAATACCACGGTGTCCTTGGTGATTGCTCCTTCGGTGGACAACCGCGCGATGTCGGAGCGCGCCGCAGACTGCACGGCGCTCGTGCTGTCGCGATAGAAGACGCGCCCTCCGGCAACCAGGCTCGTGCCGGCCGCACCTGCCAACTGCTGGAGCACGCGGAACAGGCCGTCGATCGAACATCCCGATGCCCCAGCCGTGCTCTGATCGACTGCCACGGCGAGAAAGCGTCCATCGCGCCACTCGCGCGCGACTGTGAGCGGAGCGCCGTGTGCCTTCCAGTCCGCGAGATCCTCGTCGACGCCGCGCAGCAGTGCAGACGTCCCGTCCTCCGTGAGCGGCGCTTCGCTTCCAAATACCCAGACGCGAGCCGCGTCGGGCAGAGTCTCAA
>JANMAY010000332.1:0-12262 GCA_031360095.1 Gemmatimonadaceae bacterium
CAGCGCCGCCTGGGGACTCGCACTCTTCGGCAGCGGATGGTCGCTCTTCAGCGGGGCGCTGGGCGTCATCCTGCTGCTCGCGTGGATGGCAACCCGCCACGTGTACTGGGCGCGCAACGAGAATGTTCTGCTCTTCACGCCACTGTCGTTGGCCCTGATCATGTTGATCCCGGCATCCATTTTGAGCTCGCGTTACGTGCGGGCCGCGCGAATGACTGGCGCGCTCGTGGCGGTGTTTTCCATCATCGCGTTGCTGTTCGCGCTCATTCCAGGTGGGCAGGAGAATCGGGCCATTGCTGCGATGGTGGTGCCGGTGCACCTCGCGCTCGCGTGGGCGCTCGCCCTTCCGCATCGCACAGCCACGAGCGCAACGCGCACGGCATGACCGGCGTCTCCGTCGGCATCGACGTCGGCGGCACGTTCACCGACCTGGTGGCCGTCGATAGCGAGGGAACGGTGACCGCCCGCAAGGTACCGAGCACGCCGTCGGACCAGAGCGACGGTGTCGCCGCGGCGCTCGATCTGCTGGACTCTGTCACCGTGTCGCGGTTCGTGCATGGCACGACCGTAGCGACGAACATGCTGCTCGAGCGGGCCGGCGCCCGAGTTGCTCTGGTCGCGACGGAGGGCTTCACCGACGTGCTGCACCTCGCACGTCAGGACCGCGCATCGCTGTACGATCTGGCGAAGCATCATCCGCCGCCACTCGTCGCGCGCGACCACACGGTTGGCGCGCGGGAGCGGATCGTGCCTGAGGGTGTGCACGTGGCACTCACGGACGGGACAATCGCGGACGTTGTTGCGCGTATCCGCACGCTGGCGCCGGACGTCGTTGCAATTGCGCTGTTGCACTCCTATGACAATGGCTCTCACGAGCAACGCATCGCGCACGCGCTGCGCGAGGCGAGGCCGTCGCTCGCGGTCGTGCTCTCGTCCGAGGTGTTTCCCGAAATCCGCGAGTACGAGCGCACGGCGACCACCGTGGCCGAGGCGTATCTCCGTCCCGGCGTGTCGCGGTATCTCGAGCGACTCGCGGCGCGGGCCGAATCGGTCGGCGTACCCGCGCCGGGAGTGATGACGTCAGGCGGGGGAATGCGCACGGCGGTCCAGGCGGCGCGGGGCGCGGCGTCCCTCGCGCTGTCTGGGCCCGCGGGCGGCGTGGTCGGTGCGGCCGCTGCCGTGCGTGCGGCGGGTTTTGCAAACGCGCTCACGGTGGACATCGGGGGAACGAGCGCCGATGTCGGTCTCATTCTCGACGGAGAGCCGCTCGTCGAGCCGGGCGGGCGCGTCGCGGGCGTGCCGATCGCGCTGCCGCGCGTGCTCGTCGAGACCGTGTCCGCCGGTGGTGGCAGCATCGGATGGATCGACGACGGCGGCGCGCTGCGCGTCGGCCCGCGAAGCGCAGGAGCCGTTCCGGGACCGGCCGCATTCGGTCGCGGCGGGACAGTGGCAACGGTGACGGACGCGCATGTCGTGCTCGGACACATCGCCGCCGGCGCACTGAGCGGCGGCATTACGCTCGACGTGCCTGCCGCGCACCGGGCGATTGGCGAACTCGCGGCAGCGCTGGATGCGACTCCCGAACGTGTGGCGCGCGCGATGCTCCACATCGCCGACGCATCCGTCGCGCGCGCACTGCGACGCGTGAGTGTGGAACGCGGCGTGAACCCGCGCGACTGCGTACTCGTTCCGTTCGGAGGCGGAGGACCCCTGCACGCGTGCGGCCTGGCCGAACAGCTGGGCATGCGCACGATCTTCGTGCCGCCGCATGCCGGAATGCTCAGCGCGCTCGGACTTGCGATCACGTCGGAGCGCCGCGAACGCATGGCGAGCGTGCTGGCACCGGCGTCCACGCTCGACGTCGCTGCAGTGCGCGCCGCCTGCGAGCGCGCGTCCGACAACCTCGCCGCTGAACCGGGATGGCAGCACGCGTGGACGGTGCGCATGCGCTACATCGGTCAAGGCCACGAGCTCGACGTCGTGGTAGAGAATGGTGATGATGGGACGCGGCTCACGGAGCGCTTCGGTGCCGTTCACGCGCGCCGCAACGGCTTCACGCTCGACGCGCCGGCGGAGGTGATCGGCATGCGCTACGTGGTGAGCGGGCCGGCGCATCCGGTGCGGTTTGGCCGGCCGGAGGATGCAGATCCTTCGACCCCGCTCGGGATGGCAGCGGGACCGTCTGTCATCGCGCTGCCTGGCGCGACCCTGCGCATCGCGCCTGGATGGACTGGAGTCGCGCACGATTCGGGTGGATGGCTGCTCACGCACGGCGAGTCGCCGGCATGACGACACGCGAGGCGATCGATCCGCTCGAGCTCTCGGTGCTCGCGCACGCCGTTGCCATGATCGCCGAAGAGATGGGCGCGGTGCTCGTGCGCAGCGCGCTGTCGCCGAACATTCGAGAGCGCCGCGACGCGTCGGCCGCGCTGTTCGACGCCGCGGGCCGCATGATCGCGCAAGCCGCGCACATCCCCGTGCACCTCGGCGCAATGCCCGAGGCAGTCGCCGCGGTGCGCGCGCGCAATCCACAGCCCGGCGATGTGTTTTTGCTCAACGATCCGTATCACGGCGGGTCGCATCTCCCGGATCTCACGCTGGTAGAGGCGGTGGAGATCGACGGAACGCTCGGCGGATTCACCGCTGTCCGCGCACATCACGCCGACGTCGGCGGCATGAGCCCCGGCAGCATGCCGCAGGGCGCGACGGAGCTCGTGCAGGAGGGATTGATCGTGCCACCGGTGCGCCTCGTGCGCGCCGGAGCGCTCGACGACGAGCTGCTCGGTCTCATTCTCGCCAACGTGCGCACGCCAGCGGAGCGTCGCGGGGATCTCGGCGCGCAGCTGGCGGCGTGTGCGACAGGTGCGGCAGGCTGGCGCGCGCTCGCCGCGCGCCTCGGCACGGCGAAGCTCGACGCGGCGTGTGATGCGTTGCTCGGGTATGCCGAACGCCGGGTTCGCGCGCGGCTCGCGCCGCTGGAGGGACGACACGGTCGTGCCGTCGACCGGTTGGAGGGTGATGGCGTCACGGATGCGGATATTGCCGTGCAGGTTGCACTCACGGTGCGCGACGGTGCGCTGCATCTCGACTTCACCGGCAGCGCGCCACAGGTCGCGGGCAACGTGAACTGTCCCGCCGCCGTGACGCGCGCCGCGGCCGTGTTCGCGGTGCGGACGCTGCTCGACGATGATGTGCCCACGAACGACGGCATCGCGCGCGCCATCGAGCTCACGCTTCCCGCGCGCAGCGCCGTCAACGCGGCGTGGCCGGCGGCTGTGGCAGCGGGCAACGTCGAAATGTCGCAGCGCATCGCCGACACCATCCTCGCCGCGCTCGGCGACGCGGGAGTCGACGTCGCCGCGCAGGGACAGGGCACGATGAACAACGTCACCTTCGGCGGCGCGGGATGGACCTTTTACGAGACACTCGGCGGCGGGCAGGGCGCGAGCGCAAGGGGCAACGGGCCATCGGGAGTGCACGTCGGCATGAGCAACACGTTGAATACGCCGGTGGAATCGCTCGAGCGCTCGACGCCGTTGCGCATCGATCGCTACGCATTGCGCGATGGGTCAGGCGGCGCGGGCGCTACGTGCGGCGGCGATGGCGTGGTTCGCGCGTACCGCGCCACTGACGCGTGCACGGTGACGCTGCTGACGGAGCGCCGACGTCACGCGCCACGGGGCGTTGCCGGTGGGAGCGATGGAACACCAGGCCGCAATCTTCTCAATGGCGACGCGCTTCCCGCGAAGTGCCGCGTCGCGCTAAAGGCAGGCGACGTGGTGACGATCGAGACGCCGGGAGGAGGTGGCTATGGCGTTCACCCCTGTGGAAGCACATCGAACACCTTGGCTCCCACGAACGCGTCGAGCAGCTCCTGATCCAGCATCCCGTCCTTGGCTTCCATGTTGAGGATGTCGAGCGCGCGCTCGGTGGCAACGGCACGCTTGTACGGGCGGTCCGTCGCCGTGAGCGCGTCGTAGATGTCTGAGATCGTCATCATCCGCGTTTGGAGCGGTATGGCTGACGCGACGATGGCGTTGGGATAGCCGCGGCCATTCAGCTTCTCGTGATGACCGTAGGCGATCTGCGGGATCTGCCGAAGCTCACGCGTCCATGGAATCTGCTCGAGAAACCGGAAGGTGTGCGTGACGTGCGATTCGATCTCGCGCCGCTCTTTTTCGTCGAGATTGCCTTTGCGGATCATCAGAAACTGGAGCTCGTGATCCTCGAGCAGCGGACGTTCGCGCCCGTCGAAGTCGATGAATGTCCGCGAATTGATCTCGCGCAGCGCTTCGAAGCTTCCCTCGGGCATGACGGTTGGCTCGTTCGCACGCGAGATCGCATCCATGAACTTCAGCAGTTCCGCGCGCTGCTTCGAGCGCGCCTTGTCCAAACGTCCTACCGCTTCGACGTAGCGCTGCTGCCCGTGCGCAAGCACGTAGTCGGCGCGCTCCCGCTCGAATTCGAGGTCGGATCGCTGCAGCAGATAGCCAAAACGGTGGCGAATGATCTCGAGGTCGTGGGGGTAGAGCTTTTTCTGCTTCACGAGCACCTGCTCGCGCACGCCGACCTTGCCGAAGTCGTGCAGCAGGCCCGCGTAGCGCAGCTCGCGGAGCTGCGCGCGGTTGAACGACACGTCCCGATACGGTCCGTCGCTCGCGCGGTCCACGACTTCCGCGAGTCCCACCGTGAGCGTGGCGACACGAGCGGAATGACCCGACGTCGTCGGATCTCGCGATTCGATCGCCGTCACCGCGGCCGTGACGAAGCCCTCGAACAAGCGCTCGATATCCTCGTACAGTTTGCCGTTCTCGATCGCGACGGCGGCTTGCGATGCGAGCGCGCTCGTCATCTCCACGCAGCGTGCGTCGTACGTCACCACTTCGCGTTCGACCGCCTCCATCGATCCGAGCTTTGCGTCTGCGGCTCGCTTCCTGTTGATGAGCTGCAGCACCCCAATCACTTCGTCGCGATGCGACTTCATCGGCTGCACGAGCATCGATCGCGTCCGGTAGCCGAACTTCTCGTCGAAGCTGCGATTCTGCTTGTAGCTCACGTCGTCGGGCAGAAGATACACGTCGCCGATAACCAGCGGCTGGCTCGTCGCTGCCGCGTATCCGGCCAGACTGCTGTGGTCGATCGGCACCGTGTACGACTTGAACGGCACACCCGGCAGCGAGAAGTTCTGCGACATGGCGAAGCGCAGCCGGACCGGCGCGCCGCTGTCGTCTTTTTCCACGAGATACAGCGAGCCCGCATCGCTCGATGTCAGGCGCAGCGCCTGATTCAGGATGAGCTCGAGCAACGTGTGGAGGTCGCGTTCCGTCGACAGCGCGACACCAATCGCCGTCAGCTCCGTGAGCTCGCGCGCGCGCTCCGTCGCCTCATCGCGGGCGCGCCGCTCTGCGACGAGTGAGCTCGCGTGGCGGAACGCTCCGCGGAGTGCCGCAATCACGGCGCCGACCGCCGCGTCTCCCGCAACCCACGACGTGAGCAGGTGCACCGGGAAATCCGCCGGTGGTTCTATCTCGCTTGCCTCGCCCAGGCCCACCAGCGCCGCGGTGCTCGCGAGCTCCCGAATTCGTGTGCCGTCGTCTCCCACGCTCGACAGCAGCGCACGATCGAGCACGATGACCGTCGCACGAGCCGGATCCAACGTGCCCGTCGCCGGCAGCACGGGGATGCGGCGCACCTCGACGTCATCCCCCCGCCGGCCCAGTGGGGCGGCGGAGATCGTCCGTCCGATGGCAGTGAGCAACAGAGGCTTCATTCAGCGACGGCGAGTCGACAGTCGTGAGACAAAGAACCCGCCGGCGTCCACGGCATGGACACCGGCGGGCCGATCGTGCGAGACGAGCGATCAGGCGCCCAGCTTTTTCAACTCCGCCTTGGCGGGCTCGTAGTTGGGGAACTCTTTGAACACGGCGGTGAACAGCTCGACAGCGCGCGCCTTCTCACCGTGGTCCTTGAGATCGAGCGCCTTCCCATACATCACCGCGACACGCATCGGCAGTTTCGGTGTCGGTGCCGGAGTGCCCGCCTGCTGCGCACCGGTGCTCGACGCAGGCGATGCATCTCCGGTCCGGCGCGGCATGGATGGCAGCTTCATGCCCGAGTTGAGCTTGCCCGCGAGCTGCGTGATCAACGCCATCACGTTGTCTTCCTTGTCCTGCACGCGTTCCGTGTACTCGATCTCGCCCGTCTCCACGTTCACGGCGCGCGCATCGATGCGAAAGTTGCCCTTGGGATCGCCCATGAAGCCACCAAAGATCATGTGCTGTGCGCCAAGCATCTTGCCCACCTTCACGGCGGTCTCGCGATCGATCTGGCCGTTGGAGATGAGATTGCGCTCGTCGACCAACTTCTGCACCTGGTCGCGCTCGATCACGCGGATGTTCGGATTGGAGGCCATCTCGGTGACGAGAAAGTCCGGGACGCCCTTGCTCAGGCCGTCGAACTCTTTCGCTTTGGCGCCGAATGAACCGTTGTTGAAGTACAGGATCGCCACGGTGGGCTTCCCGTCCTTCTGGGCATGGACCGCAGCCAGGGGGGTGACGAGACCGGCGGCGGCGCCGGCCAACGAAAGAAATCGTGCGATGCGGTTCATGGTCTCCTCCGAGACTCGTACGGAATTCCTGCCAACGCTGCACCGGCGCATCCGCGCCATTGTACTCAAATCGTCAATGACATCCCTTCTGCCGCGGCGAGCACTTCCAGCCGCGCGCCGCGCTCGGCGACGATGCTGCGACAATGCTCCACACACCGATCCACTTCGTCGTCCGTGCGCTCCGGGCGGTGATGGAACAACACCAACCGCCGCACCTCCGATTCCAGCGCCACCTCCAACACGTCCTCGTAGGCCGAGTGGCCCCAGCCCACGAATGCGTCGTACTCGTGCCGTGTGAACATGGCGTCGTGCACCAGTATCGACGCGCCGCGTGCAAACTCGATGAAGCGATCACGCCAACCTGGCGGATCGTCATACTTCGCTTTGGGGCTCAGCTCGTTGTCTGATACATAGACGAGCCCACCACCTCGGGCGTTACGGTCCTCGAAGCGGTACCCCAGGGCGCCCCCAGGGTGCCGCACCGCCATCGCGGCGACATCGTACCCGTTTCCCTCACACTCCTCTTCCGCCAGCTCCTGAAAATCAATCCGGGCCTGGAGCTCCTCGAAGGTGACCGGAAACACTACAGGCGACATCTGGTCCCGCACGACTCTGTCGATGCTCGTCTGGAGCGACTTGGAGCCCCAGATCGTGAAGTGGTTCCCCCGGTGAAACAGCGGCGCGAAAAACGGAATTCCCTGAATGTGATCCCAGTGCGCATGCGTCAGAAACACGTCCCCCGCGATCGGAGCGCCGTTGGCTCGCTCGAGCAGCGAACGGCCCAAATCGCGAATTCCCGTTCCGGCGTCGAGGATGACCAGCCAGCCTTCGGCGGTGCGCAACTCGACACAGGGCGTATTGCCCCCATAGCGCACCGTGCTGGGCCCCGGGCTCGGAATCGAGCCGCGTGTGCCCCAGAACCGCACCGTGAGTGGCATTACCGCGAGGACCCGTCCGTCACGTGACAGTATGCGTTTCCCGCGGCGTTTCGCGCGAGGGAGCCGGTCACGACCATGCCGTGAGGTGAATCACACCCTCACCTGAGCCCGCTTCTCGAGGGCATCGCGGTCCGCAACGGCGATGCGCCGTCGCTCCACTCGGATCAACCCGCCCTCCTGAAAGTCCTTCATGGCCCGTGAAACGGTCTCACGGCTCGCGCCGATCATCTGCGCGATGGTCTGGTGGGTCAGCACTTTCTCGATCGTGCTGCCGCCACTCTCCTGTGCGAGGTCCAGGAGGAGCCGGGCGATGCGGCCAGGCACGTCCAGCAGAACGAGTCCACCAATCTTCTCGTCGGCTCGGCGCAACCGTCGTGACAGCTCGGTGAGCAACGCCCAGGCGACGGTGGGATTCGCCTCGACGCGCCGACGAAAATCCTCGCGTCGAAGGATCAGAAGCTGCGACTCGTCCATCGCGATGACATGCGCCGACCGCGGTTGGTCGTCGATCAACGCGAGCTCGCCAAAATGCGCCCCAGGCTCCAACACTCCCAGGATGACCTCTCGCCCGTCCTCGCCGATGAGCACGACTTTTACACGCCCCGTGCGAAGGACGAACAGGGAATCGCCAGGATCATCCTGGAAGAGAATGACGCTGCCCTTCGGGTAAGCCCTCTCGCGAACCAGCTCGCCAAATCTCATGAGCTCGTCGCGGTCGAGGCCATGAAAGAGGGGAACTGAAGCGAGGAAGTCGGCGGTCTGAGCGGTCACGCGGCGGGTAGGGAGTGAGCGGTGAGGGAATGCCGGCAAAACGTACCTGATGCCGCTATGCGTGTCCACCTCCGAAGAGTTTACTTGCAGGTTGCACGTGACCTCCGAGATAGCACCGACCTGTTGCCCCCCGTTGCGGCAAGCGTCTTCAGCCTGTAGATGGCGGCAGTCACACCTCACCAAGTCGGAGAGATTCGAATGGACAGCGCGGCAGACGAACTCCGTGCGGTGCTTGGTGCGTACGAGCAGGTTGTGCGCGCCTCGTGGCCGGACCTCAACCCCACACTCGCGGGCCGTGCGGCGCGTTGGCCCTCGGCCGACGAAGAAAAGCTGCACGCGGAGCTGGCTGAGTATCTGCGCGAGGTCGCGCCCCCGCGCAGCAACGTGCGCGTGTTCTGGAAGCTTGGCCCCAAATACACATTCGGCGGGTGCAACGACAGCTTTGCCAAAGACGCCGGCATGAAGAGCCCGTCCGAGATGATCGGGATCGACGATTTCGACAAACGGCTTCCCTGGCGTCATCAGGCAGCGAAGTACCGGCGCGACGACGAAGAGGTGGTGAAGAGCGGCAAGCCCCATCTCGACATCATCGAACGCCAGGAGTCGACCGATGGTAGCACCGTTTGGGTCCGTGCGGGCAAGGCTCCCATCAAGACAGCATCCGGCAAGGTTATCGGCCTGCTCGGGATGTATGAAATCGTCGACGCCGAAACGGGGCGGGCGCTATTTATGAAGGCGATGAAGGCGGAGAAGAAGCCCACTGCCTAACTCCATGGCGGCTTGTCTTTTACCCGCGTTCCGGGTACACTTCTAAGCTGTTCACGAATCTCTTTTAGGCCAGGCAGGGCTCCCATGAAGACCGACATCCATCCCGAGTACGCCACCGCAACCGTCAAGTGCGCGTGCGGCAACACCTTCGAGACCCGTTCCACCATCGCCGAGATCCACACGG
Source organism: Gemmatimonadaceae bacterium (assembly GCA_031360095.1). Taxonomy (GTDB): domain Bacteria; phylum Gemmatimonadota; class Gemmatimonadetes; order Gemmatimonadales; family Gemmatimonadaceae; genus AG11. The sequence continues at coordinate 9,269 of JANMAY010000332.1, forward strand.
ATGTGTGTGCGGAGTGCCATCCGTTCTATACCGGTAAGCAGCGTCTGCTCGACACCGCAGGCCGCGTCGAGCGCTTCCGCCAGAAGTACCAGCCGAAGACCGGCGAGGCGAAGGCCGAGACGAAGGAGAGCTGATCCTCTGAGCCTCCGCGACCTGCTGCGCGACGGAATCGCGCGGGCGGCGGAGGTGGAACGGCTGCTCTCGAATCCAGACACGTTCGGCGATCCCTCCAAAAGCGCCGATTTGGGCCGAGAGCACCGCCGCCTCCAGCCAGTCGTCGAGTTGGCGACACAGCTCGAGAAAGCCGAGAACGAGCTCGCTGAGGCCCGCGAGCTCGTTTCCATTGACGACCCCGAAATGTCCGCCGAGGCGACGAGCGAGGTCGGTCGGCTGATGTCCTCGATCGACGACATGGAGAAGCGGCTCAGGCCGCTGCTCCTGCCGCATGATCCCCTCGACGACCGCAATGCGATCATCGAGATCCGCGCCGGCACCGGTGGCGACGAGGCCGCGCTGTTCGCCGCCGATCTCTTTCGCATGTACACGCGATTCATCGAGCGTGCGGGCTGGAAGCGCGAGACCATTTCGCACTCCGATGGCACGCTGGGCGGGGTGAAAGAAGCGGTGTTCAAGGTCTCCGGCGCGGGGGCATTCGGCGCGATGCGCTGGGAGAGCGGCGTGCACCGCGTGCAGCGCGTTCCCGCCACCGAGACGCAGGGCCGCATCCATACGTCGGCGGCAACCGTCGCGGTGCTGCCGGAAGCCGAGGAGGTCGACGTCAAGATCGAGGACAAAGATCTGCGCATCGACGTCTTTCGCTCGAGCGGACCGGGTGGACAGAGCGTCAACACGACAGACAGCGCCGTGCGCATCACGCACATTCCGTCGGGCCTGGTCGTTTCGCAGCAGGACCAGAAGTCGCAGCTCCAAAACAAGTTGAAAGCAATGGAAGTGCTGCGCGCGCGGCTGCTCGATCTGCGCGTCAGCGAAATGGAGGCGGCGCGCTCCAAGATGCGCAAATCTCAGGTGGGAACCGGCGACCGCTCGGCGAAGATTCGCACATACAACTATCCGCAGAGCCGCATTACCGATCATCGCATTGGTTTCACCACGCACGACCTGACCTCCGTGATGGACGGGCACATCGAGCCGATCATCGACGCGCTCAAGCTCGCGGATGTGGAGGAGCAGCTCGGTGAGTAGCCTCTTCGTTGGATCTGTGTGTTCTGTCGCCGAGGCAGTGCACAGAATGGCGGAGTTGCTGTCACCATCGCTCGGCGACGACGCACGTCACGAGGCGCGTGAGATCCTCTCGCTCATGCACGACATGCCGCGCAGCTGGACGGTGCTCGCGCACGATCACCCACTCGCGGCAATGGAGGTCGAGCATGCGCTCGCTGCGGCGCGACTCCGCGCAGTGGGAGCGCCGCTGCAGTACGCCGCCGGTCGCGCCGTCTTCCGCCAGTTCACGCTGGACGTCGATGCGCGCGTGCTCATCCCGCGGCCGGAGACGGAGCTCCTCGTCGACATCGTGCTGGAGCGTACCCGCATGCAGCGCGGAGGCATTGCCGTCGACGTCGGCACAGGCTCGGGGGCAATCGCGATCGCGCTCGCGAGCGAGGGAGGGTTCGCGCGCGTAGTAGGCACCGACGTCTCCCGCGACGCGCTCGACGTGGCGCGTTCCAACGCGGCACGGTACGCGAGCCGGTCATGCGCTCCCATCGAGCTGCGGCAGGGATCACTGCTCGGCCCGGTGCCGGAGCGCGGACTGCGGGCGATCGTTTCCAATCCCCCCTACATTGCGTTCGGCGAAGCGCCGCTCCTTCCCGCGATGGTGCGTGATTGGGAGCCGTCCGTCGCGCTGTTTTCTGGCGGCGACGGCATGACATTCACCGCACGGCTGCTGCGCGATGCAGCGGCCTCACTGGCGAGCGGCGGAATAATCGCGCTCGAGGTCGATGTTCGCCGAGCGGCCACGGTCGCCGAGTTGGCGGCGACGCTGGGAGCATATGAGGGAGTGGAAGTACTGCTGGATCTCACAGGCCGCGAGCGATTCGTGGTCGCACGACGACGGGAGGAGTAGGCAATGATCGAAGACAAGGCGAAGGAGCTCGGGCGGTTGGTCGGGCAGAGCGCCGAATACAAGGCCGTGAAGCGCGCCAATGATGCGCTCGGCGACGACAAGGAAGCCGTTGCGCTGCTGAAGAAGATGGAGCAGTTGCGCGTCAACGCGCAGTCGATGATCCAGCGCGGCGAACGACCCACGGAAGAGATGGAGCGCGAGCTCGACGCGCTGCTCGGACAGGTGCAGAGCCAACCCGTGTATCAGCAGCTCGTCGTGTCGCAGGAAAACTTCGACAAGCTGATGGGCAAAGTGAACGATTGGATCGTCGAAGGCATCGAGAAGGGTGCGGTGAGCTCGATCATCACACTCGGGTAGCGCGGGTTGCCATTGGACGACGCGAGGCGTGGCCGCGAGCCGGGACCAATCATCGTCTTCGAGGGGGGCGAGGGCTCCGGCAAGTCGACGCAGCTTCGCCGCGTCTCCGCGAATCTCGCGCGGCATGGCGTGTCGCACGTGTGTCTGCGCGAGCCCGGCGGCACACCGCTTGGCACGGAAGTGCGCCGCGTTCTGCTTGACCGCACCTCCGATATTGAACCGCGCGCGGAGGCGCTGTTGTTCATGGCGTCGCGTGCGCAGCTCGTCCAGCGCGAGATACAACCGTCGTCCGAGCGTGGCGACGTCGTTCTGCTCGATCGATTTTTCCTGTCGACGTACGCATACCAGATTGCCGGACATGGCTTGCCGGAGGCCGATGTCAGGGCGGCGAACCGATTCGCGACGGGCGGTCTCGTGCCGGATCTGACGATCCTTCTTTCGTTTCCGGCGGAGCAGGGACTGGCGCGCGCCGCGCGCCGCAGCGAGAGCCACGACCGGATGGAAGCGATGGGCGAAGACTTTCATCGTCGCGTTGCTGCGGCGTTGACGACATT
>JANMAY010000338.1:0-4246 GCA_031360095.1 Gemmatimonadaceae bacterium
CCGATGGTGGCTTCCCGTCGCGCTGCGCGAAGAGCCGGTGTCATTCGTCGAGCATGCGCTCGACCGACTGATGGACGACGGTATCGTCCGGTGCACCATCATGGAGGATGGAAGCGTGATCTACGCAAGTGCACGACACGATGAAGCCACCGGTCCAATGACGGGCCTTCATTAGCGTGGCAACCTGGAACGCCGTTGCCGCGACATCTCGTGCCATCCTCGGCGTGCTGGAGGATGCCTATCCGCGCGACGTGTTCGGGAAGTTGTCGTTCGAGTCGCTCCATGCGAGCGATTTCACCGGCACCAAAAACATCGGCGACGGCTTCACGCTCTGCCTCTACCGCGTCGGGATCAACGGCACGCTGCGCAATTTGCCCCCGCGCGTGACGCCCAACGGGACGCGCTACCGGCCGTCCTTGCCGCTCGATCTGTATTACTTGCTCACGCCGTGGGCCAGCCAGGTCGAGACGCAGCAGCGTCTCCTTGGATGGGGAATGCGCGCGCTCGAGGACAACACCATCCTGCCCGCCGGCCTGTTGAACAAGTATCTCCGCGAGTCGGATGTCTTTCGCGCGGATGAAACGGTGGAGCTGATATCGGATCCCCTCCCGCTCGGCGACTTGACAAACGTGTGGGACAAGCTCAAGCCGCGCATGCAGACGTCGATGACGTACGTGGCGCGCATGGTGTTGATCGACTCGGACATCGCGCTGTACGAAGGCAAGGCGGTGCAGACGCGCATCTTCGACTACGCGACGGTGACGCGATGACGACCCTCGCGCATCTGGTGATCGAGCGCACGACACACGTCACGCCGTTCGGACTTGGGTTTTGGGACGTGGCCGCCGGTCGCCGAGTGCTCGAGGAGCTCGCTGTGCGAGTGCATACAGTTTCCGGCGCGCGGGTCGTGCGAACGGTGATCGCGCGCTCGAACCGAAGTGACATTTACGTCGCACAGGATTTCCCCGAGCTGCGCGTGTTCGAGTCGGGAGCAGGCGACGATGCATTCTGGCTCGCGCAGTCGCCGCCGCATCCGTACATGATCGAGGTGCGCGATCCGGCTGGCCGCTTCACGCCGTTCGTGACACACGTCGCAATTCCCTCGCGCGGACTCGCGATGCCGGAGTGCGTGCTCGCTTTGTGGCCAACGGTACTCGCTTCACCACCATCGTTCGGATCGCCGCCGGCGGCCGCGCCACCGGCGTTTGTACCGTTGTTCGGAACATCTGCGCGAGCGGTGCCCGCCGGACTCGCCGCCGCGCGTGCGACGCTGGTGAACTCGGTGAGCGGCGCACCCGCTGAGTGGGCCGTGCTCGAGGTGCGATACGCTGGTGCACTCGTGGCGCGAGGCATCGCGGACGCGCGCGGCGAAGTCGTCGCAGTCTTCGCGTATCCCGAGCCACCCGCGCCGCCAACAACCTCCCCGACGGGAGGCGCGACGTCGCCGCAACCACTCGCCATGCAGTCATGGCCCATCGAGATCGCCGTGCGCTACGACGCCGATCTCGCGCTGTATCAGCCTGACCCGCGCGCAACTCCTCTCGCCGATTTGTGCGAGCTGCTCCAACAGCCGTTCGCGACCGTGCGATCATCGTCGCCCCCCGCCCCGCTCACCGACGCGACGCTCCTGTACGGACAGGAGCTCCTCCTCGGCCAAAACGCGGGCGCTCCGCTCTTCATCGATCCGGCCTGAACCGCTTCTCTCGAAGGAGATCACGATGCCCGAGTACCTAGCCCCCGGTGTCTACGTCGAAGAGACGTCGTTCCGTTCCAAGTCCATCGAGGGCGTGAGCACCACCACCACCGGCTTCATTGGCCCCACACGCTACGGGCCCGTGAATCTCGAACCCGAGATCATCACGAGTCTGGGCGAGTTCGAGCGCACGTACGGGGACGGGAATCGCATCGCGTACGGTGAGACGAAGATGGACAACTACGTGTACCACGCCGCGCGCGGGTTTTATACGGAAGGGGGCAAGCGACTCTACGTGTCGCGCGTATTTCGCCCACTGGACGCCGCGGAGAACGGCAAGTCGAAGGATGGGTATGCCTCGAGCACGATTGGTGGCGTCGAGTTCCGCGCGCGCTATCCCGGCTCGTACGGCAACTTCACGCTGCGTCTCACCATGCGCGCCGGGCGCAACATCCTCGGCCAGGTGCTCGATAGCGCAGGAAAGAAGCAGCCTACGCTTGGCGCTCTGACCGATCGCGACATGGTGTGGATCCGCGACACCGTCGCCTCGCCCACCAGCCCCCCCGCGTTGGGCGACATCTACATGGTCGAGCGCGATCCCACGCGTCCGCTCAAAGTGCGATTCAGCGGCACGCCGGGCAGTCCGATCGCCAGTCCGCTCTCCGTGTCGTCGATCTCCGACCTGGTGCCCGATCCGGAGCCGGGTCAGGGCGACTCCGTGCGCGTCGTCACGCTCACGCTCACGGTGCTCGACGAGACCGGCTTGCCACTGGGCATGTGGACCGATCTGCCGCTCGACCCGGAGCATCGCACCGACGGCGCGGCCGACTCCCTGTTCGCGCTGTTCGGCGAGGGCTCTGAAGCGCGCACGCTCCCCATCGTGGCGAAGGCCACTGCGGGACTCTCCGCGCTCGACGTCCTTTCGACGCTGTTCGCGAGCTACGACGGCGTCACCAATGATTTCGGTGATGGCGACGCGCTGTCGCAAGGGATTACGCGCGACATCCGGCTCCAGAACGGCAACGACGGCCAGCGGCCCGGCGCCGGCGAATACGAGGGCAAAGACAATCCCGATGTCCTGGTGAAGACCGGCCTCAAACAGTTCGAGGCCATCGACGACATCTCCATCGTCGCCGCGCCAGGCTCGACGTGGAACTACGGCAGCTACCGCGACGACGCAAACACGATCATCGGCCTGCTCCTCTCGCACGCGTCGCTGATGCGCTACCGCATCGCCGTGCTGGACTGCGCGCAGCACCAGACCATCAGCGACGTGCGCAAGATGCGCGCGAAGATCGACTCCAAGTACGGCGCCCTCTACTTCCCATGGGTCACGGTGCTCGATCCAATCACACGTCGGACGACGACACTGCCCCCCTCGGGGTTCGTCACGGGCATCTACGCGCGCAACGACATCAATCGCGCGGTCTTCAAGGCGCCGGCCAACGAGGTCGTCAACCTCGCACTCGGGTTCGACATCATGCTGAGCAAGGCGCAGCAGGAGGTGCTGAACCCGGAGGGCATCAACTGCTTCCGTTTCTTCGAAGGGCGCGGGATGCTCGTGTGGGGGGCGCGCACCGTCTCGTCGGATCCGGAATGGAAGTACGTCAATCTGCGGCGTTACTTCGCCTACCTCGAGCACTCGATCGACCGCGGCACGCAGTGGGCCGTATTCGAGCCGAACAGCGAGCGCCTGTGGGCGAATGTTCGCCGCACGGTCGAGGATTTCCTGCTCTCGGAATTCCAACAGGGCGCGATGATCGGCGAGAAGCCGGAGCAGGCGTTCTTCGTCAAATGCGACCGCACGACGATGAGCCAGAACGACATCGACAACGGTCGTCTCGTCTGCCTCATCGGCGTCGCCGCGGTGAAGCCGGCCGAGTTCGTGATCTTCCGCATCGGGCAATGGACTGCAGACCGCAAGGTCTGAGCGCGCACCTCTAGGAGGACAACATCATGGCTGTGCTTCGCGATCGACCCTACGTGCAGTTCAACTTTCTCGTGGACCTTGGTACGGGCAATACCGATGGACCGGAAGCGGGGTTCCAGGAAGTGAGCGGCATCGGGATGGAGGTCACCGTCTCCGAATACCGGGCCGGCAACGCACGTGAGAACAGCGTGCAGAAGATCATGGGGATGAACAAGTCGGCCGACGTCACGCTCAAGCGCGGCGTGATCGGCTCGCTCGCCCACTATCAATGGCTCAACGACATCCGCAACGGCAACCAGAAAGCGCTGCGCAACGTCACCGTGCAGATGCAGAACGAGGATCACAGCGCGGTCGTGATGACCTGGAAGCTCATTCGCGCGCGGCCGATCAAGTACACGAGCGGGCCCTTCAACGCGAAGGGCACCGATGTCGCCATGGAGGAGCTCGTACTCGCGTACGAGCGCCTCGAGATGGAGTGACCGGGTCGTCACGCCGATGACCGCCACGATGCTCCGCCCGCTGCCGGGCTTTGCGTTCGACGCCACCGCGCCGGTGTACGACGACGTACTGCCTCGCATGGACGTGGCGGTTTTCGCCGGCTTTGCCGCGCGCGGCCCCGTGAA
>JANMAY010000292.1:0-9917 GCA_031360095.1 Gemmatimonadaceae bacterium
CCTCAGCTCGCATCTGCTCACGCTCGTCGAAGAGCTGTGCACGAAGCTGTTCGTCATTCGGAAGGGGGAGTGCGTGGCATACGGGACGCTCGACGAGATCGTCGTGGCGCATCCCGAGTTGGCGGGCTGCTCGCTCGAGGATGTGTTCCTCGCGCTCACGGGAAACGACGCTGGAGCGGCGCCGGCGTGATCGGAGCACTCGCGTATCTGATCGTCACGTCCACGCGCAACAGCATCCTCTCGCGCATCCGACGCGTGCGAGACCCGCGGTATGCGATCGCGCTTCTGCTCGGACTGGGGTATTTCTGGCTCGTCTTTTTCCGGCCCTCGGCAGTGGGCGGACGCGATGCCTCGACATCCGCCACCGCAATCGGCTTCGGCGCGTTCATCGGGCTCACGATGTTTCTCACTGCGGCGTACGCGTGGATCTTCGGCGCGGACCGCTCCGCGCTCGCATTCTCGCAGGCCGAAGTGGCGATGCTGTTCACGGGGCCGATTTCACGCCGAGCGCTCATCGTGTACAAGCTGGTGCGTGCGCAGGGCGCGGTACTCACGACGACTGTGCTCTGGGTGTTCGTGTTTCGCCGCGGGGACGCAGGCCTCACCGCACTCGTGAGCTTGTGGGTGCTGCTCACGACGATCGCCCTGCACCGACTCGGCGTCGCACTGATGCACGTATCGCGGCGAGAGCATGGTCTTGCCGCGGTGCGCCGGAACTGGATTGCCGCGACGGTGTTTGCGTTGATCGCCGCGACAGTGGTGGGAGGTCTCTACGCCGCGCGCGCACAGTTCGCACAGGTGTCGGACATCGAGCGGCTCCCCGCCGTGTTGGGCGAAGTGATCGCGCGTCCTCCGGTGAGCTGGGCGCTGCTCCCATTTCGCATCACCGCGGCCCCGAGCTTCTTGCGCGGCAGCGCCGAGTGGCCGCGCGCGTTTCTGCTCGCCGTCGCGTTGATGCTCGCGCACGTCTGGTGGGTACTTCGCTCCGACACGGCGTTCGAGGAGGCGGCGGCAGAGGCGTCGGCGACCCACGCGCGACGGCGCGAGGCGGTGCGCACGCGATCGCTCGGACGCGGTGCCACGACGATCAAGGGAACGCGGCGCACCATCCCGCTTGCGCCGGTTGGAATGCCAGCCGTCGCAATCGTGTGGAAGAACCTTCTCTGGCTTCTGCGGACCGGGCAGCTGCGCGGCCTCATCGGCCTGCCACTCATATTCGCCGGTGCCGCCTTCTTTTCGCGTCGGTCGGAGACGGCGGTGGAAGTGGTGGCGGTCATGTGCGTCGTGACCGCCGCTCTGGCGATCCTCTTCGGGCCGATGACCATGCGGAACGATCTCCGGGCCGAGCTGCTCAACCTGCCGATGCTCAAGACGCTGCCACTTCGCGGCCGCGACATCATGGCCGCCGAGGTGCTGAGCAGCGCGTCACCCACCGCGGCGCTGCAGGTGTTGATTCTTGGCGTCGCCGTCGCTGCGCTCTCCTTCGTACCCGACGCTCCCATCCCGGGTGCGATCCGCGTGCAGCTGCTGTTCGCCGCACCCGTGCTGCTGCTCGGCTTGAACGTCGCGAATTTCAGCATTCACAATGGGCTCGCGCTCCTCTTTCCCGCCTGGGTCCGGCCTGGCGACGTGAATCCAGGCGTTGAGATGATGGGTCAGATGATGCTCACGCTCATCGTCACGATGTTGATGCTGCTCGCGATGTCGATTCTTCCGTCGCTCGTTGGAGGCGTCGTCTTCGCCGTACTTCAATTGCAGCAGCTGCCCGCATACGCGGGCGGCGGCATCGCTGCCGGCGTCACTTTCCTTGCCGAGAGCTACCTCGTGCTGACGATGTTGGGCGGCTCGTTGGAAAGGCTCGAGCCGATGCACATGGGCTAACTCGCTCGCCTTGCGGCGCGCCATCCCGCGAAGCGGCCGCGATGCGTCGCCTGATATCGCCGCAGCGCGATGCGCCCTTCGCGCACGAGCATGCGCGGAAGCTGGAGGAGTCCGGGCGATGCCGCCGTTCCGATCACAACGCTCCAGACCACGAACGCCGCACGACGCGCAGGCGACAAGTGCTCCATCAGCACCAGCGTCTCGTTGAAGACGGCGTCTTCGTGCGGTGCCGCATCGAATCGTCCCCGATGCAACTGGTCCGGATCGTGACGAACGCCGACGTGGTGCCGGACCCGAATGGCTGGGTCATACGTCAAGCGCCATCCAGCACGCCGCATCGCAAGGCAGAGGGCCACTTCCCAGTGCACCTGTGCGCCTTCACCACGCAACCGGCTCTCGAAGCCGATGCGGCGCAGGGGGTCGAGCCGGAACGCGCAGTTCACTCCCTTCAATACGTCGACGTCCCGGGCAGAGCCGGTTCCGATATGGTGATTGCCGATGATCCTGCCAAACCACTGCAAACGTCCCACCGTGCGCGCTGAGGGAACGACGCCTGTTTGATCGTCGCGCCCACCCACGCCGCCTACATTCGGTCGCGCCTCGAAGTGCGCCTCGATCCGCTCGAGCCAGTCCTCCATCGGCTCAGCGTCGTCATCGGTGAGCGCGACGACATCTCCCGTGGCATGCGCGAGACCAGCGGTCATCGCGGCGACAACCCCCGGTTGGTGCACCAGCACCGACTGCAGTGCGGGCCACGAGGAGGCGAGCTCGTCAACGAAAGCGCGTCCAGTCTCGTCCTCCGGTCGGAGTACGACGAACACCTCGTCCGGTGCGCGGCGTTGGACTCGCAGCGCAGCAAGACAGCGCGCGAGGTCCTGGTGGCGGCGGTAGCTCGGAACGATGACCGTGACCTGCATTGCCTGCCAATATGCACGGGTGACAGACGCGCTGTCATTGCTGCCGACGCGCGGCCGTTTTTTCGGTCAGGTTGGCAGTTTCGGATTGGTGCGGCGTGTGCCTCTTACGACCACACCGCCGCCATGGCGGACAGCCAACATCTTCCCCCATGGAGAACTCCAATGATGAACACCCGTCCCTTCAGCAACTCGCTCGATCGCATGCTCACCCTGAACCGTGTCTTCGACCAGGCGTTCAACGGCTCGGTTGGCAGCAAATTGTTGGTGCCCGCCCTCGACGTGGCGGAGCGCGGAGACGCCTATCTCGTCCACGTCGAGCTGCCCGGAGTGACGCCCGAGCAGGTCGACATCAGCTTCGAGCAGAACGTGCTCACGATTCGCGGGAGCAAGCCGGCGAGCTTCGAAGCGCCCAACGACGGCGAGCTGCGAGTCTTCGCCGCCGAGCGTGTACATGGCTCGTTCGAGCGGGCCGTGCGCCTTCCCGAGTTCATCGACGCCGAGCGCATCGATGCGTCGTACGCGTACGGCGTGCTGACGATCACCGTGCCGAAGGCACAGGCGGCTCAGCCGCGGAAGATCAGCATCAAGACAAAGAGCGCCGAGAAGCAGATCAACGGATGACGCGGGCGAGATAGTCGCAAAAACGTCGTGTTCACACCGAACACGACGTTTTTGCGTTCGGGGCGCGTTTCCTGCTTTTTGGCGGCCTATGCCGAAAGCCGTGACAAAGGCCCAGGCGCTCGCGACCCTGCGTGAGCGCTTCGGGCATGCTGATTTTCGTCGTGGGCAGTGGGAGCCGGTTCGCGCCGTCCTGCGCGGCAACGATGCGCTCGTCGTGATGCCCACCGGCAGTGGAAAGTCGATCGTCTACCAGCTTCCTGCACTGCTGCTGCCGGGGCTCACTGTGGTCGTGAGCCCGCTGATCGCCTTGATGAAGGATCAGCAGGACAAGCTGCAGGCGCACGGCGTCGACGCCCTTGCCATGCACTCCCATCTGTCGGCGGGCGAAACACGCGAGACGGCGCGCCAAGTGAGCGAGGGCGAGGGCGAGATTCTTTATCTCACGCCCGAGCGATTTAAGGACCGCGACTTCTTCGACCATCTGCTCGCGCGTACCGTGAGTTTGTTCGTCGTCGACGAAGCGCACTGCGTGAGCCAGTGGGGCCACGACTTTCGTCCTGACTATCTGACGTTGGGCTCGGTCGTCGCTCGGCTCGGAAAGCCGCCCGTGCTCGCGCTCACCGCCACCGCGACCGCCGAGGTACGTGCGGACATCGCTCGGCAACTCGGCATGATGGATCCGGAGATCACCATCACCGGATTTGCCAGGCCCAATCTGCGCTTCGAGGTGAAGCGCACGGTGAATCAGGCGAGCAAGGATACCGAGGTCGCGCGCATGCTGACGGAGTCCACGGGCTCGAGCATCATCTACACCGCGACGATCAAGGAAGCCGAGCGGCTGCATGAGCAGTTCAAGGATCGGTTTTCCGTGGGACTCTATCACGGCAAAATGAGTCCCACGGATCGCAAGGCATCGCAGAATGCGTTCATGGATGGCAACGTCGCGGCGATGATCGCCACCAACGCGTTCGGACTGGGCATTGACAAGCGCGATCTACGATACGTGCTGCACTATCATTTTCCCGGCTCCGTGGAGTCCTACTATCAGGAGGCCGGCCGGGCCGGACGCGACGGCGAGCCTGCGGTATGCGCAATCCTCTACCGCGTCGAGGACTCGCGCGTGCAATCGTACTTCCTCGGCGGCAAGTATCCGGATGTGGAGGAAGCGGCCAAGGTCGCACTGCTGTTGGAGCAGTATCCGCTGGGAGAGCGTGTCGAGCTCGATGCCCTTGCCGACCGCTCGGGCGTCGCGCGGCGCAAAGCGCGCATCGTGCTCGTGCTGCTCAAGCGCCACGGCCTGGTGCGCGAACACCGCGGCGGTGGATGGGAGCGCCTTCAGGACCGACTCACGGCGGTGGATCTGAGTGCCGACCTGACCGACTACGAAGCGCGGCGCGAGCAGGATCGCGCGAAGCTCCGGGCGATGGTGAACTATTGTCAGAGTGCGCGCTGTCGGACGCGATTCCTGCTCGACTACTTTGGCGAGCTGGTCGACGACGATTGGACCTGCGACAATTGCGATGCGTGCGACGCCCAGGACGCGTTCTCGCGTCGCGTGAGGCGCGAGGCCGTCGCCAAGGTGTGAGCACGGTGCTGGGTGATCACGCCAGCATCTCGTTCAAGAGTCGCGTCAACGCATCGTGATCGACGGGCATGTCGGCGACGCGCAGCTCGAGGCGCGACGCGAACTCGCTGATGTCGCGCTTGGATCGGTGCGACCGAAAGAGCAGCACCCGCGCGCCGGTCATGAGTGCTGGACCGACGAACTCGTCGGAGCATGCCTCCTCGTGATCGCAGTCGATGACCGCGAGGCGCGGACGAATGCGCAGCAGTGCAGTGCGCGGCGGTTCGTCAGTCTGCGCGAAGTGTGGCGCGTGGCCAGCCAGCTCCACGGCGGCACCCAGCAGCGCCGCCGAGAGGGCATCCGAGGACAAGATGAGTACGGCCTGCCGAGTCACGACGGCGTCATCCAGGCTGGGGGCTCACGGCGGGGTGACGTTTGAGCGGGAACTGGGTGCGCAGCAAGTCGGAGACCACATCGCTCAGCGTGTGACGAATGTCCGTGCCCCTTGACGTCGACCCGCACCGGATAAACATTCGTCGCGCCGCAACAGTTCGAGCGGCCAGGTGTGCCTGCCTCGTCCGCTCCACCCCCCACCTCGATCGACGCATGATGATGGCACACGACTCGGGACATACACCGAGTCGCATGGATGGCGAGATAATCGACACCGTGCGCGAGGCACTTCGAGTGTATCTGGCAACCGGCTCCTCGAGCGCGCTTCAGCACGCCCTCGTGCGCCTGGCCACCGAGGCGCGGAGGACGTCCATCCTGCCAGAGCAGTTGTTGATCGTGCTCAAGGATACGTGGAATAACCTGCCTGAGGTCCGCGCAATGACCGACACACCGCAGCAGGTCCGTCTGCTCCAGCGTGTGGTCACGATGTGCATCAAGGAGTACTATAGCGCCTGACGGCTCCGTTTCGAGCCGCCCGACTCGCCCGCGCCGTGCACGCCACCGTCACTCGCCTTCGCGCTCGGCTCGCCCTCGTGCCGCCGGGTCGTCTTCGTCGCCTTCTGCTTGCCCTGTACCTCGCCACGGCTGCGGTTGACGCCGCCGGCAAGGCGCTCGCGGCAAACCCGGCGGTGAATCGCGCCATGTCGGGCCTCGTGAAGGGCGAACGAGCCGCAGACCTTCGCGTGGCGGCCCGGCCATCGGGAAATTTTGAGATCTTTCGCACCGCCTCGCGGCATCTTTTTTCCCAGAAGGATCTCTACGCCGAGTATCCGGCCGAACATTCCGACCGCTTCAAGTACAGCCCGACGTTCGCGCTGCTGTTCGCGCCATTCGCATGGATCCCGTGGCCGATTGCGCTGTTTCTGTGGAGTGCGGTAAACGCGCTTGTGCTGTTCGTGGCCATCGAGCGGGTGCTACCGGCGAGTGCAGGGATGTTCGCGCTGCTGTGCATGCATCTGGAGGTACTGCGCGCGATGCAGAATGCGCAGAGCAATGCGCTCGTCGCCGGGCTCATCATCCTGGCGTACGTGTTCCATGAGCGCGGCCAGACGCTTCGCGCTGCGGGAGCGGTGGCGCTCGGCGCGTGCGTCAAGATATTCCCGCTCGCCGCGCTCACGTTTGCCGTGTCGCGTCGCAAGGTGCTGTCCACTGGAGTCTGGTTCGTCGTCATTGGCGTGCTCGCACTCGCGCTGCCACTGGTCGTAACGAGTCCGGCGACGCTGTTCGAACAGTATCGCTCGTGGCGCGGCGTAGAATCGCTCGACGCGCAGATGCGATGGTTCTCCGTCATGGAGCTCATCCACCGCTGGTCCGGACGAACGATCCCTAATTGGCCGATTCAGCTCGCGGGCGTCGCGACGCTGATGCTGCCGCTTGCACTCCGACGCGACCGATGGAGTGAGGATCGCTTTCGACTGCTGTATTTGAGTTCGGTGCTGCTTTTCGTCGTGCTGTTCAACCATCAAGCCGAGCGAGCGAGCTATCTCATCGCGTTTGCCGGCGCGACCCTCTGGTTTGCAGGAGAACCCGGTGCGCCATGGCGCACGGGGCTCTATCTACTCGCGCTGGTCAGCATTCCCCTGCTATCGACACTGGTGCCAGGGGCGATCTGGCGCGAGCCATCGGTGATGTTCTATCGATTGGTGTTGCCGAGTCTCGCGATCTGGTTGACGATACAACGCGAGCTGCTCGCCTCGACAACTGCTGTCACTCCGAGCGTAGTCGAGGGATCTGCACCTTCCGCTACGCTGACTGAAGCTTCGCGGTGAGATCGATCTGAACGTTGCCTTTCAGCGCACCCGAGACTGGACACCCTTCCTTTGTCGCTTGCGCGATTGCCTGGAACTTCGCGTCGTCGATGTTTGGCACCGTCGCGGTCGTGGTGAGCACTATGCGGGTGATCTTGAACCCCTCGCCGACCTTCTCGATCGTGCACGCCGCGCTCGTATTCACGCTCGTCGGTGAAAAGCCTTCCTTCTCGAGGCCGCCGCTCAATGCCATGCTGAAGCACGCGGCCTCAGCTGCCGCGAGCAGCTCTTCCGGATTGGAACCGGCTGCTTCGGCGAAGCGAGAGCCGAAGTTGTATGTGCCGCCAAGGGCGGTCTGCCCTTTGTATTCCCCGGTGCCCGTCTTCAGACCACCCTTCCACGTCGCGGTCGCTGTTCTCGTCGGCATCTGCTGACTCCTGTATGTGGTTATGGTGCGCCGCAAGATTCGAGTGCGCTTGACGCATCCGGCCCCCTGCGCTTTATCTCCTGCCATGACTGAATCGGCCGAGCTGCCGCTTCCGCCATCAGTGGCGCGGGTGCTGCGCACGTTTCGCGCCCTCGGGCGAGAAGAAAAGATGCAGACCCTCCTCCACTATGCCAAAAAACTCGAGCCGCTACCGGAACGTTTTGGCACGCTCGACCGTGCGGAATTCACAGTGCCAGAATGCCAGACGCGTGTCGACGTGTTTCCCGAGATGCGTGATGGGATGCTGTACTTCTACGTCGACCTCGACGTTCGTCAGTCCCCCACGATCGCGGCCTTTCTCTCCATTCTCTTTTCTGCCGTGAACGGTCAGCCTCCTGAGACGACGCTCGCCCTCCCCAATGATTTCGCGCGACAGATGATGGAGGGGATCGGCTTGGCCGGCCGAGAAGTAGGGTTGAACGCGATGGTCGCGCGGCTCAAACGCCACGCGCAGCGCGCGCTCAGCGCGTCCGCGAGCTGATCGCTCACCCAGCCATCCGGCACTGACTCACATGGAACGTCTGTTGAGCGCCATCGGCTGGGTTACGACTGTTCTGGTCGTTCTGTTCGGATTTCTGTACGTCCTGGCCGTCTGGCTCGTCACAGCGCCGTTCGACCGCGGGCGATATCATGCCGGCCGAGCGTTTCGACAGCTTGCCGTAGCGCAGGTGACGTTCAATCCCCTGTGGCATTTCGAGACAGATGGGGACGCGCCCAGCAATCCGCGACTGCCGTACGTGGCCGTATCCAATCACGAGTCGTACGCGGACATCTTCCTGATCAGCCACTTTCCCTGGGAGATGAAGTGGCTGTCGAAGGACACGATCTTCAAAATCCCCGTGATGGGCTGGATGATGCGCATGGCCAACGACATCCCAATCAAGCGCGGCAAGCGCGAGAGCGTGATCAGTGCGCTTGCGGGGTGCCGCGACCGGCTGAGCCGGCGCACTAGTGTGATGATCTTTCCGGAAGGCACGCGCTCGAAAACCGACGAGCTGCTGCCGTTCAAAGACGGCGCGTTCCGGCTCGCCATCGAAGCGGGGGCGCCGATCCTTCCTATCGCGGTTGCCGGTACGCGCAGCTGCATGGCCAAAGGCAGCTTCGCGTTTCGCCGTGCCCGCGCCAAGGCGCGGGTGCTTCCGCCCATTCCAACAACGGGAATGACGACCGCGGACGTCCCGGCCCTTCGCGACCGCGCGCGCGACGCGATCGACGCCGCTCGACGCGAGCTCCAGCACGAACTCCAGCGGGAGCTCGAGCCGGCGCGCCAGCAACTCGCGTGACGCGCGACCCCGCGCGCGACGATCCTCCACGCAGCGAAGAAGCGCTCGAGGAGCTGCTCTCGCGTCCGACATCATCGCTGCCGGCCCGCCTCGCCACCGCCAAGGGCGGCATCGTGGTGCTTGGTGCCGGCGGCAAGATGGGACCGTCACTCGCCCGTATGGCGAAGCGCGCCGATTCGACGCGTCGCGTGATCGCCGTGTCGCGATGGTCCGATCCAAAAGTTGCCGAGCGCCTGGCAGCACAGGGCGTGGAGATCGTGGAAGCAGATCTGTTGAACCCCCGTGCGGTCGACACGCTTCCAGACGCGCCGAACGTCGTCTTCATGGCCGGACAGAAGTTCGGTACGTCGGCGAATCCCGCGATGACGTGGGCGATGAACGCCGCTGTCCCCGCGTTCGTGGCGGAGCGATACGCCGGCGCACGTACGGTCGTGTTCAGCACCGGCAACGTGTACGCACTCACCCCCTCGGCCCGCGGAGGGTCGCGCGAAAGTGATGTTCCGCAGCCGGTTGGCGAATACGCCAATTCCTGCCTTGCCCGCGAGCGTCTCTTCGAGGCGGCCGCCGCGCGGCATAAATCGCCCGTCGCCATCGTTCGACTCAACTACGCGCACGATCTGCGCTACGGCGTGCTCACCGATGTGGCCACGCGCATCTTCAATCGTGAGCCGGTCGACGTGCGCATGGGCTACGTGAACGTGATCTGGCAGGGCGACGCCAACGCGCGTGCGCTGGCGGCGCTCGGGCTGGCTGCCGCACCAGAGGCGTACGTCGTCAACGTCGCCGGACCGGAAACGCTGCGTGTCGCCGATCTCGCCCGCTCGCTCGGAGACCGCTTGGGCATCGCCCCGATCCTCACCGGCGACGAAGCCCCCGATGCACTGTTGAGCAACGCATCTCGCATGACCGATCTGCTCGCGGATCCACTTCTTCCGCTCGACACGCTGCTCGACTGGGTCGCCA
>JANMAY010000341.1:0-32900 GCA_031360095.1 Gemmatimonadaceae bacterium
CGGACGTCATCGGACATCGGCGACATCGTGTTCACGCTCGTGGAGCTCGAGCTGCTCATGAGCCAGGCGACCGATACGCGCGACGAGTTCGCGGACGTCTTCGACTTCGGTCAGGCATTCGAGCGCGATTACCCGTGGTGCGCGCAGTTCGCCTGATTCTCTCGCTTCGCGAGGTAGGCGTATCGCACACGCACTCCTGAAACACACCGAGCGACGTCCCATCGTCGCCGACGCACCCGGGGCCGCGGCCGCGGAGCACGAGGCAATCGCGTCGGGAATTCCCTCGCGCGCGCTCATGCAGCGCGCCGGCGCCGCCGCCGCCGCGGAGATCGTCCACCGGTTCGCTGACCGGCTCTCGCACGGCGTGGTCGTCGCCACGGGTCCGGGCAACAACGGTGGCGACGGATGGGTCGTTGCGCACGCGTTGCACGCGGCGGGGGTTCGCGTTCGCGTGGTGGAGTGCCTGCTCGCGCGCACGCCCGATGCGCTCGCGGAGCGGCAGGTGGCGCTCGCGGCCGGCGTTCACGCGCTGGAAGACGCGGACGCCCTCGCTGGCGGAGACGAGCTCGTGATCGTCGACGCGCTCCTCGGCACCGGCATGCGGGGCGATCAGCCATTGACCGGTGCCATCGGACTCGGCGTCTCCGCGATGCAGGCGAGAGAGCAGCGCGGCGCAGTGATCGTGGCGCTCGATGTCCCCACGGGTCTCGACGCGACATCCGGCCTTCATATCAGCGCGCCGCGCTGCGCACTCACGCTCACGTTTGGCACGGTGAAGCGCGGCCATCTCATCGCACGCGACAGGTGCGGCGCGATCGTGGTGCTGGACATCGGGCTTGGCGCCTACACGGAGTCGGCGGGAGTCGCCCGTCTGGCCACGGCCGCCTGGTTTCGCGGCGCGCTCCCGACGATCGACGCCAGCGCGCACAAGGGCTCGCGCGGCAAGGTCGCCATCATCGGCGGTGCGGAAGGGATGGCCGGAGCCGTCGTGCTCGCGGCGCGTGGCGCGTTCAGAAGCGGTGCGGGCATGGTCAAGTGCGTGGTCGCGAAGGAGTCGCTGCTCGCCGTGCAGCAGGCGGAGCCCGCCGCACTCGCCTCGGCCTGGCCGACGAGCGACGAGCCATTCAGCGACAGCATCGCCGGATGGGCGGACGTGCTGCTCATCGGGCCGGGGCTCGGTCGCGTGCGCGCGCGCGAACTCGTGGAGCGCGCGCTGCGCGTCTTTCGCGGACCCGTCGTGCTCGATGCCGATGCGCTCAATGTCTTCGCGCGCGACGTCGAAACACTCGCGCCGCTGCTGAGCGATCGGGCAGCGCTCCTCACGCCACATGCGGCTGAATTCGCGCGCCTCGTGGATCGCGATGTCGACGAAGTGTTGTCGACACGGTTCGACTCGCCGAGGGCACTCGCGGTGCGGACGGGGGCAACGGTGCTGTTGAAGGGAGTTCCCACTGTCATTTCCTCACCCAACGGCGAGACCACGGTGGTGGCCGAGGGCACGCCGGTGCTGGCGACGGGTGGGTCCGGAGACGTGCTGGGGGGCATCGCGGCCACGCTGCTCGCGCAGACCGACGACGCGCACCGCGCGGGAGCGCTCGCCGCGTTCGCCCACGGGCGCGCGGCGTCGCTCATGAGCATGATTCAAGTGCGCGGCTATACCCTCGACGACGTCCTGGCCGTGCTGCCGGGAGTCTGGACGCTCGAGGTCCCCGCGCCGCGCCCGCCGCTCTTGGCCGAGCTTCCCGCGGTGGGAGAGCACGGGTGACGAAGGCCTCCCACGTCGCGATGGGGGCGGGCGAAGAGTTCGACGCGATCCGCACGATGATCGCGGTCTGGGGAGCGCAGGCGAAGGGGATCGGAGACGACGCCGCTGTGCTCGAGATTCCGTCAGGCGAGCGGTTGGTGGCGAGCACGGATGCGGCAATCGAGGGGATCCATTTTCGTCGCGAGTGGTTGACTCCCGCTGAAATCGGAGGCCGGGCAGCCGCAGCCGCACTCAGTGATCTCGCCGCGATGGCGGCAGCGCCGCGCGGCCTCTTGCTCGCCCTCGCTGTTCCCAAATCGTGGCGCCACGCGCTGTCGGAGCTCGCGCGCGGCGTGGGGAACGCAGCGGCGGCGGCCGGCTGCCCGATCGTCGGTGGCAACGTCACCAACGCGGGCGAGCTCACGCTCACCTGCACGGTGTTGGGCAGCACGAAAGAACCACTGGGCCGGGGCGGTGCGCAGGTCGGAGACGTTCTGTTTGTCACGGGCTCACTTGGCGGAGCGGGTGCCGCGCTCAGCGCGCTGCTCGCGGGCACCACTCCCGAGCCCGGTCATCGGTTGCGATTCGCGGCGCCGGTCGCGCGCATTCGCGAAGCGCAGTGGCTGGCGAGCCGAGGCGCGCGTGCGGGAATCGACATCTCGGACGGCCTGCTGGCAGACGCCACACACCTTGCGCACGCCTCCCGCGTGTCGCTCGCGATCGACGCCGCCTCGGTGCCGCATGTGCCCGGTGTCAGCGCGCGCGATGCCCTTTCCAGTGGAGAGGAGTTCGAGCTGCTCGTGGCCGTGCCGCCGGATCGTGCGTCGCAGATCGACGCCGCCGCGTTTCAGCGGCAGTTCGGGATTGCGCTCACCGCCATCGGCACCGTGCGAGCCGGCGGTGCAGGCGAGGTCGCGATCGACGGCCTCGATGCCGCGCCTGTCGGTGGACATGATCACTTCGCGTAATTCGCTCTGATTGACCCTGCGTGCGAGCCCGATCACCTTCCACGCATGCGCACTCTGCTCGCCGCCATCACACTGTGGGTGATGACCATCCTGCTCGCTTGCACGGCGGCCCTTGGCCACCTGCTGCTTGCGGAGCCGGCCGAGCGTCGGCTGTCGGTGTGGTGCATGCGCACATGGGCGCGCTCGCTGTGCTGGGCTGCCGGCGCTCGGCTGGTGGTGCACGGCGTCGAGCACATCCCGACCGGGCGCGGCGCGGTGTACGCGAGCAATCACGTGAGCTGGTTCGACATCTTCGCGCTGGCGTCGGTGTTGCCGCATTACACCTTCGTCTCGAAAGCCGAGCTGCGAAGGATTCCCATCTTCGGCTGGGGCGCCGAAGCGTGCGGAGTCGTGTTTCTCCAGCGAGAAAATCGCAACCTGGCGTTCGAGGCCTATCGCAGCGTGGCGGAAAAGGTGAGCGGCGGACTGAATGTCATCGTGTGTCCTGAAGGTACGCGCGGCGCATCCTACGCCCTCCGCTCATTCAAGAAGGGACCATTCGTTCTCGCCATTGCCGCTCAAGCGCCGGTGGTGCCCATCGTCGTGTATGGCAGCCGCGAAGTGATGCCGAAGGGAGCGTTTCGCGTGAAATCCGGCATTGTCCACGTCCACTTGCTCCAACCAGTGGAGACGGCGGGCTATGATTATGAGCACCGCCATGCGCTCATGAACGTCGTCTGGGAGCGCATGGCGAACGCGCTCGGCACCTATGGCGTCGTGACGCCTGAGCTTTCACACAGTACAGACGTCGAACGTTCTGCCTGACGCATTCCTGCACCGGCGTCGTCCGGTGTCATTTGGTTCACTCATCCCGCACACATGTCCGCGCTCATCACTGACATCCAGGCTCGCGAAATTCTCGACAGCCGAGGCAATCCCACCGTCGAAGCCGACGTCATTCTCGCGAGTGGCGTCGTTGGCCGCGCCGCCGTGCCAAGTGGCGCCAGCACGGGGGAGCATGAAGCGATCGAGCTGCGGGACAATGACGCCAAGCGCTACGGCGGCAAGGGCGTCTTGCGCGCCGTGCAGCACATCGAGGAGACTATCGCGCCCGCGCTTGCGGGCGCCGATCCACTCGATCAGATGGGAATCGACACCCTTTTGATGGAGCTCGACGGAACGCCCAACAAGGCGAAGCTCGGTGCGAACGCGATTCTTGCCGTTTCACTCGCGACCGCGCGCGCCGCGGCGCAGGATCTGGGGCTTCCTCTGTGGCGCTACCTCGGTGGCCCGCTCGCGCGCGTGATGCCTGTGCCGATGATGAACATCCTCAACGGAGGGGCCCACGCGACGAATACGGTGGACTTCCAGGAATACATGATCATCCCCGTCGGCGCGGAGTCGTTCAGCGACGGTTTGCGGATGGGAACCGAGGTGTTTCACGCATTGAAAAAGGTGCTCGTGAAGCGAAAGCTCAGCACCGGTGTGGGCGACGAAGGCGGATTCGCGCCGGATCTCAAGAGCGACGAGGAGGCGATCACCGTCGTGCTCGAGGCCATTGAGGCGGCGGGATTCACCCCCGGCAAGGATCTCGCGCTCGCGCTCGACTGCGCGGCGAGCGAGCTGCACAAGAACGGCAAGTACACGTTCAAGAAGAGCGGTGCGGGGACTCGCGACGCAGCCGGCATGGTCGAGTTGTACAGCAAGTGGCTCGACCAGTATCCCATTGTGTCCATCGAAGACGGTCTCGCCGAGGACGACTGGGATGGATGGAAGCTGCTCACGGAGGCGGTGGGCGACCGCTGTCAGCTCGTGGGGGACGACTTGTTCGTCACGAACACCGAGCGGCTGGCACGCGGCATCGAGAACGACATTGCCAACTCGATCCTCATCAAGGTGAATCAGATCGGCACGCTGACAGAAACGCTCGAGGCCATCGAACTCGCGACGTCGGCGGGGTATCGCTCGGTGATCTCGCATCGCTCCGGTGAAACCGAAGACACGTTCATCGCCGATCTCGCGGTGGGAACCGGCGCCGGACAGATCAAGACCGGCTCGGCCTCACGCACCGACCGCGTGGCGAAGTACAATCAGCTCCTGCGCATCGAGCAGCAGTTGGGCAATGCGGCAGAGTACCCGGGCGGCGCCCTGTTCGGGCTGTAGCGCACTCTCCAGCACATGCGCATCGCGCTGTTTGCGCCGTGCTACATCGATCAGCTCCATCCACACGTCGCGATCGCCGCGCTGCGTGTGCTGGAGAAGCTGGGGCTCGCGGTCGACGTGCCGTCTGGTGCGGCGTGCTGCGGGCAACCACCGGCGAACGCTGGCTTCGAGCGGGCCGCGAAGCCGGTGCTGGCTGCTTTCGTGGAGACGTTCGCCGCCTACGATACCATCGTCGTGTTGTCGGGGAGCTGCGCGATGCACGTGCGCATGCATGCCGCAGCGCTTGGAGCGCGCGGGGCAGCCGTCGCTGAGCGAACGACGGAGTTCTGCGGGTTCCTGCATGACGAGGTCGGTGTCGAGCGCGTGGCGGCACTCGGCGCGTCGCTTCCGCGACGTGTCGCAGTACACATCGGCTGTCATGGTTTGCGCGGTCTGGGCCTCGCGTCACCCAGCGAGTTGAACGTGCCGCGCTTCGACAAGGTGCGCTCGCTGCTCGAAACGGTACACGGCCTCACGTTCGCGGAGCTCGAGCGTCCCGACGAATGCTGTGGGTTTGGCGGCTCCTTCGCCGTTGGCGAGCCCGCGGTCTCCACGCGCATGGGGCAAGACCGGCTGCGCGACTATCTCGGCGGCCAAGCCGAAGCGGTCGTGTCCACCGACGTCTCCTGCCTGATGCATCTCGATGGCCTCGCGCGTCGAGGCGAGGTGCGCCTGCCAATGCTGCACGTCGCCGAAGTGCTCGCCGGCACCGAGGTATGACCGCGTCATCCCGCACGCTGCCGGTCCTCGCGCACATCACCGACGCTCCGCAGCGCGACCACACGCCGATTGATCACGCGGCTGCCGCGAAGACGTTCAACGAGAATCCCGAACGCGTCGGCTGGCACGACGCGGCGGTGTGGTAC
This sequence comes from Gemmatimonadaceae bacterium, assembly GCA_031360095.1. Classification (GTDB taxonomy): domain Bacteria; phylum Gemmatimonadota; class Gemmatimonadetes; order Gemmatimonadales; family Gemmatimonadaceae; genus AG11. The sequence goes on from JANMAY010000341.1 coordinate 5,760, forward strand.
GTCCGAGAGAAACGCGATGCCGCGGTGGTCGCGGTTCCCGAATGGGAAGCACTGCGCGAGCTGGCCTCGACCATCAAGGAGCATACCCTCTCCCGCCTCGACGAATATCTCGTCGAGTTCGAGCGAAACGCCCTCGCGAATGGAGCGCACGTGCACTGGGCGCGCGATGCCGAGGAGCACAATCGTATCGTGCACGAGATTCTCGTCGCGCGCGGCGCGGTGCGATTGGTCAAGAGCAAGTCGATGCTCACGGAAGAGTGCGGGCTCAATCCATACTTGGACGCGCGCGGGATCGAGGTGGTGGACACCGATCTCGGCGAGCGCATCGTGCAGCTTCGCGAGGAGCATCCGAGCCACATCGTGATGCCGGCGATCCATCTCAAGAAGGAAGAGATCGGCGCGACGTTTGCCACGCACCTCGGAACGGAAGCGGGCAACAGCGATCCCCTCGTGCTCGTGGGCGCCGCGCGGCTGCATCTGCGTGAGCGCTTTCTACGCGCGGATGCGGCGCTGACGGGGGTGAACTTCGCGCTCGCGGAGACCGGCGGAATCGTCGTTTGCACGAATGAAGGCAACGCGGACCTCGGTGCGACGCTTGCACCAATTCACATCGCGTCGATGGGGATCGAGAAAGTGATTCCCGGAGCCGCAGAACTCGCCGTGTTCGTGCGCCTCTTGGGCCGGAGTGGGACGGGGCAGCGCGTGACCGTGTACACGTCGCACGTGCACCGGCCGCGCGCGGGGCAGGAGCTGCACATCGTTCTCGTGGACAATGGACGCAGCGTACAGTTGGGCCGTGCCGATTTCTGGCGATCGCTCAAGTGCATTCGCTGCGGCGCGTGCATGAATACGTGTCCGGTGTATCGTCGCTCGGGCGGACACAGCTACGGCTATACGGTGCCTGGCCCGATCGGATCGGTGCTCACACCGGGAATCGATCTCGAGAAGTATGCGGCGCTGCCCTTTGCTTCGACGTTGTGCGGCTCGTGCACGGCGGTGTGTCCGGTCAAGATCGATCTCGATGCGCAGCTCTACCGATGGCGACAGATCGTGACCGAGCGAGGTTATGCGGCGAGAATGAAGTCGGTGGTGGCGCGCGCTGGTGCCACAGCATTGACGCATCCGCGGATGATGAGTGTCATCGGCTCGGTGATGCGCGCGGCGTTGCGTGTCCTCCCGTCGCCGGTCGCGCACATGCTATCGGGCGCCTGGGGCAAGACGCGCGACCTCCCGGCTCCGCCCAAGGAAAGCTTTGCGTCGTGGTATCGCGCACACCGAAGCGGTGCGCAAAACGAAGGGGAGCCGCGATGACCTCGCGTGACGCCATTCTCGCGGCGGTGCGGGCGGCGCGGCCCCCCGCGGTCGCGCGGCCGGACGCACGTCGCCCCGGATTCGGTCATCAGGTGCCGCGCGATGTCGTGCAGGATTTTACGGCAGCCGCTCTGGGCGCTGGCGCGCGTGTGACCGAGGGTCGGCGCACAGATCTTCGCGCCCTCATCGCCGACGCGTATCCCGACGTGGGACGGCGCGTGTCCGCACTGGAGGCGCTCGACCCTCTCGATGACAGTGCGCCAACACCGCACTCCTTCGCCGACGCGGACCTCTTCGTCTGCGAAGCGGTGCTCGGCGTTGCAGAGAATGGCGCCGTCTGGCTTCCCGATTCGCGCCTCCGTCACCGCTCGGCGGTATTTCTGGCAACGAATGTCATCGTGGTGCTGGAGCGCTCGCGCATCGTGGATGACATGCATGCGGCATACGCTGAAGCGGACGTCGCGCGCGAAGGCTACGGCGTATTCGTCGCCGGTCCGTCGAAGACGGCGGATATCGAGCAATCGCTGGTGATTGGAGCGCACGGGGCGAAAAGCCTGACGATCCTGCTCGTTCAGTCTTGACGGTGCTCCGCGCCTTGCCGCGCCTTCGGCGCACCCGTACACTGGGCGCCGACGGATGCGACACGATGCAAGGAGGCCGAAAATGGCAGACGATATGGATCGCCGGGAGTTCCTGAGACGCACGAGCATGGCCGGCGCGCTCGCTGCAACCGGAGCGCCTGGACTCGGTGCGCCGGGTGGCACCGCGCACGCAGCGATGGCAAGCGCCGAGCCGGCTGTCGTCGCGAACCGCCAGCTCGACAGCCAGGAGTTCTGCCTTTCCGAATACGACGCGATGACGCCCGCGCTGCGCTTCACGGCGAAGGATGCAGCGGCGGCACGCGCGTGGAAGACCACCGCGCGACAGCGGTTGGTCGAGCGTGTGGGCGGCTTTCCGGCCACGCGCGTGCCACTGCGACCCGAGATCATCGAGACGCGAGACTTCGGGGCATACACGCGCGAAAAGATCGTTTTCCAGACACGCGAGAATCTCTCCGCGATCGCTTACCTCCTTGTGCCGGCGAAGCGGAACGGTCCGGTGCCGGCCGTCGTCTGCTATCCGGGTCACGGACGCGGCGTCATCGACATCGTGGGAATCGCACCGGACGGCACGCAGCGTCCTTCTGCTGCGGCGCAATACGCAGTCGGGTGTGTCGACCGCGGGTTCGCGGCCTTGGCGATAGAGCCGCTGGGGTTCGGTGAGCGGCGCGACGCAGCCGCGCGGAAGGCGGGCCCCGAGAAGTATTCGTGCCAACCGGCGGCGACCGCCGCCCTGCTGCTCGGGCAAACCATGGTTGGATTGCGCGTGTGGGACTCGATGCGCGCGATCGACTATCTCGCCACGCGGTCCGAAATCGACATGTCCCGCGTCGCGACACTCGGCATGTCCGGCGGCGGCACGATGTCGCTATTCTCCGCGGCACTGGACGAGCGCGTGAAGGTTGGCGTCGTCAGCGCATACTTCAACACGTGGCGCGACAGCATCATCAGCATCTCCCACTGTCCCGACAACTATGTGCCGGGATTGGCGCGCGACATGGAAATGGCGGACATCGCCGGCATTCTCGCGCCGCGATACCTCTTCGTGGAGTCCGGGCGCAACGATCCGATCTTTCCGATCGCGGGAAGTCAGCGCGCGGCCGAGCAGGCGCAGCAGATCTATCGAGCGCATGGCGTGCCGGAGCGGTTCGGTTACGCCATCCACGACGGCGCGCACAGCTTCGACGGCGTGGAAGCGTTCGCGTTTCTCACGCGCACGCTGTAGCCCGCCACCATGACCTTTCGCGTCGGCCTCATTGGGAGCGGCAACATCAGCGAGACGCATGCCCGCGCTGCCGCAGAGACAGAAGGTGTCGAGCTCGTGGCATGTTGGGGACGCAATCCGGACGCATCGGCGAAGCTGGCGCAGACGTTCGGTGCCACATCATTCGCCAGCCTTGACGCGCTCGTAAATCATCGGCCGCTCGACGCCGTTCTCGTTGGAACGCCGTCGGGGGTCCACGCGGAACATGCGTTGGCCGCCGTACGGCACGGCGTGCACGCGCTGGTCGAAAAGCCCCTCGACATCACCCTGGCGAAGGTCGATGTGCTGCTCGCCGAGAGTGAACGTCGAGGAACGAGAGTCGGCGTGTTCTTCCAGGACAGGACGGCGCCCGATCTCGTGTGGCTCAAGCAGTTGATCGAATCCGGAGGACTGGGAACTCCGGTCATCGCGTCGACGAGCGTGCGGTGGTACCGGCCGCCCGAATACTACGCTGGATCACACTGGCGCGGAACGAAGGCACTCGACGGCGGTGGAGCGCTGATGAATCAGGGCACCCATTCTGTCGACCTGCTTCTCTGGCTGTTCGGTGACGTCGCACGAGTCTCGTCATTCGCGCGCACGGCGCTGCATCGCATCGAAGTCGAGGATACGCTGGTAGCGTCGCTCGAGTTTCGGAACGGTGCCGTGGGCACATTCGAAGTCACCACGGCGGCGTATCCCGGATTTCCTCGGCGCATGGCGTTTACTGGCACCGAGGGCAGCGTCGTCGTCGAAGGCGATCGCGTCACGGAGATCGCGCTGCGTACGACACCGGCTTCGCCACCTCCCCAGCGGGCAGGCAACACGAGCGCGAGCTCATCGTCCCCTGTCGTCGCCGACGTCGAGGGACACAAGCGCGTGCTTCGGGACTTCGTGGCCGCGGTTCGCGACGGTCGTGCTCCGTTGTGTGACGGGCGAGAGGGCAGGCGAAGCGTCGCGCTCGCGGAAGCGATGTACGAGTCCGCGCGCACGGGAAAAATCGTGGAGCTGTGACACCACCATGATTCGACACTCGTGTGATGAGGGTAGGTGGCCGATCAACCAGACGGATGTCGTGGCCCTGGCCGTCTCCATAGATCTGGCGGCTACTCGGCCGAAGCAACATCTTTTCCGCTCTCACGTTCGGGGGAAACACGAATGAGCCGGCACTCGATGGTTGGTCGCATGCTCATTGCCGGATTCGAACGTTTGAACCGCCGCACGCACTGGCATCGCCTGCCGCACTGGCTCGGCGTCTTCAACCTGCTGGCCTACCGCATCCAGTTGCGCGCCGAGAATCTGCACGACACGCGGACGCCCGGGGCGAAGAACAGACGCCCGCCCGTCACGATGGCCCAGTGCCCGTACGGCGGAAAATATCGAACACCGGATGGATCGTACAACGATCTCTCGGACCCCGATATGGGCATGGCGGGAACGCGCTTCGCGCGCAACGTACCGCTCTCGCACGCATTCCCCGAGGCGATGCCCGGCTTGATGGAGCCGAATCCACGCGACATCAGCCGCAAGCTGATGCGCCGCGACACATTCAAACCCGCGACCTCGCTCAACCTCCTCGCCGCCGCGTGGATCCAGTTCCAGACGCACGACTGGTTTGGCCATGGTCGCGACCACGCGAAGCCGCTCGAGGTCGGGCTCGCCGCTGACGACGATTGGTTCGAGCGGCCGATGCGCGTACCAAGCAGCAAACCAGATGCGACGCGGTGCGATGACGACAAGGACCTGCCACCGACGTACATCAACACCGAATCGCACTGGTGGGACGCCTCCGGCATCTACGGCAGCTCGCTCGAGAAGCAGAGATCGGTCCGATCGTTCGTGGATGGAAAGCTCAAGGTGAAGGACGGACAGCTGCCGCTCGATCAGGAAACCGGTTTCGCGCTCACGGGATTCAGCGAGAACTGGTGGGTCGGTTTGGGATTGCTGCATACGTTGTTCGCGCTCGAGCACAACGCCATCTGCGACCGGCTCAAGCGCGACTATCCGCAGATGGGCGACGACGATCTGTTCGGAACTGCGCAGTTGATCAACGCCGCGCTCATCGCCAAGATCCACACCGTCGAATGGACGCCGGCGATCACGAATCATCCCGTGATGCACACCGGTATGCGCGCCAACTGGTGGGGATTGGCCGAGGAGAAGGTGCATCGCCGGTACGGCCGCCTCAGCGAGAACGAGGTGATCAGCGGCATCCCCGGCTCTTCAGCCGATCATCACGGCGCCCCCTATCAGCTCACCGAAGAGTTCGTGTCGGTGTACCGGCTGCATCCCCTCCTGCCGGACCAGCTGGAAGTGCATTCGCTCAGAGACAACGAGCTGCTCGAGATCCTGCCGTTCGACGACATCATTCTACTCAATGCCGAGAAGGTGCTGCGCGGCGGTGCGAAGGCGGCGGACATCTGGTATTCGTTCGGTATTCAGCACCCGGGTGCGGTGTGCCTGCACAACTACCCGCGCTTTCTCCAGGATCTCACCCTTCCTGACGGTGTTCGGCTCGATCTGGGCGCGGTGGACATCATCCGCGATCGCGAGCGCGGAATTCCTCGTTACAATCAGTTCCGCCGACTGCTCCATCTGAAACCGGCAGCGACGTTCGAGGAACTGACCGACAACCCCGTCTGGCGCGAGGAGTTGCGTGAGATGTACAAGGGAGATGTCGAGCGCGTGGATCTGCAGATCGGCATGCACGCGGAGACGCTGCCAGAGGGATTCGGCTTCAGCGACACGGCGTTCCGCGTTTTCATCCTCATGGCAACTCGGCGTCTCAAGAGCGACCGCTTTCTCACGGACTGCTACACGGCGGAGTTCTACACGAAGACGGGGCTCGAGTGGGTGGCGGACAACAACATGCGAACCGTGCTGCTGCGGCACTATCCGGAATTGGCGAAGGCGCTTGTCGGCGTCACGAACGCGTTTCAGCCGTGGACGGAAAGCATGGCGAGAAAAAGCCGCGTGACCAAAGCGGTCAAAGCCGCGGCATCGTTGGCGCAGTCCGCCGATCGCCCGAGCGACGCCGCCGCCCTATGAGCCCGTGAGCACCGCGTGCGGCAGCGTTTCGCGGCGCGCCGCGACCGGCGCTGGGACCTTGTCGCGCGTCACCAGCACGTAGAGCACCGGCACCACCACCAGCGTAAAGATCATCGAGAAGATCAGACCGACCGCAATGACGCTGGCGAGCGGCGACCAGAGACCGGAGCGAGACAGGATCATGGGCGTCAGCCCGGCGGCGGCCGCGACGGTGGTGAGAAAAATCGGACGCAGGCGACGCCGACCCGCTTCGAGCGCGGCCAATTCCAAAGACTCGCCGTCCGCAACTTTGCCGCGAATGAAATCGATGAGAATGATGGCGTTGCGAACGACGACGCCCGTCAAACTGATCAGGCCCATGAAGGCCGTCATGCCGAACGGATTCTGTGTGATGAGCAGTCCGAAAAACGCGCCGAACAACGAGAGCGGGATGGAGACCATCACGATGAGCGCGTCCTTCAAATTCTGGAACTGGAACAGCAGGATGACGAAGATCAGCAGCACGCTGACGAGCATGCCGACCGAGAGGTGGCCAAAGCTCTCCGTTTGATCCGCAAACTCGCCGCCGTATGCGATGTCGTAGCCCTGCGGCAGCTTGAGCGCGTCGATCTGCGGGCGCACGGCGGCCAGCACCTTCGACGGCAGGATGCCCTCGTCCGTGAAGCTTCCGATGGTGACCGTTCGCACGCCGTTGCGATGGACGATTCTGCTGGCTTCCCAGACCGGCTTGATCTCGGCGATTCCGCTCAGCGGCATTCGCGCGTACTGGGACACCATGTACGTCGAGCCGACATCCTCCGCCTGCGACCGATGGCTTTCGTCCAGTCGAAGCACCATGTCGATGGAGCGGTCTCCCTCCCAGAGCGTCGAGACGGGAATGCCCATGAACGTACCGGCCAACATGTTCGACACGACCGTATTCGTCATTCCGAGCCGACTCGCGATCTCCGGGTTCACATTGACTTGCAGCGCGTAGGAGTCTTCACGGAAGTCGTTGCGAACCATGAAGCTGTGAGGTGTTTTCTCGAGAATGTCGGACACCTGCGCTGCGAGCTGCTTCAGCGTTGTCACATCCGGGCCGGCAATCCGCACTTCGATTGGCGCCCACATGGGATTGCCCTGCGTGAGCCGCTGGACGTCGATCTCCGCATCCGGCACGGCGAGCGGAAGCGAGTCGCGCAAGCGCTGCACGATCCGTGGAGTTTCGCCGACGGCAGACGTCCGGACGATGATCTGCGCGATGTTTGGGCGCGGCAGCGCAGGCTCGAACGAAAAGAAGAAACGCGGTCCGCCTTGCCCCACGAACGACGCATAGGCGACGATCGTCTTTTCGGCCTTCAAGGCCTTTTCGATCTGGAGAACCGCGCGGTTGGTCGCGTCGAGGCGCGTGCCTTCGGGCATCCAGACGTTGATTGCGAACTCGTCGCGCTCCGCAGGCGGGAAGAAGAGCTGCGGAACCAGTGCGCCAAGGCCGAGGCCTGCGACTACCGTTATCACCCCGAACGCCATCGTCTGGCGTTTGTGCGTCATCGCATAGGCGATGATCCGGTCATACCCCGACTGCATGACCTCGAGCGGCCCACGCCGGCGGGTCGCCTGCACATTTCCCGGCGACGAGTGAAGTCCCTTCTTGATGAAGGCGCGGCACAGCAACGGGGTGAGAAGCATCGCCACGATGTAGGAATTCGCTAACGCAATCGCGACGGTGACCGGCAGCGAGAACATGAACTCGCCCATTTGGCCCGGCAGAAATGCGAGCGGCAGGAACGCCGCCGCGATGGTCACGGTAGCGGCGAACACCGGCACGGCGAGGTCGCTCGCGGAGCGCCAGGCGGCTTCTTCCTTCGGAAGGCCCTCGTCCAATAGCTCGACGTAATTGTCCGCGATCACGATCGCGTCGTCCACAACCATGCCGAGGACGACGACGAGCGCCGCGAGCGATACCTGGTGGAGCTCGATCCCCATCACGCGCAAAATCGCGAACGTCATGAAGACGGTGACCGGTATCGCAGTTGCCGCGACGGCCGCGACGGGAAAGGGCAGCAGGATGAGTGTGACGGCGACCACCGCGACGAGCGCCATCCCGAATTCGACCAGGAAATGGCTGACGCGCTCCTTCACCAGCTTGGGCTGGTCCACCATCGACGCGACGTGCACGTCGGGGGGAAGCTGCGCCCGCATCTGCTCGATCCTCCCCTCGACCTGCCGTCCAAAATCCACGATGTTGTAGCCCTCACGCATCTCGAGCGTGAGCATGAGCGCCGGACTACCGTTCGCGCGCACGAAGAAGTCGGGATCGGCGTCCCGCCGCTCGACATCGGCAACGTCACCGACGTAGATCGGACTCCCGCGGTTCGACATCCCGATCAGCTGGCGACGGATCTGATCCTGGCTCTGATAGAGTCCCGTCGTGTGAATCGGTGCGCGCGTATTGCCGCCCGCAAACGATCCTGCCTCCGAAACGGCATTCTGCGCCTGCAGGGCGCCAATGAGGTGCAGCGGCGTGATGCCATATTGCACGAGCCGCTGCATCGAACCCGTGATGTAGATCTTCTGCGGCTGCTCGCCGACGCGCTTGACCTTCGAAACGGCCGGAATGCGCAGAAGCTCGGTTTCGAGCTGCTTGAGATACTCCGCGAGCTCGGGCTGACTGTACCGTTCGCCGGTGACGGCAACGAGCACGGCGACGACGTCGCCGAAATCCGAATTGACGATTGGCCCCAGCACTCCTTTGGGCAACCCCTGGAAGGACAGCTCGTTCATGTCGTGACGAAGCTTCGACCAGAACGGGCCCGGATCCTTGATGGCGTCGTCCAACGTCACATCGATGACGACGCCGCCGGCCAGGCTGATGGAGGTGGTTTTCTCCTTGCGGACCTCACCGTAGGTGAACAGTCGCTGCTCGATCTTTTTCGTGACCTGTTCCTCGACCTGATTCGCGCTCGAGCCAGGATACGCGGCAAACACGAGTCCGCGCCGGATTGCGATCTTGGGATCCTCGCGACGCGGCATCTGCAGCAGCGCGCCGATGCCCGCGAGAATGACTAACGCGGTCAGGAAGTATGTGACCTGCGGGTAGCGCAGCGACGCTTTGACCAGGTTCATCGGCGGGTCCGCACGACTGGCTCGGGTGCGGTGACGATGCGTGCGGTGACGCGGGATCCTTCGCGGACGCGATGCTGCCCACCGACCACCACCATGTCCTTGGCGGTGACACCCTGTTGCACTTCCACCTCCTGGCCGTACGCGGCGCCGATCGTCACCCGGCGTGCGTAGACACGCGCAGCTTTGGCGTCATGCACGAACACGCGCAGGATCCCGCTCGCGTCCTGCACCACCGCCTCCGCCGGAATCGTGAGTGCGTCGACGGATTGGGTGCCGTCGATGCGCACCTCGGCGATCATTCCCGGCCGCAGCGTGCGTGTACCGTTCTGCACCTCGATCTTTGCGGTGTACGTGCGGGAGCTCGGATCCGCCGCGATCCCGACGAGGCGCACACGCCCGGCGAATGACGCGCCCCGCAACGATGGAATCGTCACCGTCGCCTTGCCGCCCACGGCGATTCGTGAGACGTCACTCTCGGGCACGCCGACGCGTACCAGTACGGGCGCGATCTGCGCGATGGTGAACACCGGAATTCCGGGGCCGGTCTGCTCACCAGGCTCGATGCCACGGCGCGCGAGCATTCCGCTCATGGGTGCTGTGAGCCTCGTGTCCTGAAGCTTCTTTCTCGCCATGGCTTCCTGCGCGCGCGCAAGGCGAAGGCCCGTCGCGGCCTTGTTGAAGTCGTTCTCCGGGATGCCGCGCGACTCGAACATGATCTTGGCGCGCTTGTACTCATCCTCGGCGCGCTCGCGCTGTGCCGACGCCACCTCGACGTTGATGTTGTACTCGGTCTCGTCGAGCGTGGCCAGCACCTGCCCGGCACTCACGAAGTCGCCTTCCTTCGGACCGACGCGCGCCACCACGCCGGGCACGATGAATCCGATGGATGCGGTACGCGAGCCCTCGATGTCGCCACTCAGTGTGACGTAGTTGGAGCGGACCATGTGCGTTGGGCTTCGCACGAGAACCGGGATGCGTACTTCGCCGGCGGGGCCCTGCGCGCTGCTTCGACGGGCGAGCAGCAATGGCGTGGCCACGAGACCTACCGCGGTGCCGGCCGCAAGGAGCAGCCATTGGCTCCGAAAACGAAAAGACGATCTCATGAACACGCGCACTCTATGGGGGAGGCAGCCAGCGGCGGATAAGCATGCTCGGTACTCCGTACGGACGCCAGAGGACCGAGCCGAGCGTGGTAGTGATGGTAGAGCGTGATCCGGCTACGGCTTGCTTGCGTGGCACTGGGTGCAGCCATACGTCGTGTTGCCGATGGGTGCCCAGTTGGCCGGATCGTTACTGCCGTACGTGGCATATCGCTGCATGAGGTCCGACGCCAGGCGCTGCTCGAGATCATCCTTGCGTTTCCAGCGGCTGTAATTCACGCCCAGCCGCGCGTTCTCGTAGGCCCGCCGCGCCGCAATGAGATTGCCACGCTTGACCAACAGATCTCCAAAGATCATCCAGCTGCCTTCGAAGCCGTGCGGCACTCGCGCCGAGCCCCAGCAGAAACCGTACGGTCCGTCCGTTGGTGGCTTGACCTTCCCCGTGAAATCGGGATTGTTGCGATCGATCGGACCACCAAGGCACCACTCCCACCACTTGAAGCCATACTCGACAGATTGAGCAGTCGTGGTGTCATTTGCCGCCGCGAAGCGCCTGATCCACATCTGCTGGAACAGGCCGACGTGGGGAGCGTATTTCGCCGCGCTGTCGATGAGGGCGGATCCCGCCTTCCTGTCGAAGCCGGCGTCCGAAAGAAAAGCACCGAGAAGGGCGCTCGCGCCGGGAGCACCTTTGGGATCGTTCTGCACCACATCCGGGAAGCTCGAGAGGATGTTGGGAATGGCCAGCGAGATGATCAGCAGCGGATCGACGCCCGCATCCTTACGTCCCGCCTCGGCGATCCACCAGAAGTTGGCTGCCCCAAAGATGAACGTGTTGCGATAGTTTTTCGGGTCGCGATCGCGCAGATCGTTCAGCTCCCCGATGATGTCCCCGGCGGCCGCGAAGTTGTCCTTGTTCATCGCCTCGAAGAGGCGCGCCTCCGCCTTCGCGGCATCAGCGGCCGCCTGCGCATCGACGCCCGTGGCCTTGTCACTGCCGCAGCTCGCCAACGCGGTCGCCGAACAGAGTGAGATCATCCCGAATATCCTGCGCAACATGCAGCTCCTTATCCAGCTCAGGTCGTGAGCCAGCGCAACGCGCTAATGCTCGGTTGATACAGATACTCACCGCCGCGTGTCGTCACGAACTGAGGCTGTGGGGAAATGAAGAATGGCGGATTGCCGGGAATCGTCAGCTTGGACTTGGGACCCTTCGGACATCCGACGAGGAAATCGGTGTCCGAGCCGAGGCCAAAGGGATCGCCGTCGTCGACCCAGAGACGTTGGATGGTTTCGTACTGGCGCCAGATGCTCGCGTTGAAGCACACGAACACCAGTCCACGTTCCTGGCCATCGTCCTCCATCATCCCTTCTGGCAGAGGAGGACCGAAGGTGCGGCCACGGCGAATGATACGGTGCCGGTTCGTGAGACGCCCGCCAAAGAAGCCTTCGGCATCGCGAGGGTGGACGCGGCGAATGTGCGCGCCCACCGGGCAGCGCAGCCCGGCGGCGTCGCTGGCATACGTGAAATCGTTGATCCGGGATGGATCCGCCACGATCTCCGGGTTGGGCGCATCGGGTGACGCACACAGAGGCGTTCCGTCGCGCCAGCGACCGACGATCTTCGCGGCGAGCTGCTCCGGCCCACCGGGATAGCGTTTCCCGACTTCGTCGGTCATTCGACGGAAGGCGGCCACGTTCATGTGAAGCTTCCGGTACACCATGAACGTTCCATTCCGGTCGAACGGAGCAATGGGAGCGTCTGGCATCCCGTCGTCTTCGTCGAGGTATCCATGCAGAAATTCGCCTTGCGCGACGTCGCGCCAACCACCTGCTCCATCGGGCTGACCGTCGCCCGGGCGACCCTGTACACCGCTCCCTTCCACAGCAGGCTGCGAGATCCCGTCGAAAAATCCGAAGTGATCCTTCCCAGCCCGTAATGCCTCGGCACGCGTCTCGTTGATCACGCGGGTCGCGCCCGCGGATGCGCCCACCTGGCGCAGCTCCTCGCGAACGTGGTCGAGGTGTTCGTTGTCGACGGCCCAGACGGTGAGCAGTACGTGCGCGTCGCCGGTGCCGAGTCCCTTTTCCCAGTGTTGGGGTGCGTTGGGGCCGCGGTCGCCCAGGGATTCGGCGCGAGCCGCCATCCCTTGACGGAACTCCTCCGGGAATGAGCTCAGGATCTCCGGGGACACGCCGATGTGCTTCAAGCCTGCATAGGTGAACGCAACCTGGATCGCCGTCGCCGGAGGCGTCTCACCCCACGGCTCGCCCGAGGTGATGCGCGGCAGCATTCGGGCGAGCAGCGCCTTGCCTTTCGCGACATCGTCCACGTGCAGGAAGATGTAGGCCGCTTTTGGGTGCGAGTAGCCACGCAGCACGTTGCCCTGGATGTCCGCGACATCCACCTTGGCCGGCTCCCCTCTGCGGCGGGGCAGATTCGGCGGTCGCTGGAACACGCTGCCATCCAGCAAACCGAACGGGCTATGCTTGGTCGATCCCGTCACTTTCCCTCCACGAACGTGTGTCGAAAGCGTGCCTGAAGCTCGGCGGCATCGAGCCCCTGAGCCGAAATTGCGAATTCCAGCACCTGATCACGCAAGGCGAGACTCTCCACTACCTCCGACACGCTCCTGTTCGGGGAGTTGACCGCGAAGAGGGAGGTGTGGATCTGGTTGTGACGGATCCAGCGCTTGAACTCCGCGCGGGCGGACAGGCCAGGATAGCCTACGCAATGGCGCCACCAGCCATCGGCTTCCGGTATGCGATCGAGTATCGAGTCGAGAAACGGCTCGAGCTCGCCGTCGAACGCCGCCGTGAAGACGAGATAGTTCGACTTGAGTGAATCGGGGCTCTGCGATGGTCCCTGATGAACCAGGTGATCGAAGATCTGCAGCCGAGAGGTGTGCACGGTGCCCAGCCGTGCGAGCGGGCTCTGTGCTCCGCGCGGCACGCTCTCGATCGCCGCGAGCACCTCCTTTTCATGGCCCGGGATGATGGCCGTGAACACGGTAAGCGCGTATGTCGTCCCGTTGATGTTGCGGCGGTCGCCCATCAGAGGTGTCCCTGCACGTCGGTGAGGAACTGTTCGTACTTCGCCTTGAAGGCGCTCGCGTCGAGCTGCTGCGACTCGGCGACGAGCGTCTGGAATCGCTCCCGCACCGTAAGGGCGCCGGCCACCATGCGCGTGCTCGCATGCTCGTACGCGCAGTAGTAACTGCCTCCCTCCAGGCTGTTCATCGCGATCCAGCGTTTGAGGGGCTCGGATGGCGGCGGCGCGGGAAAATCGAATCCACGACCCCAGCAGAAGCGGATATCCATCGGGATGCAATAGGCAAAGGCATCGATGTAATGCTGCCAAGGCCCGTCGAAGTTGCTCTCGAAGAACAGGTAGTGGTACTTGAGCTTGTCGCGCTGCTGCGGCGCACCATTGAAGGGCAGCTCAGGCGAGACGATCGTCCAGCGCACGAACCGAATGAAATTGAATTGCAGAATGTGTGTCTGCGCCAAGCTGACATACTTGCCGAGATAGAATGCCGCACGCAGCACCGGCACCCACTGGGGACGGATCGGCGTGAACAGCGTCAGGCAGAACAGGCGCCCGAGTCTGTTCCCAGCCAATTGGGCACTCAGCGCAGGATTGGCCTGCTCGACCGCGGTCTCGACCGCGGTCAGGCGCTGGCTCGCGCCCGCGCTGACACCGACGGTGCTCACGGCTTCCTCCTAGCGGTGCCAGAGCGCATCGTGCGCCTTCTGCCGAGTGTACTGGGCCGGGTCGAAGAACTTGTCGTAGTACTCGAGTTCGAGATGCGAGAACTGCAGCCACATGCCCGGTGCATACAGCGCGTCCACGTGCGCTGGGAAGCGGCCGTACGTGTCGTAGATGTAGTTGCAGATGTCCTTCGTGTACTCGATCTGCCGCGGACCGAACCTCGTGCCTTTCTTCACATAGGCACGCGCGTCGTCGCGATTCCGGTAGGGTCGCGAGAAAATATCCTCGTTCCCGTAGGCCGTGCCGTTCTCCCCGTACTTCATCTCGATGACCCGGTCCACCGCTTCATTCATCGAGCCGACGTAGGGTGGCACGAGTGTCTCGAGAATGCCATCGATGCCGATGGGGTTCGGCTGCGACGCAGGCACGGGCGCCATCGGCGACAAGGTATGGGGCGTCTGGAAGCGCATGCCCAGCCCGTGCCAGCCTTTCGATTCGTCTTTGTGGAAGATGTACGGATTGAACACGGCGCCATGAATCCATCCGCCCAGGCCCATCGCCTGGCCGAGAAGCATGAGGTTCTGGAAATAGAAGAACGCCTCGTAATCCGTGCGCAGTGCGTGGGTCCATCCCATTGGTGCCGGGCTGTCTTTGTTCGTGAATCCGTTCCGGATCCACTTGAGCCCACCCATCGGATGGTAGGGGATCTTCTCCGTGAGGCCGACCGCGCCGCCGATCTTGGCCAGCCACTCGACCGCACCCTTCGGCTTGAATTGGCGCCAGTCGTCGATGAAGACCGGGCGCTTGCCGTCGGGTTCTGCCGCGAGGATCGCGATGGCATTGATGTACTGCCAGGTGCAGTCCACCAGCGGGTAGAACAGCGTGGTGCCGGGTGCATTCGACGCCTGCGCGTTCCAGCCGAGATAGTACGGCCACTCGCGTGGGAACGAGAGGCGCTTATCGGACACGCGCACCTTGCACTGCTCCGCCGCGGCGATCCAGTCGGCTTCCTTCCAGTCTGCCCAGCGCGGCGGCAGGGACGTCAACATCTCGAGCGCCTTCCGTCCCGTGGGATGGCGGAGGAGAAAGATGCCGTCGTCGTTGATCATGAAGAAGTGCGTCGCCTGGCAGTTGTCGGCGCTGCTTCCCGTGCGGGCCATGATGTGCAGAAACGGCGTGCCCAGCTCGTCGGCACCGTTCGTCTTGGTGAGCGGTCCGTCGTGCGTGGTGACGCCGGTGATCCCCGTGATGCAGGTGATGAGGATCGCCTCTTCGAGCTTGCTCAGGGGCGCGGGATCATTCTTGCTCTCATGAGAGAGCGGCCCCGCGGCGATGGACTGGCCGCGCGGAATGCGCCTCGTCCGGCGCTCGATAAGCGCGGACATCAGCGGATAGTCGAAGAGATCCGTCAGCGACGGGTGCTGATGCTGCGCCGCGTGGTGCATCGCCTCGGGAGAGGGACCTGGCTGAACGTTGGCCATGCTCGTCACACCTCGTTGATGAATCAGGTCTCTAGTTGTGCCGGTCGAGCTCGGCCGTAACGACCGGATACACGTCCCGCGCGGCATTCTTGCCGATGAAGCAGTCCATGTGCGCGTAGTCCTTGATGACGTGGCGCGTGTAGTACTGGGATCCGTTCTTTTCGCTGAGATACTCCATCGTCTTCAGGCTGCCCTCGGGAAGGAAGAGGCGATTGTTCTCCCCGTGCAGGAACGCGATCGGCAGCTTGAATCCCTCATACCCGCGCAGATAGACGTCGTCTCCATCTGCTCCCTTCACATGTCCATCGCGGACCGCCTGCGAGATCTGCGTGAAGGTGGTCAAGTTGGCGACGCCGAACGCCTCGTGGATGGCGTCGTGCGTGGCGGAATTCAGCTGGTCATGGTCGAACACCTCGCCATACATGAACATCATCCGGCGGCAGAAGTGGCTGCTGCAATACTCCTTGCCCGCGGGATAGAGCCGGAGCGCGGCATCGTAGAGCTTCTCGCTCCACGAGGCGTCCCGGCGCGTGTCGGTGGTGAGCGTGTCGACACCGATCGCGCTGAGGAAATTGGCCATGTACAGCCCCGACCGCACCTTGTTGAGCGGCGCTACGCGCGGATGCAGCGTCAACTGCGACGCCACGGCCGAGCGCACTCCCTTGAGCCCGTGGCCAAGCGCCATGAGCATTGTCATGGAGCCGACGCAGTGCGCCATGATCTGCACGGACTCGCGTTCTGTCGCGGACCGCACGTAATCCACGGCCGCGGGATAGTCGTAGCGCGCGATGTCGTCGAGCGTGAACTGCGTGGCCCCGCTGCGCAGGTGTGGACTGGCGCGGTAGTCGAGCACCCACGTGTCGTATCCGCGCTCGTAGAGGAACTCCGGGTAGTTCGTTTCCGTGGTGTCGATGGTATAGGAGTGCGCCGACGTGCCGAAACCGGGGGTGAGGATGACCGGACCCTTGGCACCTCCTTTGAACCGCGTCAGCTTGAGCTCGATACCGTCCTGCGTGTGGAAGTAGTGCATTTCGGGCGGGCCGCAGCGCAGCTCGCGACGCACGCGGGGAGGCGCGTCGGGGTTGAACGCGCTGGGGCGGGCGAAGATGCCGCCGTAGATCTCGTTGACGGCGCCCATGAAGAAGGTGCCGAACTTCGCGAGCGCCTTCAGCTCGTCGATCTTGTTCCTGGCACCGATCGCCTTCATCGTGCGCAGCTGCTTCTGGAAATCCTTGATATGGATGTTGACAATGCCCTTCGCCACCACGGTGCCCGTGGCAGTGCCGTCATGGACGGTGACGTAGAGCGTCGTGGTATCCGACCAGATATCCGGACCCGCGTCGTCATGGATGGTCTTGAAGCCTTCGACGTGGAACGTGCGCCCATCGTCCGCGACGGCCGGCATGTCGTAGACCATCTTGCGGGTGCCGGGAGTTTCCGCATCCCTGACCAGAAGATTGAACCGGCCGGCCTCCACGCGAAGCGGCGTGGCGGAGAGCATCGGTGCAGTGATGGTCCCGCGCAGCAGCGCCTCGTGCGCCGGATCCGCGATCAGCCGGTCGATGTTCGGCGCAGTGACGGTGACGGTGAATTCGAACTTCGAGCCATCGCGCTCGCCCTGCTCGCGTCCCGCCTGGTAGTCGTCCGTGACCTTCGTGGACGCGAACCCGCGCATGGTCTCGGTGAATTCAACGCCGGGTCCGTCCCCGCTCGCAGCGCTGGTCTCGAGAGTCTGGTCGTTCGTGTTCGTCGTCGGCATGTGCTCTACTCCCGGTGATCTGCTAACGCGCGGCTCATCGCGCGAGTTTTCCGGCCGCCTGCTCGAGCTCCGCACGGGCGATGCGATAGCCCATATCGACTCGCAGCACGTTGAAGTCGGCCGCAAGCCGGTCGGCGGTGGCTTCGCTCTGGTCGGCGGGCACACCGTATCCGGCGCGCATCGATACAGTGCGCAAACGCAGCGCTTCGTCCCTGAGTGCGAGAGCTTCCCGTGCCACCTCCACCATCTCATACGCGCGCGCCAGCTTGCGGTACGACGCCTCCACCTCGCCGCGCACCTTGCCACGCACGCGTTCGAGATTCCGGTTCGCCGCATTGAGCTGGGCATTGCGCTCGGCGAGCGTGTTCTTTCGCGCGCCGAAATCGAGTAGCGTGATGCTTCCCATCGCGCCAAAGAACAGCGAGTTGCGCGGGAGGAACGGGAGCGATGTCTGTATGAAGTGGCTGCCGAAGATCCCCAAATCGGGAATGTAGTCCGCCCTCGCCGCTCCGACGCCGTGCGTCGCCTTGTTCACCATCGCCTCGGCCTCCAGAATATCGGGATTGGCGCGCATCGCGGATGCGACGTAGGCGTCCAGGGAGTCCAGCGGCTCCATGGAAGGAGCCGGCACCACGACAGCGAGTGCGGTGTTGCCCGGAATACCAATCGCGTCCGCGAGCGCGTAGCTGAGATCCGTATACTCGTTCTCCGCCTCGAGCAGGTCCTGGCGCGCCTGCAACGCGCCGAACCGCGCTTCCAGCGCGACGACGTTCGTGGCCATGCCGGATTGCACAGCCACCGTTTGCGTGCCCGTGCGGAGCGTCGCGGTGGTGATGCGTGCGCGCGCGACCTCTCGACGCTTCGACGCGAGCAGGACCCCGGCATAGGCCTTCAGCACGCCGACCGACACTGCCTGCTCCGTGCGGCGCAACTCGGCCCGGCTGATGCTCTCGTCCGCGCGCGTGACGCCGAGACCCTGCTTGATCTTGAAGACTTGCGTCACCGGCTGCTGGACCATCGTCATCGCGAACCCGATGTCCGAGCCACCCTGCGGGATGTTCGTCTCCGTCCGCGGGAATCTGCCCAGTCCCGGCACGGTGCCCAGCGCACCCGCCGGCACGATGATCCCGCGGCTGTTGTCACTGCCAAGGTAGACGCCCGTCGTCGACACACGCGGCAGGTAGTTGCTGAACACGACGTTGCTCCGACGCTGCGCTTCCTCAACGCGCTGGCGAACCGCGCGCAATCCGGCATTGGATTCTTGCGCCGAAGCGAGTGCCTGTGCCAGCGTCAGCGTGCGCGGCGCGGGCTCCTGCGCGTGTGCGGCACGAGGAAGGAGCACGCAAGCGAGCAGGGCCGATTGAGTGATTCGAAGCATTGGAGTTGCCGGGAGCCGGCGATGCGCGCGGCTCGTTGGGACGGGATTTCTGAGTGGGCCGAGGGCGCTGGCCTCAAGGCGCTGTATCTTCGCATCGTGGCCAGGTTGGCGCCAGTATCGTATTGTCGACAATTCGCTCCATCCTGAATCCGCACTCACCCGATGATGCCCACGCCAGCCGGCACCTCCAGTTTTTGTCTTCTTCGGCACGGCCAGAGCGAAGCAAATGTCAGGGGGCTCATCGCCAGCAGCCCCGCTGCAGCCGGTGAAGCGTTCGGCCTCACCGACGTTGGTCGGGCGCAGGTGCGTTCGTCACTGATCGCCGCTCGTGAAGCGGGCATACTGCCGCGCGTCTGCCACGTCGTCTCCTCACCGCTCCTCCGTGCCCGCGAGTCCGCCGCGATCGCGGCCGAACTGCTCGGCGCGACGGTTGGTATCGATGCCCGACTCGTGGAGCGCGGATTCGGCGAGCTCGAGCTCACCTCCGATGAGCATTATCAGCGCGTGTGGTCAGAGGATCGGGCGGATCCCACGCACGAGAACTGGGGCGTGGAGAGCACGACAGCAATCATCGGACGCGTGACTGGGTTGTTGCGAGAGCTGCATGACGCCGACACCACCGGAACATTCCTGCTTTGTACACATGGGGACGTCGCCTCCGTGCTCCTGTGCGCGGCCGGCGGGTTGGCCCTGTCGCAGCACCGGGACGTTGGGGCAATGGCCAACGGTGAAGTGCGGGCGATTTCCGGTCTGAAAGGGCTGTCAGGATTTCCGCGCGGCTGATACTTTTTTTGCGCCGCCGTACCGGAGTGACACCGGCGGTCACGGCGACCCGTCGCCACACCCCGAACGAGTATTCGTCGCACCCATGGCCGATGCACGGACCACCGCAGCCAAGCTCACCGCTCAATTTCGAACCACGTTCGCTGACGAGTTGCGCAGCGTGGTGGTGTTCGGATCGCTGCCCCGCGGCGAGGCCATTCCCGGAATAAGCGACCTCAATATCCTCGTCCTGCTCGACTCGCTCGCGCCGTCCAAACTCGCACGCGCCGCGCCGCTGCTCCAACAGTGGATCCGGCAGGGGAATACGCCGCCGCATCTGTATTCCTGGGAAGAGTGGGGAGGAATGCAGGACACGTTCGCGATCGAGATCTCGGACATGAATGACGCGCGCGAGGTGCTCTGGGGAATCGACCCTGTCGCAGTTGATGCGCTGACCTATGCGAACCTCCGCCTCCAGACTGAGCGCGAGATTCGCGAGATGCTGCTGCACCTGCGCCTGCGTCTGATGGTCGCCACCACCAACTCGGCCGACGTCGGCGCATTGCTGTTGGCTGGGTTTTCCTCGTTCGCCGCATACATGCGCGCAGCCCTGCGCTTGGCGGGCCAATCGCCCGGGCTGGCGACACGGCCCGTCGTCGAGCGGACTGCCATGCTCATCGGCGCTGATCCCTCGGCGATGCTCACGTGCTTCGATACGCGACGGTCCACGCATCGCCTCGAGGTCTCTCTCACGGATCCAATCGTCGAGCAATACATGGCATTCGTGCGCGCGCTCCTCCAATACATCGACCACCTTCCACGAGATCGGCCAGGACCGGCCGGCGACGTCGACGCAGGCCTCCTGTTCCACGTGCCTGCTGCATCCATGGGGGTGGAAGCATGAGGGTCAGCGGACAGCATGAGGTCCTGACGTTCCTGGATGGGGAGACCATTTTCAACGAAGGAGACTCCTCCTCCGAGATGTTCGTCGTTCGGACTGGCAAGGTCGAGATCTCCAAGAACGTCAGCGGCCACGCGATGCTGCTCGCAGTGCTCGATCGCGGAAGCTTCTTCGGCGAGATGTCGCTGCTCGAGGGACTCCCCCGCAGCGCGACGGCGCGTGCGATGGGAGAGGTATCGCTGCTGGTGCTTCGGCCGGGCTCGTTGCTGCTGCAGATCCGGCGCGATCCCACGTTCGCGTTTGAACTGCTCCAGCAATTGAGCGGACGCATCCGCGATCTCGACGAGAAGCTGGTGTTCAAGCTGGCGACAGCGGAATTCGGCAACCGGCTCGCGCGGTCGGCGTTCATGATGAGCGCCGGCGCCGAATACAAGAAGCCCGCACGCGAGTCGACGCACGTTCCGCTGATCCCATGAAAACATCGGTGCGCGAGAGTCGGCTGCTCGTCGTGTCCGACGTCCACATGGGCAATCGGTTGCACCGCACTCGGCGCGCCTTCACGGAGTTCGTGGAGTTCGCGCTCGAGCACCGCTACTCGATCTGCATCAACGGCGACGGCATCGACCTCGCGCAGTTGTCGCTTTCGCTTCTCGTAGCGGACATCACGCCATCGCTCGGCCTGTTTCTCAAGTTCTGGGAGAATGATCTCCGGATCTATTACACCGTGGGCAACCACGACATTGCCCTCGAGCATTTCCTCACCGACGTGGGACGCATGCGGGTCGTGCCGTTCCTGTCGGTGTCCTCGGGCGACCAGCGGATTCGCGTGGAGCACGGACATATGTACGACGACATGTTCCTGCGGTTCCCGCGGATGTACTTCGCGTTTACACTGATCGGCCGCCTCGCGATTGGCATCAGCCCGGCCTTTTACCAGGCGTTGCACAAGTTCACCGATGCGTGGGTCGAATTCCTGGAGTGGGGGCTCTCCGGGTTCGGCCTGTTCGGGAAGAAGAAGGACGTGACGCCGAACGAGAACACGATCGTCGGTGAGCGCGAGTGCTTCCGTCACGGTGCTGAGGCCTCGGGAAGCCGCGGATTCGACGCCGTCGTCTTCGGCCATACGCACTTTGCGGGAACGGCCACGCTCTCGGACGGCATCAAGTACTACAACACAGGCGCTTGGTTCGGCGATCCGCACTGCGTCGCTATCGACGACGGTCGCATCTGGTGCGGCTCTGTGGCCGACATGATCAAGAACGGCGATCCCTTCCCGATGAGTACGGACGAGGTGGTGCTCTCAATCACCGGGATGTACCCCATCTCGCGCCTCGACGGCGACCGGCTGAACCTCGCTGGCGGCGTCGGCGCTGGCGATCGGTGAAGGGCGCGCCGCACTCATCCGCGCGCGACCGGCGCGCCAATGTTTCGATGCCGAAGGAGCGTTTCGGATGACGTACATCGCAACGCCGATCGATCGCATGTCCGAGGAGTACGATGTCGTCGTCGTCGGCTCCGGATACGGCGGCGCCATTTCCGCGAGCCGACTCGCGCGCGCCGGACTCAAGGTCTGTCTCCTCGAGCGCGGCGACGAGCGGCAGCCCGGTGACTTTGCCGAGGGACCGCTCGAGGCAATGCGCGAAGTACAGATGGATATGCCGAACCGGCGCATGGGAACGCCGAACGCGCTCTTCGATTTCCACGTCAACCCCGACATCAGCGTGCTCGTGGGGTGTGGGCTCGGCGGTACGTCGCTGATCAATGCCAACGTCGCGATCATGCCGGATGAGCGTGTGTGGCTCGATCCCAGATGGCCCGCTGGCATTCGTGACGATGTCGAGACCCGACTTGCCTCGGGAATCGAGCGCGCGCGCGAGATGCTGCGGCCGGTCTCGTTTCCCGAACACATCGCCACGCCATCGAAGCTCCAGGCGATGGACAAATCGGCAAAGCATATGGGCGCGCCGTTCTTTCGCCCGCCCATCACCGTTTCGTTCGAGAGCGGAATCAATCACGTCGGAGTGGAGCAGGAGGGCTGCAACTCGTGCGGGAACTGTGTGGGCGGGTGCAATCGCGGCTCGAAGAACACGCTGCTGATGAATTATCTGCCGGACGCGTACAACCACGGCGCCGAGATCTTCACGGGTACGTCGGTGCGCCGCGTCGAGCGGAAAGGAAAGCGCTGGCTCGTGCGCTTCGAGCTCACTGCGGGTGGGCTCAAGAAGTTCGGCGCGTCGAGCATGTTCGTCGCCGCGGAAACGGTCATTCTTGCGGCGGGAAGCCTGGGCAGCACGGAGATCCTCCTGCGCTCGCGCGAGGCCGGTTTGCCACTCTCCGACAAGCTCGGGCGCTCATTCACGGGCAACGGCGACGTGCTCGGCTTCGCGTACAACGCGAGTCAGCCGATCCATGGCGTAGGCGTTGGAAGCACTCGGCCCGGTACCGGCCCCGGACCCTGCATCACCGGGCTGATCGATCTTCGCAATACGGCGAACTTCGAGGACGGAATGATCATCGAGGAGGGGGTGATCCCCTCCAGTCTCGCACCGATGCTCGCTTCGTCGCTGTTCATGGCCTCTCGCATGGTGGGCGAACACGTCGCTCCGGGTGGACATTACGCGGAAGAGGCGGTTCGTGAGATGCAGGCGCTGATTCCAGGCATCAGCACGGGTGCCGTCGCGAATACGCAGACATTTCTCGTGATGGCGCACGACGATTCCTGCGGGCACATCGATCTCGTGGACGATCGTGTGCGCATTCACTGGCCGGACTGCGGCAGACAACCCGTCTTCGAGCGGATCAACGCGGAGCTCAGACGGGCGACGGAAGCGCTCGGCGGCACCTACATCAAGAATCCGTCGTGGACGGATCGACTCGGCAAGAGTCTCGTGACCGTGCATCCGTTGGGTGGTTGCGGCATGAGCGAAACGGCGGAGCACGGAGTGGTCGATGATCGCGGCCGCGTGTTCGCGGGCACGTCGGGTTCGGAGATCCATCGGGGACTATACGTTTCCGACGGCGCCGTCATGCCGCGTTCACTCGGGGTGAATCCCTTCCTGACCATCTCGGCGCTCGCCGAGCGAACGGCCGCGCTCATCGCCGAGGAACGCGGAGCGACGATCGCGTACGATCTGCCGTCGCGTCCTCGCACAGCCGCTGAAGCGCGCAAGGTCGGCATCGAGTTCACCGAGACGATGCGCGGCTTCGTCGCGACCGGGCCGGACGCGAATGCCGACTTCGATGTCGCAGCGAAGGCGGCGAAGGCTGCCGGCAGCATGCTGGATTTCACGGCGACCATCACGTCGGACGACCTGTACGAAATGCTGCGAAACCCGCATCATCAGGCGCACCTGCACGGCGTCGTGACGGCGCCGGCGCTGTCGCACGAGCCGATCCGCGTCACGCATGGAACGTTCGAGCTGCTGGTCAAGGATCCCGACGACGCGCGTGCGCGACGCATGACATATCGCATGCCGCTGACCACGGAGGGGGGACGGCACCTGTACTTGTACGGCTACAAGCTGATTCGCGACGACAAGGGGCTGGACCTCTGGCCGGACACGACGACGCTGTTCGTGAGCGTTCACGAGGGAACCGACGAATTCGGTCCGCGCGTTGGCAAGGGGATCGTCACGATTCACCCGAAGGATTTCGCTACGCAGCTGCGCACGTTCAAGATCACCAATGCCGGGAGCCTCGTGCGCCGGCTGACAGCCGCCACGGATTTCGGACGATTCTTCGCGGGCGCGCTCTACGACACGTATGGCGGCGTGCTCGCGCGCCGGAGCGTCCTCGACCCCGATGCGGCGCAGCGAACGCTCCGTGAGCTCCGCACCGAGCCTCCAGAGATGCACTTCCTCACGACGCAGGATGGCGTGTCGCTGCGCATGGTCCGCTATCACGGCGGTGGCGCTCCCATTCTCCTGGTCCACGGGATCGGCATGTCGGGCCGTGTGTTCTCCACCGACATGGTCGACACCAACCTCGTGGAATATTTGAACGAGGCTGGATTCGACGTGTGGCTGTTGGATTACCGCACGAGCGTAGATCTCGAGGCGTCGACGGAAGACGTGAATGCCGACCAGATCGCGACATTCGACCTTCCCGCGGCTGTCGAACGAGTACGCGAGGTCACGGGCGCGCGTGAGATCGACGTCATCGCTCAGGGCTTCGGCGCATTGACGTTGCACATGGCGATCATCGAGGGCCTGCAAGGCGTGCGCTCCGCAGTGTGTCTCCAGATGGGACTCCATCTGGTCACGCCGTCGATGGCGCGCCTGAAGTCGGGTCTGCACGTGCCGGAGATGCTCAAGGCCATCGGCAAGCAGTCGTTGACAGCGCGTGTGGAGTCACACGGTTGGAAGGCTCGCATCTTCGACGCCGCGCTGCGTATGCTGCCGACCGAGGAATCGTGTACGAGCCCAGTGTGCCGCCGAATCACGTTCATGTACGGACCGCTGTACGAACACTCGCAACTGAATCGCCCGGTTCACGACGCTATCCACGAGCTGTTCGGCGTGACCAGCCTCACCGTGTTCGAGCAGTTGGCGCGGATGGTACGCCAGGGTCATGCGGTGCGGGCGGACGGAAGCACCTACCTGCAAAGTCTCGAGCGCTTGGCGATGCCGATCACGTACATCCACGGCGAGTGCAATCGCTGCTTTCTGCCGGGGAGCACCCAACTCACGTTCGATTTGCTTTCGAAGACGAATGGCGGCGATCTCTACCGTCGTATCCTCGTCCCCGGATATGGCGACATCGATTGTGTCATCGGCAAGCACGCGTCACGCGACGTGTTCCCCCTGATTCTCAACCACTTGCGATCGCACGCCGGTCCGGCGCACGACGCCACGTCGAACGCCGCGGACACCGCTCCATCGCCTGCAGCTCGTTCGTAGTCTTTCTTTGGAGGTCACATGCTCGGCAGAACGCTACCGCGAGGCGCATCGTCGCTGATCGCCTCGCTCCTGGTGGTCATGTTCGGTGCGCTTGCCGTCGCTCAGGCGCCGGTGGCCGGAACGCTCCCACCTGGTGAGCCGGCGCGCTTCCTCCAGAAGTACATTGGCCTCTCGCCGTCCGAGATCGAGCAGGCGCGGAAGGGAGAGGTGGTGACGAAGCTGCTGAACGCCGCCGACCGGGAAGAGGTTGCGCTGTTCGGCATCGTCGCCGTGGACGCGCCGCGTGACGAAGTCGTTCGCCGCGTGCGCGACCTTCCCAATTTTCTTCGCACGCCGGGCCGCAGCGCCTTTGGAATGTTCGCGACGCCGGCCGTGCCGAGCGACGCGAGCGCATTCACTGTCGAGCAGAGCGACTTCGACGCCATCAAGGGATGCAAGCCCGGCGAGTGCAACGTGAAAATGCCGACAGCCAATATCGAAGAGTTCAGCAGCAAGATCGATTGGGCGTCGCCCAGCGCCAAGGCACAGGTGGAAAACATGGTTCGGCTGCGCGCTGCGACGTACGTGAACAACTACCGGCGCGGCGGAACGGCGGCGATGGTCGCGTACGGCGACGAGAAAGAGTCGCGCAGCACGTCGGACGTGTTCAAAGGACTGCTCGCCCAATCGCCCTATCTGTTCGACTACGTCCCCGCGCTTCACAAGTATCTCGCGGCGTATCCAACGGGTGCGCTCCCCGACGTCAGCGACGCCATCTATTGGGCGACCGACAAGATGGGCTCGATGCGGCCCATCATGAGCATCAACCACGTGTCGGTCTATTCGCCGCCCGGCTCGCCACTCACGCTACTGAGCTCGAAGCAACTTTATGCGAGCCACTACTTCCTGGGCGCGTTCACGCTCACGACGGTCCTCGACCGCCCGGACGCGCCGGCCGGCCGCGGAGTCTACTATATGGTTGTGCAGCGCATGCGATTCGATCACCTGCCCGGCGGGTTGTTGAACATTCGCGGGCGCGTCATTGGACGGGTACACGATGCCCTGCGGGCTGAGCTCGCGCAGCGGAAGGCATCACTCGAAGGGCGCTAAAATACGTGATGGACGTCGTTAGACCGTGACCCCCGCGTCACGCAGATACCCTGACACCACCGTCGCGAACTGAGCAAACGCAATCTCGGGCTCCTCGATCTCCGGATGCCACCGCTTCTCCCACTCGAAGTTGTAGAAACCGCGATAGCCGAAGCGGACCAGCGCCTCGACCTGCTGTCGCACGGGCACCTCACCGGCACCGGTGAGCACATAGCGCCGGTCCGTACCCGCGGCAACGGAGTCCTTGAGGTGCGTATGGCGGATGTATTTCCCAAGCGCGCGCACTGTCGTCTCCGGAGACTCCTTGCTTTCCACGAACGTGTGATGCGCGTCCCATAGAATCGCCACGCCAGGCGAATCCGCACGACGCATCAGCTCGAGGAGCGTCGGCGAGTCGGTAAAGTCACCGTGCGTTTCGACGATCACCTGCACATTGCGGGGCCGAGCATACTCGCCGAGCTCGCGCAGTCCTCGTGCGATGTGCTCGAGCATCTGCTCGCGCGGAACGCCTTTCACATAGTTGTTGCCGAACACGCGCACGTACGGCACACCAAGCCTGCCGGCAAGATCGACAAAGCGGCGCCCCTCGGCCAGTTGCACCTCGCGCTTCGCGGCATCCATCTCGTGCATGCTGGCGGATGCGCCGAGATCCGTGATGGAGAGCGAGCGGTCGACGAGCTCACGCTTCGTCTGAGCAAGCTGCCCCGGCTGAAACTCCGGCCGTTTGGTGAGGTCCAGGTCGGTGAGGATGCCGC
>JANMAY010000351.1:0-6793 GCA_031360095.1 Gemmatimonadaceae bacterium
GTTGCAATCAAATCCGCACCATCTGCAGGATGCTCTTTTATGGTCGCCCACTCGTCTGCCGTTAGCCGATCTTCCTTAGCGAGAATGGGCGCATACTTGTCGTAGATCTTCCCGACGTCATGAAGGAGGGCCGCCGTCCCAATCTTTTCTACTTCCTTCGGACCGAGAGCCAACAACCTCGCGATCTTTAGCGCATAATCACGAACACGACGCGAATGACCTGACGTATACGGATCTCGCGCCTCAATCGACTTTACCATTAATTCGAGTAGCTCACGGTTCGTTTGAGCTAGCTCAAGATTATTTGTATTGAGTTGCCGAATTCCTAAGATGGGCACCCAGATTACCGACGCGATCAGTGGACCAAAGTTCGCATAAACGTCCGCGAACGCAAAGACCAATGGGCTCGCTAAAACATCAATTCCGACTGTAGCCGCATTGTTTTCGTGCCACACTTGCCAGACTGGCGTGTTCGTCGACAGAGCAATCACGTAGCTCACGAGAAATCCATTCATCGCAAAAGTGAATATGTATGCGATGAGCATGGGAATTCCAATCGCACCAGTAACGTCCGCCACGGAAAGGTGAACGAGTTCGAATAGGCTCACTCCACCCAGTGCGCGGTACAGAATAATTCCGATCGCGTAAGAAAAGAGAAGTTGTGCGGTATTGAAAAGAAATTTTATCGACCCAGTTCGGCGAGCAAGCTCCACGATAACCCGGACGCCCACAATCGCGAGCAGTGCCGCAAAATTCGGCACAAGGAGGATGGCGGCCATGTTTGGAATGAATGCGATTGAACCTATCGCACCCTTCGGCAGCAAAAATCCCATCAACTCTGCCGTCAGCGCAACCGCACCTAAAGTCGCGACCGTAGCCGCGCTCCACTGCGAAGTGGGCGGATACATTTGCCATACAGCGGCGGCTGCTGCAGCGGCAAGTAGACACAGAATATGGACGAACGTTCTAATCTTCATTTTTAAGATTCGGGAGCGACCGCCCTCTGCCACTATTCCTCTCTAACACTACATCCAAATTTGCTGCCCACGGCTGCAAAACAGGGAAAGGATAAATTCGATCATTTGCGTCACCCCCCTTGATAGAAAAGTCGTGGATTCACCACGCCAGTCCTCAGGATTAGGCTCCGCTCATTTTTCCTGTTCCGCTTCGCTTCTTTCGCTCCAGCAAGAGGGACGGTCGTCTACGCTCCGAAAAGCTCCTAGTACTCCACCCACCGATTCGTCGCATCGAGCACCGCCAACACACTCGCCGTCTCGATGCCATCCTTTACTTCAGCACTGCCGGTCAACAACGCGCTCTCTCGTCCGAACCGCGTCGTCAACGCCACAAACACGAACTCCCGATCGAACGCCTCGATCAACCGCGCACCCTCGAAGGCCAACGAGCGCCCATCGTTGTCGGCGTTCGCGACCATACACACGGCGATCACCGCCGCACGTGCCGAGGTCTCCATGCGCAACCGGTCGGTCTCCAAACCGGTCGCCTCGCCCACGAACGTCTCGTCGCCGCGGCGGATCGTCACGCGGCAACTGATCCCGCTCGCACGCGAACGGCGAACTTCCACGTCCTCGAAGTACAGGCGGCGCTTGTTCGACTTTACGACCGGCGTCGCCATCGGATCGTCCGCGATCGCCGCCACACCACCGGGCCCCGGCGTAGTAAAGCGCGCGGCCCGAATGGCATCCGCTGCCGCTCCCTCGCTGGTCGCCACGGAAATCTTCTTGTGACTCACGCGCATACCGAGCTGCGCAAGCAGCGCGCTCTCCACATTGCGCACGGTCTGCTTCGGCGACACTTCCGTCGTCGTCAGCACATGCACCTCGGACACCTCGCCCGAGTCGCCAGGTATGATCCGGACGCTCAACACGCCGGGCAATGTCCCCAACAACTCCTCCGCACGCTCGATCGGCAGGACACTCCCCGCTATCGCGGACAGATCCGGCACTGAGCGCGGCGTAATGGAGCCAGGGGCGTTAGCAGGCTTCGCCGACACCGAGAGCAAGTGTTGTAGGGACGCTGAGTGGAACTACCAGGCGGGGCGGGACGTCAGGGTCCGCGAAGTTCCCCTGACGGGATGCGAGCCGTCTTCGGCGCGCGTAATACTGAGGTAGTGCTGACCAATATTTTTCTGGTGCCGGCGCTAGTCAAGTGAATACTCCAGCTCGGGCAACCGATATTCCTTGATCTTTCTATACAGCGTGCGCTCGCCAATCCCGAGCAGATCCGCCGCCTTCCGACGATTCCCCCGGGTCTCCTTCAATGCCGCTTCGATGACCGCCCGCTCCACTTCATTCATCTTGGTGCCCGGCGTCACCATTACGACGTTCGGAGGGGGGGTTTCGTCACGTGGCCCAATGGCGGGTACGGGACCGTACTTAACAGATCCCGGCGGCACCACCTCACCTATGAACGCCCCCCTCGGCCCGACCAGCGAACTAGACCCCCGATCGCCGTCCATCCGGCCCCGCAAGTCCTCCACCTGGAGCTTCAGCTCCAAAAGACTGCGCAAAATGAACTCGAGCTCCCGTCCTTCCCCCGCCGCTCGCTCCGCACCGTGGGCCAACGGACCCATCCGCACGGGCAAAAGTCGAGCGCTGTTTCCCCCCTCCCGTATCATGCGGGGGAGATCGTCGGGTCCGAGCTCCCTCCCATGCGAGAGGACGACCATGCTCTCCACCAGGTTGCGCAGCTCGCGAACATTCCCCGGCCACGAATACCGCACCAGCATCTCCATGGCCGCCGCCGAAATGCCAAGGAATGGACGCTCGTGTTCGCGTGTGAAGTCTCGAATGAACCGTCGCACCAGCATCGCGACATCCGACGGACGCTCCCGCAGCGGCGGCAAATAGATGTTGAGCACGTTGAGGCGGTAATACAGGTCGGTGCGAAAGCTCCCCTGCTCCACGTGCTCACGCAGTGGACGGTTAGTCGCCGCAATCACTCGCACGTTCACCGCAATCGACGTCACTCCGCCGACGCGTGTGAACTCACGCTCTTCGAGCACGCGGAGGAGCTTCACCTGCGTGGACTGCGGAATCTCCCCGATCTCATCGAGAAACAGCGTTCCACCATCTGCCAGCTCGAAGCGGCCAAGGCGACGCTCCGCCGCTCCGGTGAACGCGCCCTTCTCGTGTCCGAACAATTCGCTCTCGAGCAGCGTCTCCGGCAACGCGCCAACGTTCACGGCGATGAACGCTTTGTTGCGACGGGGACCAAGGGCCGCGAGCGCACGCGCAACGAGCTCCTTGCCCGTGCCGCTCTCGCCCTCGATGAGCACCGTGCTGCTCACCGGCGCCATTTGCTCCACCTTCACCATCACTTCGCGCAGCGGCTCACTCTCACCGATGAGCCCCGTCGACTCCTGAAGCGCACGACGCTCCATAATGCGGCGCACGCCGAGCGCGACGTCGTCCACGACGATGGGCTTGAGCCACAACTCCACGTAACCCTGCGCCCTGAGGCGCTCACGCTGCCCGGTCTCGTCGTTGTCCATCAGGCCAACGACCGGTACACCATCCCACAACAGCTCGCGCATGAGCGCGACGTTCGCCGGGTCGCTCAGCGCTCCACTCACCACAATCAAATCCGGCTTCGCCCGTTTGATCTCGCCGCGCACGTCGTCGAGCGGGCTGACAATCGCGGTCTCGACACCGTCGGCCTCGAGCCGCGCGTTGAGCCGCACCGCCGGCTCCACGTCGTGCAGCGTGATGAGGATGGTCATGGAGCGCGCGTGCCCGAATGATCCGTCGCCTCATCGCGAAGAATCTGGACGGCGTGGTCGATGATCGGATCCAGCGCGGCCAACGACTCGTTCACTCCGCTGGTGCTGCCCGGCAGGTTGATGATCAACGTGCTTGCGCGCACCCCGGCGAGCCCTCGGCCGAGCGCGGCGCGCGGAAAGGACTGGCCGGTGACCCACCGGATGCGCTCGGCAATTCCCGGCGCATCGCGCTCGATCGCGATGCGCGTCGCTTCGGGGGTGACATCGCGCGGTGAAAGACCGGTGCCGCCGGTGGTGAGCACGAGATCGGCGACGTCGTCGTCGCACCATTCGGTGAGCTGCTGCACGATGGCGACGGTGTCGTCGGCGACGATCGCACGCGCCGCCACCCCCGCGCGGTGCGCCTCCACCCAGGCGACAACCGCGTCACCACTCGTGTCCGCACGCTCGCCACGTGCGCCCGCGTCGGAGATCGTTAGGATGGCGACGCGCATCGCACGCAGTGCGGCTTCACCGTTCACAGGTGCGACGCGTTCTTATAGAAGGGCGGCTTGACGACCGTTGCCGGCAGCCGTTTCCCGCGTATCTCCACCTCGAACTGCGTTCCTTCCTTTGCCACGGCGGTGGGCAGATAGCAGGTTCCGATGGGGATGCCCAGCGTGGGGCTCATCGTGCCGCTGCAGACCGTACCGCTCGGACTGCCGTCGTAGAACACAGGATAGCCGTGTCGAGGAAAATTGCGATCCTGCATCGTGAAACCCACGAGTCTCTTCGCCACGCCCTGCTGCTTTTGCCTCGCGAGCGCATCGCGTCCAACGAAGTCGCCTTTCGGCAGCTTCACGAGCCACGCTAGGTTCGCCTCGAGCGGCGTCACCGTATCGTCGATGTCGTTGCCGTACAGCGCCATCCCCATCTCGAGCCGCAGCGAGTCGCGCGCGCCGAGCCCCGCAGGAGTGACCTGATTGGTGGCAATGAGAGCGCTCCAGATCGCGCGGGCGGAATCATTCGCGATGTACAACTCGAAACCGTCCTCGCCGGTGTATCCGGTGCGCGAGATGATCGCCTCTCGTCCCGCGACTACTCCCTCGGCAAAGTGGTAGTACGCGATCGTCGAGAGATCGGTCGTGGTGAACGGCTGGAGGATGGCGGCCGTTTTCGGGCCCTGCACCGCGAGAAGCGTCATCTCGTCGGTCGCGTCGTGAATGTCGACGCCGAATTGCGCCGCATGACGGGAGATGTGCGCGAGATCCTTGGGCGCGTTGCTCGCGTTCACGACCATCATGACCTTGTTGGCGAAGCGATAGACGAGACAATCGTCCTCGATCGTTCCCCGGTCGTTGAGAATCGTGGAGTA
Organism: Gemmatimonadaceae bacterium; assembly: GCA_031360095.1. GTDB lineage: Bacteria > Gemmatimonadota > Gemmatimonadetes > Gemmatimonadales > Gemmatimonadaceae > AG11. The sequence continues at coordinate 5,097 of JANMAY010000351.1, forward strand.
GTGCACCTGGCCCACGGCGAGCGCGGCGACGTTGTTCGACGTGACATGGTTGACGAAGTCCACCGCGCGATCGCCATTGATCCAGAACTCGCCCATGTGCGAGACGTCGAAGATTCCGCACCCCTCGCGCACCGCCTTGTGCTCGACGGTGATTCCAGTGGGGTACTGGACGGGCATCTCATAACCGGCAAACGGGACGATCTTGGCGCCGAGTGCGACGTGGATGTCGTGGAGAGGCGTGCGTTTGAGCGTGGGGGTAGCGGTCATTCTGAAGCGACGGTGTTCGAGTTGGCGTTGGGGACGAGGAATATGCGCAGTTGGCATCCCTGTGTGCCAGGGTGGCAGGTCGGGTGGCGGATCATGCTGCTGCGGTACGCGCAGCTGCACATTTCCTGGGCGATCGAGCGGGGTGACCGGAACGGAATCGCCGTGGTTGGGCAAGGACGGTTGGTTTCCTTCCCCCTGGAGGCTTTATGCGCGTGTCTCGTCAGCTCATTGCATCGTCGGTCGCACTCGTCGCTGTTGCCGGCGTCACTTCCATTGGCATCGCTCGCCCGACCGCCGATCGCGCGCGCGCTGCTGAGGTTGCGCGCATCCGCACACATTTCGACAGCGTGCTCGCGGAGCTGCCCGCGCGCGACGTGAGCGCACTCTCGCGCGAGCAGGCCGTGCATCGCTCGATCCTTCTCGAGGAACTGCGGAGCTATCGGAACCGCGGAGTGTTTCCGCACAACTACGATTTCCCCGGCCAGGCTGTTCCCTACTTCGTCGACCGCAATACAGGAACGTTGTGCGCCGTCGCGCATCTGCTCGCGCTCACGGGCCGGCGCGACATTGTGGATCGCGTGGCGCGTGCGAACAACAACGTCCTCGTTCCTCAGCTTGCTGGTGACGCCGCGTTCACGGGATGGCTCGATGCGAATGGGCTGACGTTGAGCGAGGCTGCATTCATCCAGGTCCCATACAACGCCGGGCCGTCGCAAACAGAAGTCGCGGCGATGACAGCGGGAGCTGTGGCCGGATCCCTTGTGATTGGCACAACCGCGATCACCGGTCTCGTGAACGCCTTCGCCAACGGTGACGGGCATCGCACACGCATGTCCAAGGTCGGCATGGTGTCCGGTGCACTCACGACCGCATTCGGCATGGGAATGATGGCGCAAGGTGCGCAGCGCGAGCTGGGTGGATCGATGATGGCTGTGGGAGCGACGAGCCTCGCACTCGCGCTGCGAGCACGGCACAGCCGTACGTCGTTCCTCGCGAACCGGGACGCAGAGCGCGCACGCGCCATTGCCCAGACGTCGCTCGCCCCGATCATCTCCACGAGCAATGGCGGCCGCGCCGGCGTCGCGGTGTCGATGCGCTTTTAGTAGGTCGATGCAGGAACGGTGAAGGGCCCGCGCTTGGTCGACCAGGCGCAGGCCCTTCCTTTTCCAACGATTGTGTCATTCCCGCCACACTAAGAGCAGGTCCGTCGCTTTGCTCAGAACGACATTGCTATCGCGTCCGCACCGGTGGCAACGGCTTGGAGCGATCTTCGTACGGTCGCAAGTGCCAGTCAAAGAACGTCCACGTGCGATTCCACGAGTCGATCTGCTCCGGTGAATCCACGCGCTCGAGCGTCACCGGATCGACTCGCCGGCTGAACGCGTGCCCGACCGACGACCCCCACGGCGCCGGATCCTGATAGATCTTCG
>JANMAY010000383.1:0-3631 GCA_031360095.1 Gemmatimonadaceae bacterium
GTCGCGGCGCGGAGCATGTTCGTCTTCGAGCACCGCGTGCGAAGGGCTGACGGGAAGTACCGGTTGTTCTCGATCCGTGCCGTACCGGTTCTGAACGCCGATGGCACGATCCGCGAGTGGGTGGGGGCGCACACCGACATCACCAAGCAGCGTGCGGCGTTCGCCGAAGCGTAACATGCCCGCAGCGAGCGGGGACGCGTGCTCGACCAGGCACCGCGTCGTTACTTCGCCGCGTGCTTAGGGAAGTAGCTCACGCCGGGCAAGCCTTTGAAATCCTCGTCCTGCGTCCAAATGGCCGCACCGGCGACGACTGCGGTCGCATACACGATGCTGTCCGCGAGTGGAAGTTTGTGCTCTACGCCAACCCTGGCAGCAGTGAGCGCGAGCGATGCGTCGAGATCGACGACACCTCCCTGCTGCATCAGCGCGACGGCCTGCAATGCGTCGCTTTCGCCACGCTGCCGCAACACCACCTTGAACACCTCGAGCAGGCAGATCGCCGGAACGATCAGGCGATCGACGGCCTCGATGGCATTCGCGAACAGGCCGGCACCGGGTCCGCCGGCAAAGTATTCGAGCCAAGCCGACGAATCGACGACGTTGGGCCCGGAATGCCTCGGTGGCGCGATCACACGCGGTCCTTCTCTCGGCGAACCGTGGTATCGATGCCATGCAGGAAACCCCGCATGCTCTTGAGCGGCTTGACCGGAATGAACTCGATGCGGTTGTCGTAGGCGAGCGCCTGGATCTTCTGACCGGGCTCCAGACCGAGCCGCTCACGGATCGCGCGTGGGATCACGATCTGGAACTTGGGTGAGATCGTCACGACGTCCACCGGCACCTCTATCGATGAGGATATCGTATGACGATAGTCGATCGATAGCCGAAGCGTCAAGTGACAGTCCGTTCCGGCGAGCTGTCGGCACGAGTCAGGGACGGCCGAAACCCGCGACCGGCGTGCCGTCCGGGGCAAGCTTGCCCACTGTCCACAGCATGCCGCGCGTCACGAGATCGAGGTACACCGGATCGGACATCGTCCGGTTGGTGTGACCCATGGTCGTGGCGAAGACGCGAGCCTTTCCGAACGTGTTCGTCCAGACCACCGGGAAATGCTTCTGGCCGTCGATGCTCCACGCCTGCACAAGCGGAATGGCGGTCGGCCACATCTTGTCGATGTTGTACAGCTCATCGCTCCCGGGCCCCCACTCCTTGGGGATCCCCTTCACGATTGGATCGTCTGCAACGAGCCGCTCGATCCGGAAATCCCGCTGCGTGTCGTGTCGCATGCTGGCGACGCCCATGAGCTCGCGCCACGCGTCGGTGGTGGAGCGGCGATAGCTGTGCGTCGCGCCGTGCAGAATGACGACGCCCACGCCTTTGTCGCGGTGCGCATACGCGATACGCTCGATCCACTGCGGATCGACGACGTACGAGAAGGACATGTTGTAGACCACCACGTCGAAGGAGTCCGCCCATGCCGTGGTGAGGTGTCGCGGAATGAGCGTCTTCGTCGACGTGTCGGCCGTGTGGTCAATGGTCCAGACGACGTTGGTGCGCGCGGAGATTCCGGGCGGCACGATTTGCTTCTGCGCGGTAAAGTCGTGGAAGCCACCCCCTGTCACGTAGAGTGCGCGGATGGGTCGCGACTCCTGTGCGGATGCGCGAGTGGACGTGGCAAACAGACAGACAAGGAGGAGCAGGGCTCGGCGCAATGAGGTCGAGTGACAGGGCTGGGTCATTTTGCCTACTGAATTTGAATGTAGAGCGGCACCGGCCAGAGCCGCAGGATCTCGGCACGCGGCGTCGGCGGCCGATCGTTCTTCGACTTCGTGAATTGCTTCCATCCGGTGAACTGTACTGGCTCGCGCTTGATGTCGCGCCAGTAGGTGTCGCGCTTCATCCACGCCGGCCCGAAGCCGTCCATGTGCATCACGATTTGCACGCGCGGGTCGAGCGCGATCTTCTTCGTGTTCGTCACGCCTCCCGGCGTGAAGCGGTGCACGACGAGAATCTTTGGCGGCAGCTTGTGCTTCTCCACGAGGCCCGCGAGGAAGCGCGTCGCATAGTTGATGTCGGCCGCGTCGTACGTGCCGATGCGTTTGCCGGGGACGCCGCCGCTCTTCATCGAGAACTCGGGATCGATGCCAAGGTGCACGTCGGGACGGATGAGGAATTTCTCCACCCACGGCAATTCGTGCTGCAGCGTGCTCTGACCCACCTGCAGGTCGAGGAACAACAGGGCGTTGCGGCTCCGCGCCCAGCCGTAGACGCGTTCCACCATCGCGCTGTCGTGACGCGTCCGGTACTTCCCGCTCGATCCCGGTTGCGCATCGGCAACGAGCACGATCAGGTGGAGCGCGGGCTGAGCGGGGTGGTCAGGATCGATCCGGTTCCATGCTGCGATCTCCGCATCGAGCTTACGCAGCATACTCTCGGAGGCGAACTCGCCGAGAATGCCCATGCGCTTCGACAGCGGGTTGCCGTAGAAGGCTATGATGCGTCTCGCCGGCAAAATGGATCCTGGCAGAGGCGCAGGTCCCTTCACCGGCCAGAGTGAGTCCAGATTGCTACCCGCATCGCGAAGGGCGCTATGCCGCTCGCGCGCCTTCGGGCCGAGCCTCCCGCCGGAAGCTCGTCGACGCGTGGTGTCCTTCAACGCGCCACTGTCCGCTGCTTCTGGAGCCGCGTCCGGCAATTCGGCAGCGGCACGAAGGCGCGCCGTATCCATCACCGTCGCTCGCCTCGCCGCGGTGAGGGAGTCGACGGTGTCGACCGGCGCGCGCTGTTGTGTTTGGCGGGCTGCGGCGGCGGCGGGCTGCGAGGAGGCTGCCTGACTCGCGGGCTTCGGGCCATCTGCGCACGCGGCGACGAATGGGGCACTGAGGCCGCCTGCGAGCACGCCCAGCCTGAGGAGTTTTCCTGGTAGAGCGCGAGGCAGCACGTTTTGGACGAAAGGAGTGAGGGGCGTGGACCGTCAGGGCTGCCGAATGATCACGAACCGCTGCCCGTCGGGCGACACATCGTACATCGTGTTGACGCCAATATGATACTGCGCGCTGAACAACACTGTCTCTGCTCCCCGCACCGTCGGCGTGCCGCTCACCGCCGCGCCGAGCGGCACCGCGACCAACGTTCCGTCGCGCCAGTAGTACAGCTCCCGCCCGTCACCGCGCCAGACGGGGTGCACACCGCCTCCAGACGATATCACCACGCGTCGCCCAGGTTGCGGGTAGGAGTCGAGGTACACCTCCGCCCGTCCCGACACGTCGGAGGTATACGCGACCCAGCGTCCGTCGGGTGAGATGCGCGCGGCCGTTTCGTCCGCAGATGTCGCGGCGTACGGCCGCGCGGCCGACCCGTCTGCCGGCTGCACGAGGATGTCGTGCCCCCCACGCTCGGTCTCCTCCGTAACGAGCAGCGCGCTTCCGTCGCGCAGCCAGTCGCTCGGAAACTGCGTTCCATTTCGTGACGCGAGCGTGCGCGCCGTTCCACCCTCGAGCGGCCGCAGCACCAGGTCTTTGCCGCGCGACGCGCGCACCGAGTATGCGAAGCTCGCGCCATCGGCGCTCCACTGCGGGTCGTTCGCGTCGGCGCCATCGTCGGTGAGTCGCCGCGTGGTGCCCGCGTCGAG
>JANMAY010000390.1:0-3386 GCA_031360095.1 Gemmatimonadaceae bacterium
GTCACGGACGGCCCGCTCTTCTTCGCTGAGCACGCTGTCGATATCGTAAAAATCGAGCATGAATTGCGGTTGGTGTGGGGAGCCCTGCCCGCGAAAGGTAATCAGGCTTTGGACCATCCGCGTCACGTAGCCGGCGACCGGACGAGCGCTAACTTCAGCGTACCCTCGCCTCACGGGACACTTCGCGATGATCATGTTCCTCTCCACGCATTGCCGTCTCGCCGCCGTAGTCGCAGTGCTCGCCATTCCGCCTGTGCTCACCGCGCAGAGCGTCGTTCACGACTCCGGCGTCGTAACATCGCGGCGAGGGTTGGTGGTATCAGCGTCGGGCCTTGCGTCGGACGCTGGCGCGTCCATCCTGCGACGCGGCGGCAATGCCGTGGATGCAGCTGTGGCGACGGCGTTCGCGCTGGCGGTCACCTACCCCGCTGCCGGTAACATCGGGGGCGGCGGTTTCATGATCGTGCGGCCCGTGCGGGGTGCAGCGGTGGCAATCGACTATCGCGAGCGCGCTCCTCTGCGCGCTACAGCAACGATGTACCTCGACTCCGCGGGGCGCGTGAACGGCGCGCTCACCGACAGCGGATATCTGGCGCCTGGAGTGCCGGGTACGGTACACGGACTCGCCACGGCGCATCGTCGCTTCGGCCGCCTCCCGTGGCACGAGGTCGTCATGCCGGCGGTGCTGCTCGCCGAGCGGGGATTCGTTCTTTCGGCGGACCTCGCGGAGGAGCTGAACGGCCAATTGTCGCGCACGATGGGACGGTTCCCGGCATCCGTGGCAGCGTACGGAAAGCCAGGGCGTGCACCCTGGCAGCAGGGCGATACGATCGTGCTGCGCGATCTTGGTCGCACGCTTCGCGCAATCGCAACAGACGGACCCAACGCCTTTTACCGTGGCTGGATCGCGGACAGTATTGCCGCGGACATGCGCCGGCACGGCGGTTTGATCACCAAGCGCGACCTCGCCGCATATCGCGCGAAGGTTCGCACTCCGGTGACGGGCCGCTTTCTGGGCTACGACGTCGTATCGATGCCGCCGCCAAGTTCCGGCGGAGTGGCGATGATCGAGATGCTCAACATTCTCGAGGCGCTGCACGTCGAGTCACGCCCGCGCTACTCCGCGCGGACGCTGCACCTCCTCATCGAGTCGGCGCGTCGCGCCTACCTGGACCGCGCGCGGCATCTCGGCGACCCCGACTTCGTGCGCGTGCCTGTCGCACGGCTGACGTCGAAGGCGCACGCGCGCGCCCTCGCGCTCACGATCGATACGGCGCGCGCGTCGTCGAGCGCAGCGCTCGGCCAGGATGTACTCGCCACTGCCGTCCGAGCCGAATCCGAGCACACGACGCATTTCTCCGTCGTCGACGCGGAGGGGAACGCCGTATCGAACACGTTCACACTCGAGGACGGCTATGGATCGAGTGTCGTGGTACGCGGCGCGGGGTTTCTCCTCAACAATGAAATGGGCGACTTCAACAAGCAGCCCGGGGTGACGACTGCGGGTGGTCAGATTGGCACTCCTGCCAACGTGATCGTACCAGGCAAGCGGATGCTGAGCTCGATGACGCCGACCATTGTGACCAAGAACGGCCAACTATTTTTTATCACTGGATCGCCGGGCGGACGTACGATCATCAACACCGTGACGCAGATGGTGCTCAATGCGACTGCGTTCCGCATGGATGTGCGCGCTGCTGTGGATGCGCCGCGCCTCCATCACCAATGGATGCCGGACGAGACGACCCTCGAGCAGAACGCTGTTCCGGAGTCGGTGCTCGTGGAGCTCAGAGCGATGGGGCACGCCGTGCGCATGCGGGGTGGACAGGGTGACGCGCACAGCATTGTCTATGATGCCGCCACGAGAACGGCATTCGGCGCCAACGATCCGCGCAGCGCTGACTCCAAGGCGTCGGTGCCCTAGCCGGATCTGGCAGCTCGGCGCCCGACTGTGTTCGACCCTTCGCTCGTGCCCGGGCGCGCGGCGAGCACGCGGCGTGCGTACGGGGCGATGCCGACCTCGCGCGCCTTTGCACGAAATGTCGAGCCATGGTCGATCGAGCGACCCGTTTCATCTTGCCACTGATGCACCATCTCGTGCAGGAGCGTGTGCAGAACCTCGGTCCACCCGTGTTTCTCGAAATGACGGCGGCTGATCGCAATCTGTGCCGCTTCTCCGTTTGGGGTCGCGACGTTGTAGTGACCCAGGCGAGTTTTCATCCGGCGCGAGACGCGAATGTCGATGGTCGCGAGACGGCCGTGAAAGTGACGCACGTTGTAGCGCGCGTGCCATGCGACGAGCTGTTCGGCGATGCCGAGGTCGTCCCGGTGCGTGTGCTCGCGGCGTGACGACGCCGGTGGCGGAGCGATGGGGTGCGACACGATGGTTCGCTGCGCGCTTCGACGCTCGCTGCGCGTGCGTCCTTCCACGAACGCGACGATCGCCGCCAGCACAGTCGGTGGCGCATTCAAATACCCTTCGTGCACGCGCAGCTCGCCGCCGCCGAAGCTCACCATGACATTGCGGTTGCGCGTGAGGCGCAGGCGGCCGATGCACGAGAGCCCAAGCGATTGCAGCCGCAGCAGGAGTTCGTCTGCCGTTTGCGGCGCCGGCGCGCGAAAGCTGAGCTCCAACTGGCCCGCATCGCGCGGGCGACGGAACAACTGCGTCAACGCGCGAAACACTTCGTGGGCCCTGGCTCGAACGCGCGGCGGGTCGACGACCACACCAAAGTGGAAACCTCGATCTTGTCCTCGGACAGACGAATGCTGTTCACCGACGACGGCCGGCCTCCGCGCATGCGGCTCGAGACCGTCCCGGCGGTGGAGATGACCGTGCCCTTTTTGGTATGCTCGATGTAGTGGATCGCATCCTGATGATCGTGTCCGCACAGCACGAGATCCACCGACATGTCGGCGAAGGCGCCGAGCGCGCGCCCGGTGTCCTTGAGGCCGTGTCGACGCGAGAGCTCGCCCTTGACTGGATTGTGATGCATAACGATCACGCGCGCGTCATTCGGGGGCGACTCACCAAACACCGCACGCAGCCGCTCGATCTGGGCTCGCCGAATGATTCCGATGATCGAGATGTCACGCAGATTCCAGGTCAGCGTTTGCCGAGTGACCCCATGCGAGATGTTGAGTCCGGCGAATGTCACGCCCGGCACACGTAGCACGGGCTCGATGTCGTCGCCGATGTAGCGTCGGTACGTCGCGAGTATCGCCGCATCGTCACCAATGCGGAAAGGGGCCTTCCACCACTGCACGTCGTGATTCCCCGGAATACAGAGGACCTTGCCCGTCTTCTCGGCGTGGCGGATGAACGCGCGGGCGCGCTGGAACTCTCCGGAGCGCGCGCGCTGGGTCACGTCGCCAGAGATGGCGAC
>JANMAY010000431.1:0-3522 GCA_031360095.1 Gemmatimonadaceae bacterium
GCCGCGGGCATCATCGCCGGGCACATCATCGAATGCGGCGCGCAATGCTCTGGCGGGAACTGCCTCCACGATTGGCGCAACATTCCCGATCTCGCGAACATCGGGTATCCAATTGTCGAAGCGCGCGCGGACGGAACGTTCGTGGTGTCGAAGCATCCCAACACCGGCGGACGCATCAGCGTGCCGTCCGTCTCGGAGCAGTGCGTGTACGAGATGGGCGATCCGCACAGCTACATCACCCCGGATGTCGTCGCGGACTTCACCACCATCCATCTCGAGAGCGACGGCCTCGACCGCGTGCGAGTCTTCGGAATCAAGGGGCGCCCGGCAACGGACAAGCTCAAGGTGTCCATCGCGTATCGCGCCGGCTTCAAGGCCGTTGGAACGCTCGTGTATTCGTGGCCCGACGCATTCGAGAAAGCCCAGCTCGCAAACCGCGTGCTGCGCCAGCGGTTGGACGCCATGGGATTGCGCTTCGATCACCTGCTCACGGAGTACGTCGGCATTTCATCGACCCATGGACCGCTCGCCGGTCCACCCGGTGATCCGCCGGAAGTTCAGCTTCGTGTCGGGGTGCGATCGCCCGATCGCAAGTCGGTCGAGCGCTTCACGCGCGAGATCGCGCCGCTCGTGCTCAACGGTCCACCGAGCGTCACAGGGTTCGCCGGCGGGCGCCCGAAGGTAGAGGAGATCGTCGCGTATTGGCCAGCCCTCGTGGACAAGACAGTGGTGCAGACCAAGGTCGAGGTGCTGTCATGAAAGTGCGCCTCTTGGACATTGCCCACGCGCGCTCGGGCGACAAGGGCGACACGGCCAACGTCGGCGTGATCGCGCTCGAACCGCGCTGGTATCCGCTCATCGCCGAATCGCTCACGCGCGATCGGGTGCGCGAACATTTTCGCGGCGTGATCACCGGCGACGTGGAGCGCTTCGAGCTGCCCAATCTGAACGCGCTGAACTTCCTCTTACACGGCGCGCTGGATGGCGGCGGCACGCTGTCACTGAAAACAGACGCGCAGGGCAAGGTGTTCTCCACGGCGCTGCTGCGCCTGGTGCTCGACGTCCCCGACGTGCGGGCGCGCGAGCTTGGCTTGCCACCGGCACCGGTCGCGTGACACGCGTCCGGCTGCTTCGGGATGGAGCCGTTGGGCGCATCATTCTCGCTCGCCCGGAGAAGAAGAATGCGATTGACACGCGCATGGCCGATGATCTCTTCGCGGCGCTCGCGCAATTCGAGACGGATCCGGCATGCCGTGTGATTCATCTCGGCGCGGAAGGAGAGGATTTCTCCGTGGGCGCCGATCTCGAGGAGCTCAGTGCAGGCATCGACGGTGCGAGCGAAGCGCATCGGGCGGAAGCAGAGGCATTGGGTCGCGTGCTCCTTGCCATTCGCGCACTGATGAAACCCGTCGTGTGCACGGTGCGGGGGCGAGCCCTCGCCGGCGGGGCGGGGCTGGCGACCGCGTGCGACGTCGTGCTCGCGCACGAAGGCGCAGAGTTCGGCTATCCCGAGGTGCGACTCGGATTCGTTCCCGCGATGGTGATGACGATGCTGCGCCGCTCCGTGGGAGAGAAGCACGCCGCCGATCTCGTGCTCACGGGCCGCATCATCAGCGCCGAGGAGGCGGAGCGCATCGGGCTGGTGAGTCGCGTCGTGCCGGCCGCCACGTTCGACGATGACATCAACGCCACACTCGAGCAGATCAGTCTCTCGCCGGCGACGTCGCTCGCGCTCACGAAGTGGTTGTTCTACAAGCTCGATGCGCTGTCGTTCGAGGACGGCATCGCGGCGGGTGTCGTAACGAACGTCGAAGCGCGCGCAACCGAGGACTTCAAGGCAGGCGTGCGCCGATTTACGCAGCGGCCGAGGCCAAATTGAAGCGTCTCTTGGCGGCGCGCCTGGTGCTGACGGCGATCGGCGTCATCGTCTGGGGGTACGGGCAACGCGCCGACCTTCCGCCAACGCGCGTGGCAGGGATGGCAATTCTCGCCGTGGCACTGCTGCTCAGATTCCTTCCCAAGCGTTGGTTCGACGACGGCACGGCATGATCGCGGGGTAGCGTAATTCGTTATATTTCAACGCTTATGACGCGCCGCGCCGTACCGGAGCTGCTGGCTCCCGCTGGGTCTCTGGACGCCGTCCGCGCCGCCCTCGCCAATGGTGCCGACGCGGTCTATCTGGGCGCCGAACGGTTCAACGCGCGCGACGAGGGGGCCCAGCTCACGCTCGACGAAGTCGCAGAGTCGTGCCGGCTCGCCCACGAGCGGGGGCGCCGCATCTACCTCACGCTCAACATCCTCCTCAAGCCCTCGGAGCTTGTCGACGCACTCGTCTTTCTCGGCGACGCGATCGACCGCGGAGTCGATGCGGCGATCGTGCAGGACCTCGGGCTCGTTCGGCTGATCCAGAAAGCCTACCCAGGTTTCGAAATCCACGGCTCCACCCAGATGACCGTCCACGACGCGAGCGGCGCTCGCGTTATGCACGCGCTCGGCATTGACCGAGTTGTCCTTGCGCGAGAGAACACGCTCGCCGACATCCGCGACATCAAATCCGCCGTCCCGGAGTTGGGGCTGGAGACGTTCATTCACGGCGCGCTTTGCATCGCCTACAGCGGGCAGTGCTTCATGTCCGGGATGATCTCCGAGCGCAGCGCAAACCGCGGATCGTGCGCCCAGTCCTGCCGCAAAGACTATGTGCTCACGGACGCCGACACGCACCAGGAGCTCGACCGCGGATTCCTGATCTCCGCGAAGGACCTCTCCGCGGCGGAGCATCTGGCGGAGATTGCGGATGCGGGCGTGGGGTGCCTCAAGGTGGAAGGGCGGAAGAAGCGACCGGAATACGTTGCGACCGTCACGCATGGCTATCGCACCTTTCTGGACCGCCTCGCTGACGGCGATCGCAGTGCGCCAACCCCGGTCGAGATAGAGCCCCTCGCGCAGATCTACAGCCGCGGCTTTACCGGCGGCATGTACGGCGGCCGTCAGGGGCGTGAGTACGTCACGCGCTCGCATCCGGACAATCGCGGGCGCGAGCTTGGTGCGGTCGTCGCGCACTCCGGGCGCGACATCATCGTCGAGGTCAGCACTCCGCTGCAGCCTGGCGATGGAATCGGTTTCGAGGAGCCGAACTCGCGCGGCGGCGCAAGCGTTGGCTTCACGATCGATGCCGTCCGCATGCTCTCCACGCAACCGGGAGTCGTGCGCCAGGCAATCGCGCTGCCTTCACGAATCGTCGTCAGCGATGGTTGGCGCGTGGTGCGCTCTTCCGAAGCCGCACTGCTCGAGCGCGCGCGTACGAGCTACGCCTCGCTTCCTGCAGAACTGCGTGCGCGCAAAACGCGCGTGGATGTCAGGCTGTTCGGCAGCTCCGGTGCTCCGCTCAAGGCAGTGTTCTTCGCTGACCACGAGCAGATAACCGTTCGGACCGACATCAATCTTGCTCCGGCATCAAAACGTCCTCTTGATTCGGCGATGCTTCGCGACCAGCTCGGCCGTTTCGGCGAAACGCCGTTCGTG
>JANMAY010000454.1:0-5278 GCA_031360095.1 Gemmatimonadaceae bacterium
GCGCCCGACATCCTGACGCGCACGGTCGACATGCACGTGCAGCGCCTGCGTGCGAAGCTCGGCGTGGCGGGAGATCTCATTGAAACCGTGCGCGGATTCGGCTACCGCGTCCGGGCGCCGCAGAACCGGTTGGCGTGACACTCGCGAGGCGGCTCCTCGCCGGCTCGCTCGTCGTCGTCACGACGCTCATCGCCGCCGTCGTCCTGATCGCCGGCGGCCGGCTGCGCGATCGGCTGGTGGTGGAAAAGACGGATGAGCTCACCCGCGATGCGCGCGTGATCGCGACGCTTTGGAACCGCGGAACGGATGCCGACTCGCTGGCACATCGCGCCGGTGCAGCGTTCGATCATCGGGTCACACTCATCGACAGCACCGGCGTCGTCGTCGGCGACAGCGAGTTTGGACCCGACGCGCGTCGCCGGCTCGAGAACCACGCAACGCGTCCGGAAGTCGTGGCGGCACGCGGCAGCGGCATTGGATCGGCGCGTCGACGCAGTTCGTCGGCGGGTGACGAGGAGCTGTACGTGGCCACCCGCCATCCATTCGGCGTCGTCCGCGTGTCGCTCAGCACTGCGCGTCTGGACCTCGTCGTGGGCGGCGCACAGCGGGACGTGCTGGTGAGCGGACTGGTAGCGCTGGCGGGTGTGTTGGCGCTCGCCTGGCTGTTCGCCCAAAGCATCTCACGACCCGTCGTCGAACTGCGCGACGTCGCGCGGGCGATTGCGGCCGGGGATCTTGCGCGCCGGCCTGCCCTGTCTGCTCCTGGAGAGATCGGCGATCTCGCGACCGCGCTGCATCGGATGGCGGAGCAGCTCGCCGCCCGCCTCCAGGCGCTGCAAGAAGACGACGTGTTGATGGTCGCGCTGATCGAATCCCTCGAGGAGGGGGTCCTCGCTCTGAACGAACGTGGATCGGTCATGCGCATAAACGAGCGCGCGCGAATGCTGCTGAACGTGTCGGCACCCGTGCCCTTTCCGCGGGAGCTGCTGCCGCGAGAGCCCACCTTGCGCATCGCGATCGATCAGGCGCTCGCGCGAGAAAGCACGACAGCCGCCGAGGTGACGCTGTTCGACCGCACGGTCGCGGTAGCGTCGCATCCGCTGCCGGGAACCGGAGCGGTGGTCACGGTGCTCGACCTCACCATGCTGCGGCGCCTCGAGACGATACGCCGCGACTTCGTGGCCAACGTCTCACATGAGCTCAAGACACCCTTGACTGTCGTCGGCGGATACGCGGAAACGCTGCTCGACGAAGGCATTCCTCCCGAACAGCGCCGTCGATTCGTCGAAACCATCCGTGACAATGCTGGCCGAATGCAGCGCATCGTCGATGATCTCCTCGATCTCTCGCGCATCGAAAGCGGCGGGTGGCAGCCCAACGTCGGCATCGTCGACGTGCCGGGCATTGTCGCCGACGTGCTCCTGGCCGTTCAACCGCAGGCGGAACGAAATGGGTTGGCGATCGTCGTCGATATTCCGCGGGAGGCGGAGCGAGCGCACGCAGACCCCACCGCGTTCCGGCAGATCTTGACGAACCTGGTGGAGAATGCCGTGCGGTATACGAAGGAGGGCGGCATCACAGTGCGCGGCCGTGGCACCGACACGGGTGTGTGGGTCGAAGTGATCGATACTGGGGTGGGCATCGCGCCGGAACATCTGCCTCGGATTTTCGAGCGCTTCTATCGTGTGGACGCCGGTCGCTCACGCGAGCAGGGTGGAACCGGCCTCGGGCTCGCGATCGTGCGGCATCTCGTCGACGCACACGGTGGACGCGTGGAGTCGGCGAGCACCGTAGGGAGGGGGACGCGAATCGCGGTGTTTTTTCCAGCGCGCTGAATAACGACCAGCTTCCGTCGCGCGCCCGATCAGTCTCCGCGCAGATACCGCAGGCTGCACCACCGTACCATCATCGCAATGCGATCGTCCGGCGACTCGCCCACGACGGTGCTTCCCTGCTCCAACATATCCGGGGCGGCCCGAAATCCGAGGGCCCGTACTTCGCCGATGGCCCGCTCCAGCGGAACGCCGGTCATTCGGAAGAGATCGCCCAGGCGCTCGACGAGATCGCGGAGCTCGCTGCGCGTCCCGTGTGCCCGGAGCGATGCCACAATCGCGGCCTCCAAACGGTCCTGGCGTGGCGTAAGCGCCTGTGAGCTGCCGCCGATCTGAAGGTCATGCATGCCGTCACTCCTCACTCGCTGTGCGTGTGTGGAAAGCTGGGGCGTACGTGTCCTCCATGCAACGCAAGAGCAGGCCCGGAATGATCACAGTTGTGTAACAAGCACAGGCCTTCCAAACCCACAGGCTTCAGAAGTTGACGACGAAATGCGCGAAATAGGTCTTCGACTGAGCTGGAGGGGCAGCAGACAGGCCGTTGTTCGAGGCTAATGACTCCTGATAATCGAGCGCCAGCTGCGCCTTCTGAGACAAGTCGAAAAACACCCCGGCAATGAGCACGTGGTAGGCGTTGGATGCCGAGGGTGGTTGGGTTGCGAACACGCCCGACTGGCTGACTGTCGGTTTCACATAGTCATATCGCGTCACGATGCCAAATGGAGAAGTGCCGGACGCGTTCCTGAATGCCAACGGACGCACGATCCCGATGCCCGACATCAGATGCCCGGTCGCGGCATTCACGGCCCGTGGGCTGACGGTCGTATTCGATCCCACCTCTCCCTCATCGTGCCGAGATGCGTACTCGAGCGCGAGGGTGAGTCGCGGGTCGCGGATGCCGGCGAACAGGCCCGCGCGGCTGCGATCGAGCGCCTCGCCGATGGGGGCGAGCTGATTTGGAGCGGGGTCGACAAACTTGCTCGCATTGGCACCTTTGTATCCCCACGCCGTGAGCGTGAGATTTTGCAGCAACACTGGCAGCGTGGCGGAGTTGGCCAGCGGTGTCAGCGAGAGTCGAGCGGCGAAATCCTTGAAGCGGTCGCGCTCTCGCGCCGTGTACCCGGTGCCGTTGACGACGGTGGCATATACCTCACCGAGCTTGCTGGGCAGAGTGAGCAGACCCGCGATACCGGCGTCGGCGGACGAGAAATATCCCGCGCGTTCGATCGCCGATTGGCTCAGGTAGCGCGGCCAGAAATTCTCGAAGTGGTCGATGACGACATTCTGCAGAATGCCGATGCGTCCAATGAGCTGCGCTCCGTTTTTCATCTTCGGCGCGTCGTACTGAAGAAACGCGTACTTGGCGCGGACCGTGTACGCATTGGTGCCCGCCTGATAGACATCCGTGGTGATACGCACACTCACGCGATCGCCGGCGGGAATGCGAAACGTGAGGTACGCGCGGTCCACGACGAATTCGTTGTCGAGTTGTCCAAGAAGCTGCGCCGGCGTTGTCGGAAGTTGATAGTTGTAGCTCCCGAAGAGCACGCCGGAAAAATTCAGTTGGGATGCAGCGGGCGCGGGTTGACCGGCCGGCGGAGCAGGTGGCCGAGCGCCCGTGGTGTCCCGGGCCGCCTGCGCGTGGAGCGCGGTAGCGCCCAACAGCGCCAGCACAACGAAGCAGCCAAGAGCACGAAAGCGAGGCATGATGGGGTGCGTCTGAAGGTGGGAACGACGCGTCGGCGCGTCGGCGTGTAGGGTAACTGCACAGAAGTGCACCGGGATAGGAGTTTGTCCGGGCCGTCGTGACGCGACCGTTACAATGCCAGTGACCAATCGAGACTGAAACTCGCGACTTTCCGTCACGATGCCCCCGTCTTCCCTGCACTCGGTGCCGCCGCCACCAGAACCGCGTCCGTTGCCGGCACTGACGTCGGCGCCGGCGTTCGATACAGGCGTGGCGTCCACGGTGGCGCGACACCTTCCGTCGATCCAGGGCACCGTCGTCGCCGATCGCATCTACCGGGCGACGATTCTCTTTTTCGCCATCTGCGTTCCCGTCCTCCTGCTGCTGATCTTCGCAGAAGTGGGGCGGGCTGGGTGGCCGGCGCTGCGTCAGTTCGGGCTCAGCTTCCTGACGTCGAGCACGTGGGATCCTGTGAAGGGCGATTTCGGCGCCGCGCCGGCAATCCTCGGCACGCTCCTCACGTCGGTCATCGCGCTAGTGATCGCCACACCGCTCGCGCTGGGTGGAGCGATTTTCCTGAGCGAGTTCTCTCCCACGTGGCTCCGGCAGCCGCTGTCGTTTCTGATCGACCTGCTCGCCGCCATCCCGAGCGTGGTGTACGGACTGTGGGGTGTGTTCTTCTTGATTCCGATGCTCCGCACCACGGTCATGCCGTTCTTGCGGGACACCCTGCATCTCGGCGCAACGCCGTTCTTTTCCGGGCCGGCGTACGGTCCGAGCGTGCTCGCGGCCGGAATCATTCTCGCCATCATGGTGCTGCCGTACATCGCCGCGGTGTCGCGCGAAGTACTCGTTGCCGTCCCGCGATCCCAGCGCGAAGCAGCGCTCGCGCTGGGCGCGACGCGCTGGGAGGCGATCACCGGCGCGGTGGTGCCGTATGCGCGTACGGGAATCTTCGGTGGAGTCATTCTCGGGTTGGGACGCGCGCTCGGGGAGACGATGGCCGTCACGATGATGATCGGCAACCGCCACGAGTTGTCGATGTCGCTGTTCGCGCCCGGCTACACGATGGCCTCGTTGATCGCGAACGAGTTCTCCGAGGCCACGTCGGACATTCATCTCTCGGCCCTCATGGCCGTGGGTTTCGTGCTCTTTCTCATCACACTCATCGTGAATGCGATCGCACGCTGGTTGGTGTGGCGCGTCAGCGGTGAGGTGCGCATATGACCGCCTTCGAGGCCGCGACGCACGGCGCGTTGTCTCACCCGCGGGCCGGCCGCCTCACCCGCCGACGCATGGTGAGCCTCGTCATGGTGTCGCTCACGTGTCTCGCGGCAGCGATCGCCGTGGTGCCGCTGGTTGTGATCCTCCTGCATCTGTTCAAGCAGGGCGCGAGCGCGCTGAGCGTCGATTTCTTCACGAAGATGCCGAAGCCTCCGGGTGAGACGGGCGGCGGCATGGCTAACGCGATCATGGGGACGCTGATCCTCCTCGGTCTGGCGTCCGCGATTGGCCTGCCGGTTGGCATCGGCGCGGGTCTGTATCTGGCCGAACAACGGGGGACTCGATTCGCCTCCCTCGTTCGTTTTCTGGCCGACGTGTTGAACGGGCTACCGTCGATCGTGATGGGCATTTTCGCATGGCAGTTTCTCGTGCGGCCGTTCGGGCATTTCTCCGCGCTCGCGGGCGGGGCGGCGCTGGGCGCGATGATGATTCCGCTCGTCACACGGACGACGGAAGAGATGGTGCGCACCGTCCC
>JANMAY010000495.1:0-17878 GCA_031360095.1 Gemmatimonadaceae bacterium
CTCGCGGAACTTGGGATAGTCCTTGATGGCCGTTCGCTCGGTGATCTCGATGACGACGCGAGACGGCTCGGACACTCCGTGTTCCGTGAACGCCGGATCGGCAAAATCGTGCGGATCGACGTTGAGGAAGAGGAGTTGGCCCGGCTCGAGACGCGTTTGCATTCCCTCGAGCGCGCGCTCGCGGCACAGACGGCTCAATTCCCAGATCAGGTCCGCTTCAGCGGCGACGTCGAACATCACTTCCGGGCTGCGCAGCGCGCGCGCTGTTCCCCTGGCGAGCGCCTCGTACCCAAAGATCTCACGCGTGGAGGCGACGACGATCGGGTGATAGTCCACGTATACGCCGCGGTCGCGAATCGCCGACTTGAGATCGTTGACGCGGCGGGCCCGCTCGCGCTGCTCCAGTGACCGCGACGCGTTCTGCGCTTCCCGGATGCCGCGATAGATCAGGCGCTCGAGGCGGATCTTCGGGTTGTAGTAGAGATGCGCCCGACCCACATAGATGTCGAACAGCGCGGCGATATCCTCGCCGTGCGCTTCCTCGATCTGCCCCCCGACGTGCCGCTGCAGGCGTGTCACCATCTCCGTGATTTCGCCTTCGGTCGCAGCCGCGACGCCACTCGCCGGGACGTGAAAAAATATGAAGTCGTCGTCGTTGGTGAAACTCACCATCACCCGCGACGCGCCGAGATCATCATCGTCGAGGAAGTCGCGCACGGCACTCGCCGTTGTCTCGAGCACCGCGTCGAGTTTTTCCCACCCGTAGATCTCCTCGATCTTGGAGTAGCGCACGAAGTTGAAATACAGCACCACCAGCTCACCACGCTCTTTGAAGAGCTGGCGCGAGCGTTCGATGGCGACCGGCAATGTGGGAAGCCCGGTGAGCGAATCGTGGAGCATCTGCTCGTATTCCGCGTGATCGACGCGCTGTGCTGCGGCGGCGCTCAGCTGCGCGCCACGAGCGACGGCTGACCACGTTCGCGCCGCGATCTCATCGGCACTCGCCGGAAGGAGGAACCATTCTTCCGCTTTCAGCTCCACGGCACGACGGCGTGCTGCTTCATCCGCGCATCCCACGAGCACCGGCACGCCGCGGGCATGCGCGAGCTCGATGCCGGTACGAATGAGCGAGGGGTCCGTTGTGGTGAGGAGGACGGCGCGGACTCCTTCCTCGGTCAATGCCGCGCCGAGCGCGGGAAGCGATCGTGGCTCGGCACGCCAGCCGTCGAGCAGCGCCACAGCGGCGGTGATCGTTGGGTCGTCCGAATCGGTGAGGAGGATCGACTCGCTCACGCGTCCTGCGGCCGGGTCGCGGGACGCGCTACGAGATTACGTCGCGACGCGCAGCTGGTCGAGGTTGCGCTGCACAGTCTTGGCGAGCGTTGGCAAGTCAAATGGCTTCTCCACGTAGTCATCGGCGCCCAACTGCAGCGCATTGCGTTTGTCGTCCCACGCGTCGAGGGCAGTGACCATGATGATGCGTACGGTGCGCCCCAATACTGGGTGCTGTTTCATGAGCCGGCAAACTTCCCAGCCGTCGCGCCCCGGCATCATGACATCGAGCAGCACAAGCGCAGGGCGCACCGCCTCGAACATCGCAAGCGCCTCATCACCGTTGTAGGCTACGGTAATGGGATAGCCGCGGATCTCCAGGTACTGCCGGATGATCTCCGCGTTGTCGTGATTGTCGTCGACCACCAGGATGGGTGGAAGAGCGGGCTCATCAGTGCTCACCGACTGCGCTCCTGCGTCCATTGCCTGCGACACCCCGGGCGGGCGCCAGTCGAATTGAGTGGCAAGTCGGAGGCCATACCCAGACCCGTCCGCGAACGTTACTGGCGAGTTCCGCCTCCCGAACCTCGGAACAGCCCGCCTAGTCCGGCATCAACGCCGAACGCCTGGCCAACCACCGCCACGCCGAAAGCAGTGATACCGGCGACGATCCACGAGCGCTTCTTGTCGAGTTGCCGCTCGCCCACGCTCGTCACATACGCGTGCCGAACGGTCGCGGCCTCGCCACGCCACAACGTCTCCACCCCACTGCGACTCGTGGTTTGGGTCACCGAAACCTGATAGGCATCGGCGCTGTAGTCGCTCACGCGCCCCGAGACGCTCTTGAGCTGGGCGCCGAGCTGCGGGGCAAGCGCAATGGATCCCTGCTCCGAGAGCTGAAGCTCCACCTCCCGCCCCGCCGCCACCGCCCCGCCACTGACGGGGGTGTACTTGTAGCACGACGCTGAAAAAAGCAGCGCCGCGAATGTCGTCGTTCGAAGGAAAGAGCTTCGCAATATGGGCATGGCTGAATGTAAAGCTGCAACAAGGTTGGCGCGCACGGATGCCGGAAACACGAACGCCCAGCCGACGACTGATCGGCTGGGCGTTCGCGAACACACCATCGGGAGTCGTCTACTTCTGGCCCTTACAGGCGGTCCCGTCCACAGACGTTGGGGTCACCGGATCATTGGCGTTCCGCTTTGGCTGTGCCCCTGGCTCGGGAATGTTCGGGTTTGCCGTACGCTCGGCCACCGGGTAAGTAAACCGCGCCGGAATTCCCGCAGCGGACTGGGCCGTCGCCGGCGTGATGTTCGGGTAGCACGTGCGCTTGTAGTCCTGGAATACCTCGGTGCTTTGGAACAGCGCAATGTACTTCTCCTCGAGAATCTGTTTCAGGAGAGCTGAACCGCTGAGCCCCGCGCCGATGGCCGGAAGGCCGGCGGTGGCCCGAAGCGCATCCAGGGCCGTGCGCGCCAGGGCAATGTTTCCCGTACGGTAGGCTGACTCAGCGATGATGGCCTGTGTCTCCTCGTAAGTCACCAGGGGTTGCGGGAATTCAGGGACGAGCCGTGTGGCACTCAGGTTCGAATGCTTGTCGCCGTCGAGTCCTTGGCCAGGAGCTGCACCGCCATACGTGCCAAGATCGTTTTTGGCGAAGTAGACGGGCACACGCGGGTCGTTGCGCGAAACCATCAAATCGACCAGAAACTTTCCGGGACGGATGTAGCTGTCTCTGTCGCGAGCGATGAACTGCCACCAGATGTTCTCTTCGCCAGACGCCGAGGAGTGACGCGTGTTGAGGTTCCCCGAGACTGCGCTGATGCCCTGCTGCGCCTGCGCCAATGCGAGCGCATAGGCGCCCGAATTGAGCTCGCCGGTGTGCAGGTACAAGCGGGCTTTCAGCGTGCGCGCAACCTTGATCCACGCTGCGTTATTGCCGCCCAGCGACAGATCGAGACCGCCGACCGTACCTTGGTTAGCGGACAAATCAGCGATCGCGCCATCGAGCAGCGTCTGCAATGACGCGTACACGGCCGTTTGTGCATCGAGCTTTGGCGTCGTCTTGTCGGGTTGCGCCGCTTCGGTGTACGGAACGTCGCCATAGTTATCGGCGGCGAACGCCACGATCATGGCTTCCCACACCTTCGAAATGCCCGACATCGTCTTGTTCCCGCTCGCCGTGGCCGCCGCCTGAATGGTGTGATGATCGATCACGCCGCCACCGGTGTAGACGGACGAGAATTCACCAAACAAGCCTTCCGTCACCGAGTACTGGTCGTACCCGATGTACTGGCGGTCCGTGCCGGCCATCTGTTGTGACCACATGGCGAGCACGCGGGCCGCATGGCCGGTGAGGATGTAATACGCGCTCACCTGCGTCGATACGAACAACTGCGCCGCCTGCGCCGATGTGGCGCGATTCGGATCATTTCCGAGCTTGTCGCCCGTGAGAAAACTGTTGCACGCGGTGCCCAAGAATACCAGGCCAACCGTTAGTGCTCTCTTGTTGCGGATCATATATGCGTCATCTCCTCGGGCAATTATCGGTTGAGCGCGATGCTGACGATCACTGAGCGCGTTTGCGGGTTGTTGAAGTACTCGTTGCCGCGTGAGGCCGACGCACCGCCGAGACTCGTCTCAGGATCGATACCGGTGTAATCGGTTTTGAGCCAGAGATTACGGCCGGCGAGGCGCAGGTCCATGGACGAGAAGCCCGCCCGCTGGACGAAATTGTTGTCGAGATTCAGCGCCACGGAGACTTCGCGAAGCCGCGTAAAGCCGGCATCTTCTACGAACTGCGACGCGGGTCCCACGAAGCCGGAGCCGAGGTTCGTGAACCAGGAGCTCTGCGTGAGTGCCACCGGCGTTCCCTTGCCTGGCCCAACGGTCGGTCCTGGCAGCCAGTCCTCTCCGAACGTGCGCTTCTGACCCCGGATCTCTGTGTCCTTGTGCGCCCCGAAGTTGAACAGCGCGCCCTTCGTGCCGTTCCACATCTGACCGCCCTTGCGGATATCGACCAGGGCGGAGAGCTGCAGCTTCTTGTACAGCGTGAAGTTGGTGTTCAGCCCCGCCGTCCACTTGGCCTGCGGATTTCCAACGACGCGCTGCGTCGGATCGAAGAGCGGGAAGCCGTCGGCGCCGATGTACATGGCGCCTTCGGGGGCGTTGGCCGCCTTGCATGCCCCGTTGATGTCGACCTCCTCGACGATGTTGTTCTTTTCGTCGTAGTGGCAGCGTGCGAAATCGTAATCCAGGATGATGCCGTGCGAGTATCCCTGCTTAATGCCGCTGACGAACCCACCGCCGAGGAAGAATTGATCAGCGCCACGCAGGTCAGTCACGATGTTGCGGTTGCGTGACCAGATGCCGCCCACGGTCCAACCAAAGTTGGGCATGTTCACCGGACGCATGTTGAGCGCGACCTCGAGACCCTTGTTGCTGATCGAGGCGGCGTTCTGCACTTGGCTTGTAAAGCCCGTCGATGGCGGAAGGGGGAGACCGAGAATGACGTCGGTCGACAGCGCGTCGTAGTAGGTGACGCTCAGATCAACCTTGGAATCGATCAGGCCGAGGTCGAGTCCCAGCTCCTTTTCGGTGTTCCGCTCTGGCTTGAGAACGTCCTGGCCCTTTTGCAGGGACAGCTCGAGCGCCGCATTGCCAGCCTGGTTGGCATTCAATCCGGTTGTCCACCCGTCGCCGTATCCAGTGGAGGTGTACCCCGAAAACACTTGATACACGGTTGGCTCGCGGCCGGTCTGCCCGTATGCCGAGCGAAGCTTGCCGTAGCTCAGGATCCCTTCGCCGTTGCTCTTGCCGAGTGCGCGCGTGAACTCCCACGCCAAAGCGGCCTTCGGGAAGTAGTTGCGATTCACATTGCGCCCAAACGTGGACGACGCATCGCTGCGGATGCCAGCCGTGAGGAACAGCTGGTTCCATAGATCGAGCTTGCCTTCGCCGAAGTAGGACTCGAGGTGCACCAGCGATTCGTAGTCGAGCGGCTGGAGGTTGCTCGAAATCGTATTCGCCAGTGTGAAGAGATCCGGCGCCGTGAAGCCCTTCCCGCGAACCTGAAGCTGCTTGTAGTTGCGCGAATTGAGGTTCTGCCCCGCGGTGAGCGACGCATTCGCCCAGTTGTTGAGCTGTCGTGCGGCGGTCGCGGTGAGGTTGTGATCGAACTGTCGGATCGTGTAGTTGGCGCGATCGATTTGACCGGTGGGTTCCGAGGAATTGGAGGGCGGCAACCCTTCGATTCGCGCATCGGAGCTGTAGTCCGCTCCGAGGGAATACTTGACG
This sequence comes from Gemmatimonadaceae bacterium, assembly GCA_031360095.1. GTDB lineage: Bacteria > Gemmatimonadota > Gemmatimonadetes > Gemmatimonadales > Gemmatimonadaceae > AG11. The sequence goes on from JANMAY010000495.1 coordinate 5,569, forward strand.
GTCAGCCAGGGGAACGGCACGTAGTCCGCATTGAGATTGCCGAACGAGCGACCGACTTCGCTGGTGTTCTCGTCTGCATTGACGATGAAGAACGGATTGTCGTACGTCCGCGACTTGTAAAGCGAGGTGACGCTGGGATTCGGGAAGCGGTACGCGCGGTGCATTCCGTTCAACGAATCCAGATACGGACGGTTGTTGAACTCCGGCGACGTGCGAAGCGCCGCGAGGAGCAGCCCAGACAGGTTCGATCCCTTCTGAATGAAAGATCCGCGCGAGTCCGAGTAATTGAACGTTGCGCCGACGCGGAGCGCCGGAGTGATCTCGAGGTTGCCCTTCACGAGCGCCGTCGAGCGCTGATACTTGTCCTTGTCGCCGACGATGATTCCCTGGTTCTTGTTGTTGCTGCCGGACACGTAGAACGTGGAGCGCTCGGTTCCGCCGGAGACGGAGAGCGAGTTGTCGATGACCGTACCGCGCTCGAACATCTCCTTGAAATGGTTGTAGATCGGCTTGGAGCCGTCGAGCTTTGGGCCGAAGGATGCACCGGTCAGCCGGCAGTCCGGCGCACGACACACCGCGGCGTTGCCCTGGCTTCCCTGCCCAAACATCGTTTGCAGGGGGTAGTCGCGATTGACCTCGTCGCTGGAGAAGCTCGAGCGGGCCGTCCACCGGACCACATTCGGCCGTCCGCGCTTGGTCGTGATGAGAATGACGCCCGAGCCGGCACGCGCACCGTAGATGGCGCCTGCCGCCGCGCCTTTGAGGATCTCGACCGACTCTACGTCGTTCGGATTGAGATCCATCATGCGATTGGGCGAGGCGGTTCCAGCCGTGGCGAACGTCGTCACGATCTCCGAGTTGTCCACCGGAATGCCGTCGACGACGAAGAGCGGCTGCGACGTTCCCTCGATCGACTTCTGCCCGCGAATCTGAATGAAGCTGGACGCACCGGGCTCGCCCGAGGACGACGTCACGAGCACGCCGGGAGCCTTTGCGGCGAGCGACTGGACGATATTTGACTCATTCGACTTCAGGATGTCTTCCGACTTGACCGAGCTCACGGTGACGCCAAGGCGCTCGGTTGTCGACTGCGTGCCAGCGCCGGTGATGACAACCTCACCCAGGCGGAGCGGATTGACCTGAAGCTGGAAGTTCTGAACCAGGTTGTTGCGGAGGACGATGGTGACGATTTCACCTTTCAGTCCAATGGCGCGGACGCCTAGGCGGGCTTGCTGGCCCTGGGCGCGCGCGGCAGGCACGGTAAACGTGTAGCTGCCGTCGGAACGCGTTTGTCCGCCGAGCCCCATGCCGTCGAGATAGACGCTCGCAAATTCGACGGGAACGCCTCCCTCTTTCGTCACGCGACCGCTGATGGTGGTGCTCTCCTGCGCGCCCGCCACGACTGGCGCGAGGAGACCGAGAAGGAGGAGGAAGAACAAGGACGACCGTTTCATTCGAATGCCCTCACAGGATGGCCTGAACGCTTGAACACCGTACTTCGCAACAAAAGTGATCATCTCACTCCCTAGAAATGGGCGGGTGGAGACCCGGCGGAACACTGCGCATAGTGTCATGGCGAGTTGCTACGGCCCGCTCCAGCGTCGGAGCGGCACTGCGGCCCGTCATCACCCTGAATGGCAACCCTTATTCGACTGAGGTTGTCCAAGAGAGGGAAAGCTTCAACGCGACGGACCTTTTTTACAAAGGGACCGTCACATCCAGGCCAAAAGTCTGGGTTGCCGAAGGTTGCGCGATTTGCTTTTCGACTGCGAGTCTCGATTCGAGCGGCGAAACATATGGGCTGCCGGGATCGAGACGGGCCAATATTGGAGGCGCGTTCCGCCTCGCGCCAGAGTGCGGATCGCCCATTGTCCGCACGAGAGCTCATTGGCGCTAACGAAAGCGGCGAGGAGTCCAGTGCTGGATCCTCGCCGCGCTCTCATCCCGCGTGAAGGCGTGATTACACCGTCGAAGCATGCTCCGTTACGACTCGCACGACATTATCGACCACCTGCAGGAAGCCGCCTTCCACCGAAAAGCGACGATTGCCCGCACCCTCTCCCCCCAGGCGCAGCTCGCCTTTCCCGAGGAGCGTGACCATCGGGGCGTGACCCGTGAGAATGCCGACCTGCCCATCGAACGCCGGCGCGACGACAGAATCGCTCTCGCCTTCGAACAGCACGGCTTCAGGTGAGATGACCGAGACGGTGAGCACCGATCAGCTCTGCATCTTCTTGGCATTCTCGACGACGTCGTCGATCCCGCCCGCCATGAAGAACGCCTGCTCCGGAAGATGATCGAACTCCCCGGCGACAAGGCGCTCGAAGCTGCTGATGGTTTCTTCCAGCTTTACGTACTTGCCCGGGATGCCGGTGAACTGCTCGGCAACCGAGAACGGCTGCGACATGAAGCGCTGCAGCCGGCGAGCGCGCCCGACGATCTTCTTGTCGTCTTCGGACAGCTCGTCCATGCCAAGGATTGCAATGATGTCCTGCAGCTCCTTGTAGCGCTGAAGAATCTTCTGGACGTCGGTCGCCGCCTTGTAGTGGCGCGGCCCGAGGTACATCGGATCCAGAATGCGGCTGCTCGATGCGAGCGGATCGACCGCGGGGTAAATCCCCAGCTCGGTGATCGCGCGCGAGAGCACCACCGTAGCGTCGAGGTGCGCGAAAGCCGTGGCCGGGGCCGGATCGGTGATGTCGTCCGCGGGCACGTAGATAGCCTGCACCGATGTGATCGAGCCATTGCGCGTGCTCGTGATGCGCTCCTGCAGATCACCCATCTCCGTCGCCAAGGTAGGCTGGTACCCGACGGCACTCGGCATGCGGCCGAGCAGCGCCGACACTTCGGAGCCGGCCTGCGTGAAGCGGAAGATGTTGTCGATGAACACGAGCACGTCCGCGTTCTCTTCGTCGCGGAAATACTCGGCGACCGTGAGACCCGACAGACCGACGCGCAGACGTGCACCGGGCGGCTCGTTCATCTGGCCGTAGATAAGCGCGCAGGAGTTGATGACGCCCGACTCCTGCATCTCGAGATAGAGATCGTTTCCTTCGCGCGTCCGCTCACCCACGCCGCAGAACACGGACTTTCCGCCATGTCCCTTCGCGACGTTGTTGATGAGCTCCATGATCACGACGGTCTTGCCCACGCCAGCACCGCCGAAGAGCCCGATCTTTCCGCCCTTCACGAACGGCGAAATGAGATCGACGACCTTGATGCCGGTCTCGAAGACTTCCGTCTTCGGCTCGAGGTTCACGAAATCGGGGCGCTTGCGATGGATGGGCCAGCGCAGCGCATCCTTTGGAATGGGAGCGCCGTTATCGACCGGCTCACCAAGCACGTTGAGAATGCGACCGAGCGCCGTGGCACCGACGGGAACCGTAATGGCCGAACCGGTGTCGATGACTTCCATGCCGCGCACGACGGCGTCAGTTGAGCTCATGGCGACCGCACGGACCTGATTGCGGCCGATGTGCTGCTGCACCTCCACCGTCACTCGAATCGCCTGCCCCGAGTCCGTGGTGGCATTGATCTCGAGCGCGTTGTAGAGCTCAGGCAGATGTCCCGACTCGAACTCGACGTCGAGTACGGGTCCGATCACCTGAACAACCTTACCGATTTGCTTTTCTGCGATTGCGGTGGCCATGGATTATCCCTGGAGAGCCGCAGCGCCGCCGACGATCTCGGCGATCTCCTGCGTGATCTGCGCCTGACGGGCGCGGTTATAAGTCCGACGGAGCACGTTGAGCATGTCGCCCGCGTTATCCGTGGCATTCTTCATTGCCGTGCGCCGAGCCGATTGCTCGCCGGCAACGGTTTCGACCAGTGCGCGGTACACCGAGTTGCGGACGTAGGACGGAAGCAGCTCCGTAAGAATCGCTTCCGCGTTGGGAAAGAGCAGATAGTCGCGCTGCAGCCCCCCTTCTCCTTCTTTGGGCTTGGGCGGCGTGACGGGCAGAATCTGCTGCGTCGTAGGCGGCGTGCTGAGCACCGAATTGAATTTGCTGTACGTCACGTACACGCCATCGAGACGGCCGGCGATGTAATCCGCCATCAGTGCCTCGACGATCTCCGCGGCATTTTCCGCCGTCGGACGATCGGTGATGTCGATGCGCTGCGATGCGAGCGCACGATCGATGTACTTGAAATAGCCGACCGCTTTCTTGCCGATGACGTGCAGATCGACCTGCGCGCCCGCGCGCTCCAACTCGGCGAGGCGCGCGCGAGCTTCCTTGATGAGGTTTGCGTTGAAGGCGCCGGCCAGGCCGCGGTTGCTCGTCAGCACGATCAGCGCGACCCTGCTCTGCTTCACGGGCTGCCGGAGCAGTGGAAAGCGCTCGGCGAGCTCCGAGGAGTAGAGGCTCGAGATCACCTCGGCCAACGCATTCGCATATGGCCGAGCGGCAACAACGCGGTCCTGGGCGCGTTTCATCTTCGAGGTCGCGACCATCTCCATCGTGCGCGTAATCTTGCGCGTGTTCTCGACGGATTTGATGCGGCCCTTGAGCTCGCGTCCCTTTGCCATTAGCGGCTGGCTGTCGTTGGAGCGGCCTGCGCGCTCGCGGCGGATTTCTTGTACTCGTCCAAGCCGCGCTTGAAGTCCGCTTCGGTCTCCTTCGACATCGCCTTTTCGGTCCGAATGCGCTCACCGACCTGCGGGAACTGTGCGGCCATGAATTCGTGGAATCCCTTCTCCCATTCACGAATCTTCGAGATCTCGATGTCATCGATGTAGCCGTTGGCCACGGCGTACAGGATCATGACCTGTTGCTCGACCGCCATCGGCTCGTACTGGCCCTGCTTGAGCACTTCCACCGTGCGCGCGCCGCGCTCGAGCTGCTTTTTCGTTGTCGCGTCGAGGTCTGACGCGAACGACGCGAAGGCTTCGAGCTCGCGATACTGGGCCAAGTCGAGGCGCAAACGACCGGCGACGCCCTTCATCGCTTTGATCTGGGCCGAACCACCGACTCGACTCACGGAGATGCCGACGTTCACCGCAGGACGGACGCCGGCGTAGAACAGGTCGGCTTCGAGGAAGATCTGGCCGTCCGTGATGGAGATGACGTTTGTGGGGATGTAGGCGGACACGTCTCCGGCCTGCGTCTCGATGATCGGGAGTGCCGTGAGCGAACCGCCGGGCTTGAGGATATTGCTATCGACGACCTTTGGATCCTCGGAGAGCTTGGCTGCGCGCTCGAGGAGGCGGGAGTGGAGATAGAACACGTCACCCGGGAACGCCTCGCGCCCAGGCGGGCGACGCAGCACGAGTGAAAGCTGACGATAGGCGGCAGCCTGTTTGGAGAGGTCGTCGTACACGCACAACGTGGGCTGCCCTTCGTTGTACATGAAGTACTCAGCCATCGCGCATCCGGAGTATGGCGCGATGTACTGCATGGGCGCGGGATCGGACGCCGTAGCGGCGACCACTATCGTGAACTCCATCGCGCCCGCTTCCTTGAGCCGCGCGACGACGGACGCGACAGTCGAAGCCTTCTGGCCGATCGCGACGTACACGCAAATGACGCCCTGACCCTTTTGATTGATGATCGCGTCGACGGCGATTGCCGTCTTGCCCGTGCCGCGATCGCCGATGATGAGCTCGCGCTGGCCGCGGCCGATCGGAATCATCGAATCGATCGCCTTGATTCCGGTCTGGAGTGGCTCCTTGACCGGCTGGCGAACGATGATTCCCGGCGCCTCGCTCTCGACCTTTCGCGTGTGCGTCGCTGCGATGTCGCCCTGCCCGTCGATCGGCCGACCGAGCGCGTCGACGACGCGGCCGATCATCTCCGGACCCACGGGAACTTCGAGCACCCGTCCCGTGCGCCGAACTTCGTCGCTCTCCTTGAGCTGGAGATAGTCGCCCAGGATGATCGCGCCGATGTTGTCTTCTTCGAGGTTGAGCGCCAACGCCGTGACGATGTTTCCGGTTTCGCTGGAGCGAACCTCGAGCATCTCACCCGCCATGGCTTTCTGCAGCCCGTAAATGCGGGCAATGCCGTCTTTCACCTCGAGAACGGAGCCAACTTCCTCGACGTCGAGCTCATGGAGATCAGCCGCTTCGATCTCGCGGAGGAGGATATCCTTGATCTCGCCGGGGCGGAGGGTGGTATCGGTTGCCATACGGATGTCTTGGGGGCGGGACGAGGGTACGGGGCAGCTTGTGAAAATTATCACAAGCCAGGGCCGGAAGCAACTGGGCGGTTTCGGCAAGGAACAGTCCAGTACTGGTGCGGAAGCGCGCCCCTGCCTGCCCGTTTTCGATGACGACCGCTTCTCCAGTGCTGATATTCTCTGCGCATGTCATCTGGCGTGCGTGAGCTTCGGGTCTGGCAGGAATCGGTCGCCCTCGCGGGGGACGTGATTCGCGCTGCCCGGTCCAGCATCCGGCGGGAAACCAAGAGCGTGAGCGACTCGCTCATGCTCACGGCGCTCTCGGTGGGTGCTCACGTCGCGGATGGATACGCGCGCCACACCGTTCCCGAGCAGCGGGATTCGTACATGGCCGCGAAGCGCGCGCTGCTTCGCCTCGAAACAGAACTGGCGGTTGCCAAGCACGCGGAGCTCATTCCGGCCGGCGCGTTCACCGACCTTGCGGCGCGGTCGAACCAGGTCTCGAAGATGCTTACCGGCTACATCATTTATCTGGAGCGAGAGATACAATCAGGCAAGCCGAACGCGTTGGCGTCGAATCAAGCGTAGCTCGGCAAGCGTCAGTGATCGTGCATGCTCTCGACATCGCTTCGTTCGCACGGGATGACATTGGGATGTTTTAGCCCCTGCTCCGTCCGTGGCCTTTGGTGAAGCGCTCGACCAGATCCACGGCACGAAGTCGCGCGAGCGACGCAGGCTTGGTCCCGACGATGCGTTGCGCCGTGCTCGATAGGTGTGACGAGCTGGCGAAGTCGAGTACCGCGGCGATATCGCGCACATCGTACCCGGGGTTTTTTGCTAGCTCCGCGGCAGCGATCAGGCGAACCAAATCGATGACGCGTTTGAGATTTGGCGAATGATCGGCGGCAAAGGTGCGGCTCAGATGTTCGCGGGTAACGCCGATCGCATCCGCGAGGAGCTGCGTGCGCACTGGGCGACCCGACCAGGCGACGATGCTCCGCCACGCCGATCGTTGCAGTGGCGTATCGAGCCCGAGGGAGGGCGGTGGTTCGGACAGGGCAGCGGCAAACCGTGTCGAGAAGGCGTGACGCAATACGAGATCGCGTGCGACGGCATCGTCGACCGATTCGACGAGGACGTCGGCGAAATCCAACGCGGCGCACTGGGACAGCGCAGGGGCCTCGGCAGCGCGCAGTCCGGTGAGCCCGAAAAATGGCACACTCGGGAATTCGCGCGCGAGGCCGGCGGCGCGCCACGTCTCTTCCTGCCCGCCTGCCAAGTCGACGACGGCCGCATCGACCAGCGCGCCCCGAAACGCCGAGTCGAGCTCCTCGGGAGTGCGTGTGAAGACGAGGCGCGTGCGGCGGCGCGGAAAGGCGGCGCGCATCATCGCGCGTGCCCGCTCGCGGGTGGTGAACAGCGCGATCACTGGCGGCGGCGCCAGGGATCGGGTTGAAAAACCGCCGCTCGTCCGTTCCGAGCTCGTCATGACACGTCCTCGTCGGCCCGCTCGAGCGCGAGACCAAGCTGCGGGTCGGCCGCTGCGTCGGCTTGCAGCGCGCGCACGCCGGTAATGCGCTCCTGCGCGCGTCGGAGAACATGGCGCGCATTTGCGTAGGAGATGGCGGCGGCGGCCCCATCGTAGCCGACCCACTGACACGCCGTAATCCCCTCGGCGCTCTGGGGCGATGTCTCCGAGTGGGCAGTCTCCATCAGATAGAAATGGCAGACCTTGTGGATGAGACGGCCGCGGAAGCGAAAGTACCAATCAATTGTGGTGAGCTCTCCGCGCACGGCGACGTCCACGAGGCCGGTTTCCTCGCGCACCTCGCGAACTGCTGCGTCTTCCGCGCGCTCACCGGCCTCGAGATGTCCTTTCGGGAAGCCCCAATTCTGGTAGCTGTCGCGAATGAGCAAAAAGAGCGGGGCGCCGCTTTCGAGACGAAAGACGACGCCGCCAGCGGACGTTTCCTGAAGCGCTCGTGCGCGCGTCATCGGTTGGCGATCGTTCAGACGGCGGCGACGGACGCGCCGGGCACGCCGTGCTCCTCGACGGTCGGGCGTCCCTCGATGAACTGCCGCACGATGGGATCCGTCGTCTTCTGGATCTCGTCGATGGTGCCTTCCCAGCGCACGCGCCCCTCGTACAACATCGCGATGCGCGTCCCGACCGTATACGCGCTGCGCATGTCATGCGTGATCACGACGGCGGTGACATTGAGCTTTTCCCGCATGCGCACCATCAACTGGTCGATGACGGCGCTGGTGACGGGATCGAGTCCGGTGGTCGGCTCGTCGTAGAGGATGTACTTGGGCCGCAACGCGATGGCGCGCGCGATACCGACGCGCTTTCGCATTCCGCCGGAGAGTTCCGCGGGGAACCGTTCGCGCACATTCGGCAAGTCGACGAGATCCAGCGCTTCGTCCACGCGGTGATGAATCTCCGTGTCGTCGAGCTCGCCCTGCTTGCGGAGGCCCATGGCGACATTCTCGCCGATGGTGAACGAGTCGAACAGCGCGGCGAACTGAAAGACATACCCGATTCGCGACCGGAGGGCGTACAGCTCGCGGCGCGGGAGTTCGGGCACGTTGAGGTCGTCGACCCACACCTCGCCGGAGTCGGGTTCCAGCAATCCGACGATGTGCTTGATCGCCACCGACTTTCCAGTTCCGGAATAGCCGATGATGACCATTGTCTCACCCTCGGGAACGTCGAGGGTGAAGCCGTCGAGGACGCGCTTGGGGCCGAATGCCTTGTGGACGTTTTTGAGCTGAATCAAAAGACCGTGGTCCGTGAACCGTGAACCGTGAACCGTCACTCCCCGCCAACATCAGAAACGTGATACGTGGGCAGATCGGGTGCCAGATCTTGCGCCGATTTTGGGAATTCTGAAAAGGAAGCGGGGCAACCTGGAGAGGCGCCCCGCTCACTATACCAGTAGCACTTGTCGTTTACCGTTCACGGTTCACGGTTCACGGTTCACCCGTTACGCTGCAAAGCTTCCCAGTGCGCGACCAACGTCGCCTTCGCGCAACCGCTTGAGAGCGCGGTCACGGAGCTGGCGAACGCGCTCGCGGGTGACGCCGAGCATGCTGCCGATCTCTTCGAGCGTGTGCTCTCGGCCGCCTTCGAGACCGAAGTAGAGGCGGAGGACTTTTGCGTCGCGAGGAGGCAGCGTGGACAGCGCTTGCTCGATCTCGTCCGTGAGGAAGCGGTTCATGGCTTCTTCTTCGGTGTCGGGCATCTCGTCAGCGACGAACCGTTCAATGAGCGAGCGGTCGCCCTCCGGATCCATGGGGGCATCGAGACGTACGTCGCTCGTGTTGAGTGCCGCGAGCGACTGAACCACGTCGACCGACAATCCGGTGAGCTGGCTCAACTCTTCCGGGCTGGGCTCGCGATTGAGCTTTTGCCGGAGGATTTCGCTCGCCTTGATGATGCGAGAGAGATCGGCGGTGCGGTTGAGTGGCACACGGACGGTGCGGCCCTGGCGGGCGAGGGCGGACAGGATGGCCTGACGGATCCACCAGACGGCGTAGGAGATGAACTTGACGCCCTGGTCGGGATCGAACTTACGTGCGGCCGTGAGCAGACCGACGTTGCCTTCGCCGATGAGATCGATGAGCGGCAGTCCGCGGTTCTGATATTTTTTTGCGACGGAGATGACGAAGCGCAGATTGCGCTTCACCAGCTCCTGGAGGGAGTCCTGATCGCCCGCGCGAATTTTTTTCGCGAGCTCGATCTCCTCCGTCCCCTTGAGGAGGGGATAGGTGGAGACTTCGTACAGGTATTGGTCCAGGATGTCGCGCTCGGGTTCATTGGGCGCGATTCCCGCTGGCGCAGCGCGGCGGCGGCGGACGGGTTTTTTCACTTCAGTCATGGGTGCCTCGAACTGGTCCTACGCGTGAGGTAGGGCATCTATGAGCTGCGACGACCGAACAGTTGCAACACCGAAATCCGAAACGATATCGGGTCGTGCGGTGAGTCGCGTGGCTACGTTGGAAAGTGTGTTCAACCCGAGCACCGCACTGAGAGAACTGCGCGACGTCGAGGCCGAGCGAATCTTCGGAACCTCGCGGGGGCCGAAGTCGTGCAAAATACCGGCCTAATAGGTTTTCGCTAGACCCGATTTGTTGACATCACATATACCCGCGGCTATATATGGTGGTTCCTGCGGGGAACGTGTGTTCACCCATGGTCACCGCAGGCACCCGGGGGCGTAGCTCAGTTGGGAGAGCGCTTGAATGGCATTCAAGAGGTCAGGGGTTCGATTCCCCTCGCCTCCACTGGGCCGGCGAAGAGAGCTTGTGAGTTGCCGATGGTCGTGCCTGAAGGACATGCATGAGTCGGCTCGCTGGTGCGCCGAGTGGGATGTGCGGGAATAGCTCAGTTGGTAGAGCACAACCTTGCCAAGGTTGGGGTCGCGGGTTCGAGTCCCGTTTCCCGCTCTGTCGGGCGGTTAGCTCAGTTGGTTAGAGCGCCACGTTGACATCGTGGAGGTCACAAGTTCGAGTCTTGTACCGCTCATTTGGTTGCCCTCGGCTGACGCCGGGGGTTTTTGTTTGTCGTGCAGTGGTGTGTTGCCCGGCATTTTGGGAAGCACGAAGCGTGCTCGGTTCGTGCTCGTCGAGTTGACGTTCTCGTCAACTGCGGGTATTATGACCGTCTGCATTCGATGGATTTTTGCTTCGATGCGGCCGCTGTTTTTGCGAGCGCCTGTAGCTCAATTGGATAGAGCATCTGACTACGGATCAGAAGGTTGGGGATTCGAGTTCCTCCAGGCGCATGGGCGGGGTGAGTGAGTCGGCGGGGCGTAGCGTAGCCCGGTAGCGCGCCTGCTTCGGGAGCAGGAGGTCGCCGGTTCAAATCCGGCCGCCCCGACCATACAGCACAACGAGTTACGAGCCGCCCCGTTTGGGGCGGTTTGTATTTGCGGCCCGCTAAATCCCGCGCGCGACATCGAAACCGTCCGTGAAACGCTCGCGGAGCTCGAGCGCGCGCGAAACCCCGTGACTCGCACCGCGTAGTGTTCCCTACCTCTACTCCGGTGGGACTCAGATGCGCGCGCTCCGATTCATCCTGCTTTCGGCACTCTTTGTCTTCGTCGGACTGCCATGCCTCTTCGTCCTGTTCGTGATGGGCATGGCCACATTCGGCGTGGTGTTCGGATTGGGAATGGCGGTTGTCGGAATGCTGCTCGCCGTAGTGAAGATGGCGCTGTTCGTCATCGTCCCAATCGCGATTCTCGCGTGGCTGTTCAGCCGGATGACGCGTTCGGAGCGCGTGCACTAGGCGGGACTTAGACGCCCTTGCGCACGATCAGAATGTTCTGCGCAACGGCCGGTCCGCTCGTCTGGTCCATGGGAAATCTCATCCGAAAATAGATGCGGTCCACCAAGGCGCGCAGGGCGGGAGCGTGGCGAGTGACTGCTCTCCGGATTCTGATGGCGGTTTTGACCAGCGCACGGGGCCACACCCTCGCCGTGTAATCGCGCCGATAGCCATGGTCCTGGAGGCGCGCACTTACGATCGTGGCGTCGCTTAGCGAGCGAGCGAGGTCAAGCACGTTCACCGAGACAGGCGACCAGCTTCGTTCCTTCGAAATCGTGAAGGTCGCCTTGTGATCACCGTTGAACAGGCTCGGCCAATACCCCTGTTCGTATAGATCTTCGTCCGGCACGATCACGAACATCGTGCCTCCCGGCCGAACCAGCTTCCACCAATCAACGATGGTTTTACGCGGGTCGTACATGTGCTCGAGGCAGTGCGACGAGAAGACGTAATCGTAACTCTCGAGCGCCGACAAGAAATCGGTGATCCTGTTCGCGTCGCCCTGCGCTTTGTCGAAGCACTGTGCGTCGGGCTTGACCGGATCGGCTCCGCACCCGATGTCGAGCCCCTTGCCCTGCAGGCACGCCAGCTCCTCTTCGCTCAGAAGCGCGAGGGTCTTTGACGCCTCATCCATTGTGTCGGCGCCTCACCCGGCCCGCTTCTCGAACGCCACGGCCATCACCAGCGGCATACCACGCTGCTCCTCATAGGCATGCAGGCGACCCGCTTCCGCATAGAACTGTTTCAGGTTCAGTCCGACGACGCCTTCGCGGCACTGCTGGGGTTGGAGTCCCGCCCGCATGGCCGAACGCGTCTGCTCCTCGAGCGTGTGCACGAAATGCTCGACTTCACGCTCTTCGC
>JANMAY010000318.1:0-14916 GCA_031360095.1 Gemmatimonadaceae bacterium
CGGCCGCTCGTGGGAATGCACCTCGCGGTGACCGAGGAAACGACGCGCGTGCTCGAGACGTTCCGCTCCATACGAATCATCCAGGACGAAGCTGGCGAATCCGCTGCCTCCACCTACATCATCTCGATGGCGCAGGAACCGGCCGACCTGCTACGCGTGCTGTTGCTTGCGCGTGAGACTGGACTCGTCGATCTCGCCGCCGATCCTCCCCTGTCACGACTCGACGTCGTCCCATTGTTCGAGACGCTGGGCGATCTCTCGCGTGCACGCGAGGTCATGCGCGTCATGCTCGACAATCCGGTCTATTGTCGGCAACTCGCGGCGCGCGGAAACCGGCAGGAAGTCATGCTCGGCTACTCCGACTCGGCCAAAGACGCGGGGTTGCTCGCCGCGTCGTGGGCGCTCTATCGCGCCCAGGAGGAGCTCGCCGCTCTCTTTCGTGACGCCGGTGTCGAGCTGGTGTTGTTTCACGGACGCGGCGGCGGCGTCGGTCGCGGCGGTGGATCCCCCGTGCATCGGGCACTGTCGGCGCTGCCGCCCGAATCGGTGAATGGCCACATCAAGATCACCGAGCAGGGCGAAATCATCTCGCAGCAGTTCGGCCTGCTCCCCGTTGCTGAGCGCACGCTCGAGGTCACCCTGTCGGGTGTGCTCCTGCATGGCTTCACCGATTGGCGAACCGACCAGGCACCCGAAGACGTCGCGCGGTTTCGCGAGATCGTAAATGCGTTATCTGATCGCTCGTACCGCATGTATCGCGACCTCGTGCACGATCAGCAGTCCCTCTTCACACTGTTCCGCACGGCCACGCCGATCGCCGAGCTGGCGGACGCGCGCTTTGGATCGCGGCCCGCGTATCGGCCCGGCGCGAACCCTTCGATCGACGGCATTCGCGCCATCCCATGGGCATTTGGTTGGACGCAGATCCGCCTCATGCTCACCGGTTGGCTCGGCGTGGGAACGGCGCTCGCCGAGCAGTGCGCAACGGATCGAGGGTTGTCTGAGCTACGCACGATGGCGCGCGAATGGCCGTTCTTCGACGACTTCCTCTCCAAGGTGGAGATGGTGTGCGCGAAGACCGATTTGCCGATTGCGCGGGCATACGTGGAGCAATTGGGCGGGGACGTGCAGCTGCTGTCACTCCTCGAGGACGAATTTCACCGCACGGTCGAGAGCATTCTGCGCATTCGCGAATCGGCGCAGCTCATCGCCGATGTGCCTGTGCTTCAGGCCGCGATCACGCTGCGGAATCCGTATGTGGATCCGTTGTCGTTGATTCAGATTGCGCTGCTGCGTCGGAAGCGCGGGCTCGCGGCTGATTCACCCGAGCTGGCAGCAACGAACGAGGTGTTGGCGACGACGCTCTCTGGAATTGCGCAGGGGCTACGCAACACTGGCTGATGAGTCGTTCGCGGTTCTTGTGAGGAGCGGCGCCGTCCACCTCACGACCACCCCGCACGCCGCCCGCTTCACGAGCCGCCGTACTGCGCACGCCGCACGTGACGTTTGGCTTCCGGTCCTCTCGACTAGACCGCTACCGGCTGCCTCATGTCCTCGAGGAAGGGATACTTCTCCCGCACCGCCCGCACGCGCTCCGCCGACACATCGACAACGCTCGGCGACGCCACCGCGGCGCGCACGGCCACCGGCAATCCCCACGGATCGTACGCCGCCGATCCGCCGTCGTACACCACGTCGTTCGCCACGCCCGTGCGATTCACGCCAACCACGTACGAAAGGTTTTCGATTGCACGCGCGGGCAGCAACGCATCCCAATGTGGCCGTCGCGCCGCGGGCCAGTTGGCGATGACGACCAGCAGGTCCGCCGACGGCGCCACAGCGCGGAACAATTCCGGGAACCGAAGGTCGTAGCAGACGAACGGACTCACACGCACACCATCGATGTCGACGATCACCGGCCCTGAACCCGCCGAGTAGTGATCGTGCTCGTCGGCAAATGCAAAGAGACGCTGCTTGGCGTAGGTCGCCGCGAGGTCGCCGCTCGGATCGATGACGGCGGCAACGTTGTGATAGCCGTGTTCGTCGCGCACGGAAAGTCCGGCGATGAGCCACACACTGTGCTGCCTCGCCAGTTCCGCCAACCGCGAGAACGACGCGCCCGGAACATGCTCGGCGTACTGCTCCGGCTCCATCGTGAATCCGGTCGCGCACATCTCCGGCAGCACCACGAGCCGCGCGCCGGTGGACGCGGCGCGCGAGATCACGACACTCGCGCGCGCGAGCGACGCGTCGGCGTGGTGCCAACCGGTGTCGTATTCGCCCAGCGCGACGCGCAGCGTCCCGTCCCTCATCGCAGTGCGTCGCGCAGCTTCACACTGCCTTCGCGCACCATCTTCGTGTCGCAGCTGAAGGAGAAGCGAATTGCATCTGGATAGCTCGGACCGAAGGCGTCGCCGGGCGCGCTGCCGATGCCGTCGTCGGCGAGCGAGGTGGAGAGCGCATCGGCATCTTGCACCTCGAGGCGCTCGTACACGGAGGGCTCGAGCCGTGCCCAGATGAAGAACGTGCCCTCGGGCACGAAGGGGTGCACGCCTGGGATGTCCGTCAGCGCTTCGATCATGATGTCGCGGCGCACTTTGTACTCGTCGCGCATACCGACTGTCGCCTCGCTGCCACCCTTCAGCGCCGCCAGCGCTCCCCACTGTGCGAGGCTGTTCACGCCGTTGATCGTGCAGCGCAGGAGCTTGGGAATGCGGTCGTGCATCAGCGGCGCGCGCGTCACGACATAGCCCGTTCGCAGGCCACTCATCGCGTGGCTCTTGGAGAACGAGAAGATGCTGATAATTCGGCGATCGTCGGCGTCGGCGAGCGCACCGATCGAGAAGTGCTGGTGGGGCTCGAACACGAGATCTTCGTACGCTTCATCAGACACGATCCAGAGGTCGTGCTGTCGGGCGACGTCGTAGATGGCCTTCAACTCGTCGCGGCCGATGACCGCGCCCGTGGGGTTGTGGGGAGTGTTGAGGAAGATGGCGCGGGTCTTCGGCGTGATCGCGGCAGCGATGTCGGTCGCGCGATACGCGAACCCTTCCTCTGCCGACAACCGCACGCCGACGGTGACACCGCCCGCCAGGCGAATGTTCTCCGCGACCTCCGTCCACATCGGATCGGGGATGATGACCTCGTCGCCTTCGGAGAGCATCGCGCCGAAGGTGACGTTGAGGGCGTGCATCGCGCCGTTGGTGACGAAGACGTCGTCGCTCGTGACATGCGACAGTCCATTCTTCACCCGCACTTTCTCGGCGAGCGCGGCGCGCAACTCCGGAATGCCGTTGTTCGGGATGTAATGCGTCTTGCCCGCGTTGAACGCGGCGGTCACGGCCTCGCCGACATAGGCGGGCGGCGAGAAGCTCGGGTCACCCGACTCGAAGCGGAATACCACCTTACCCGCGGCCTGTGCGCTGAGCAGTCGCTCGCGAATTTGGACGATCTTGCCCAGCGAGACGAAGTCGAGCGGATGCGGCGCGGAGACGGTCGACGGCTGGGCGGGGGCAGATCGCTGGCCAGGAGTGGTCATCGCAGGCTTCTCGTGAGGGGGTGGCGCGCGTGCGGCCGCGCGACCCCGGTCGGAGCTGCACGACCGTGTATCCGGTCCGGGCAAGTGTAACGCTATTGCTGCCAGATATGCAATAAATTCCTGCTACTTAGTTGGGAATCTGTGCAAAATGATGGCCCGTGCACCAGCTTTTGTGCGTTTTTTGCACAATTCACTTGACATTCGTCATATTTCGGGCAACTCTGGGCTACAGTGCACATCGCGGCGTGCGCGATGCGCGTCTTTTTGCCAACGGACAATGCCATGAAGCTCGTCACCTGTATCGTTCGACCCGAACGGCTCCATGCCGTCAAAGAAGCACTGTTCCAAGTGGGCGTCACGGGAATGACCCTCGTCCGCGTCAGCGGCCACGGAGGTGAGCAGGAAGTCGTCGAGCACTACCGCGGCTCTGCCCTCGTCCTCGAGTTTCGCGACAAGGTCAAAATCGAGATGGCCGTATCGGAGCCATTCGTCGAAGCCACCATTCAGGCCATTCTCGCCGCCGCTCGCACGGGTGAAGTCGGTGACGGCAAAATTTTCGTGCACCCGTTGGAACGCGTCGTCCGCATTCGCACCGGAGAGCGCGACGTCGAAGCACTCACCCCCGTGACCGCGGATGAAGTGCAAGCGCGACACGCCGACCACCTCGAATGGAGCCCCGTATGATCCTCGCCGCTGATCCAGTCGCACTCTCGGCGGGTGACACCGCGTGGGTGCTCGTCGCGACCGCGTTCGTCATGATCATGGTGCCCGGCTTGGCCCTGTTCTACGGTGGACTCGTCCGCGGCAAGAATGCGCTCAACACCATCATGATGTCGCTCGTGCCCCTTGGCATCGTTACGGTGCAGTGGGTGCTCATCGGGTATTCCCTGTCCTTCGCACCAGGCAACGGTATCATCGGCGGCCTCTCGTGGTGGGGCTTCGAGGGCGTTGGTGCAGCAGCCAACGCGACGTACGCGGCAACCATTCCGCATGTGCTCTTCGCACTGTTCCAGTGCATGTTCGCCGTCATCACCGTTGGACTCATCTCGGGCGCCGTCGTGGAGCGCATGAAGTTCTCCGCGTATCTGGTCTTCGCCCTCGCGTGGACGACCTTGGTGTACGATCCCCTCGCACACTGGGTGTGGGGCGACGGGGGTTTTCTTCGCACCCTTGGCGCGCTCGACTTCGCCGGAGGCACCGTCGTGCACGTGAGCGCGGGAACATCGGCACTCGTCGCCGCGCTCGTACTCGGACGCCGCCGTGTTGTTGGTCGAGCGCCGCTGGTTCCGCATAGCGTTCCGCTCACCTTGTTCGGCGTGGGACTGCTCTGGTTTGGGTGGTTCGGCTTCAACGCGGGCTCTGCGCTGTCCGCGGGCGAGTTGGCGTCAATGGCATTCGCCACGACGCATACCGCAGCAGCCGCAGGGCTCGTCGCATGGATCCTCGTCGATCTCGCCCGCACCGGTCGCGCAACGGCGGTCGGCGCGGGAACAGGCGCGGTGATCGGGCTCGTCGCAATTACTCCCGCGGCGGGATTCGTGACGGTACGCGCCGCACTCGCGATCGGTGTCCTCGCCGCGCTGGCGAGCTACGCCGCAATGCAGATTCGCGCACGCACGAGTCTCGACGACACGCTCGATGTGTTCTCCTGCCACGGCGTCGCGGGCATCGTCGGCGCGCTGCTCACCGGCGTGTTCGCGACCAAGTCGGTGAATCCCGCCGGTGCCGACGGCTTCTTTGCCGGCGGCGGCTTCCACCAGCTCGGCGTGCAGGCAGTCGCAGTGATCGTGACGATGGTGTTGGCCGGAGCGGCCACTGCCGGTATCCTCGTGGCGATCCGCGCGACGATGGGAGTCTGCGTCTCTCTCAATGAAGAGGTGACCGGACTCGACACCAGCGAGCACGGCGAAGAGGCGTACCACGCCGGAGATCTCGGCGAGATGGGAGGAAGCGCCGGCTCACTTGGACACGGGGTCGTGCTCATTCGGCCTGGAGTGGGAAAAATCCAGCGGCGAGCGTCGTAACACTCCGCCATTCAGCACCAAAGAAGAGCCGCCCGCACCTGGGGCGGCTCTTCTATTTGTCGGCGCGACGCACGCGACGGCACAAGACATGACTCATGACTCGGTAACGATAGACTCGCTCATCCTCCCACGGTATGGTTATGCCCGAGCGTTCCCTTGTGTTGCCTTCGAGTTCCCTGCCAACCACTCGCTCTACAAGGACGCAGCGCTGGCGACTGCCAAGCGCTCACGCTGTACTCGCCGGATGTCTCGCGCTGGCCATCCTTTCCGGTTGCAAGTCCGGCAGCAGCAAGCGCGCGAAATATTCCCCGCGCAGCGTCACGCGTGTACTCACCGTGCCACTCGCCACACTTCAGCCTGCCATCGCCGCCCGCACCGGCAGCGAGGATCGGCCCAAGTGGGTCACCCCTGATCGGTGGCTCAGGGTGCGCGCCGTGTATTCGATCTTCGAGAATTCCCCACTCTGGCTCGAGGAAGGTGGTGTAAAGGACCGCGCTGACGCGGTGCTAGAAGCCATCCGAACTGCCCCCGAGCACGCTCTCGATACGTCGGCATACCCGGTGAGTGAGATTGCCGCGCTCGTCAACGCCAAACGACTGACCGATACCGCATCCGCGGGCACGCTCGCCGATGCGGACGTCTTGCTCACATCGGCATTTGTGGCCTACGCCGCTGACATGCTCATCGGCCAGGTCGATCCCAAGACAGTGTCGCAGGCGTGGAACATCCCTGCGCAACCGCGGGAGCTCGACAGCGCCATCGTGCGCGGGATCGAGAACCCGGACATGAAGCAGTCACTCGCCGAGATGGCGCCGCAGGATCCAGACTACGCGGGCTTGAAGCGGGCGTATGCACGCTACCTCAAAATTGCGCAAAGCGGAGGCTGGCCATCCGCGACCGGGGCGACCGCAGATGCCGCGGCGCTCCAGGCACGACTGACGCAGGAATTGGTGGAGGATGATTCTGCGCGAACCGACACGAGGGGGGCGGATTCTGTTTCCACCGCGGCACCGCCGACCGCCAAGCCGAACGTCGCAGCAGCCGCCGCAGCGCCACAGCTCGCATCACTTGTGGCGAAATTCCAGGAGCGTCACGGCATGAAAGGGACGGGCAAGCTCGACAAGGCAACGCTCGCCGTGCTGAACATCTCTGCCGATGAGCGCGCGAAACAGATCGCCGCAAATCTCGAGCGGCACCGTTGGCTTCCCCGGTCCCTCGGCTCGCGCTACGTCTATGTCAACGTACCGTCGTTCCGCTTGGACGCCTACGACAGTGGGCAGAAAACGCTCTCCATGAAGGTCGTCGTCGGCGACGAATACGAGGGGAAGTCCACACCCGTCTTCAGCGATTCCATGGAGACTGTCGCGTTCCGCCCCTACTGGAACATCACTCCGAGCATTCAGGCGAAGGAGATCGTTCCCAAGCTCGCCTCGAATCCCGGGTATCTCGAACGCGAGAACATGGAGTGGTACAGCGACGGCGGCGCGCGCCGCATCCGTCAGCGTCCGGGCGGAAAGAACGCATTAGGACTCGTGAAATTTCTTTTCCCCAACAACTTCAACATCTACCTGCACGACACACCGGCAAAGGCGCTGTTCAAGCAGGAAGACCGCGCCGCGAGCCATGGATGTATTCGGCTCGAGAAGCCGGCGGAACTGGCGCAGTGGGTGCTCGGCTGGGATGCCACCCGCGTCGAGCAGGCAATGAACGGCGGCGGCGACAACAAGCAGGTCCGCGTTTCGCCCAAGATTCCCGTCTACATCGTGTACTTCACGGCGTACTTTCGCGACGGTCAGCTCTTCTTTGGAGATGACATCTACAATCGCGACGACACGTTGGAAGAAAAGGTCGCCAACACAGTGGGGACTTAGACGATTGCGTCCGGAGTGAACGCAAAATGGCGCCGGCAGAAACGCCGGCGCCATTTTCCGTGGCGGGTACATGGAACGCAAGCTGGGGCGGGAGGACTCGAACCTCCAACTTCCTGATTAACAGTCAGGCGGTCTGCCAGTTGACCTACACCCCATCACTTACTGAAAGCGCCCACCAGATCGAATCCGGTAGGCGCTTGATCTGTCGTGCACTGCACGCGCGCGCCTAGCCGAGTCTCCCGATGGAGTTCGGATTAATGAGACAGTTTCGGTTGAGCGCGGCGTTGTTTGTCATACGTGATCCACAGTGTACCGCCTTACGACGATTGAGTCAACGAGCAGTTACGTCGCTGTTCGCACAATACCTGAAGCGAGTTTGTCACGAATCGCGACAATAGAATCGCGTACGCGCCTTATTGCGCAGCGGGAGATGCGCCCCGCGCAATTCCCTCCCAGAGTCCCTGTAGATACGTGGCCCCCAAAGCGCGATCGTACAACCCGTAGCCCGCGCGCCCGGTCTCGCCCCAGATCATGCGCCCATGATCGGGGCGCATTGGTCCGTCGAAGCCGGTTTCATGGAGCGCGGTGAGCACTCCGTGCATGTCGACACTCCCGAACCGCGTTGGGTGCGGGCTCTCGTGAAATTTCTTGTCTCCGTCCCACTTCACGTTTCGCGCGTGCGTGAAGTGGATGCGCCCACGCTTGCCGAGCGCGCGCGCCATTGCCGGCAGGTCGTTCGCGGGATTGGCACCGAGCGATCCGGTACAGAACGTCACGCCATTCGCCGGAAGATCCACGACCTTCGTAATGCGATCGAGATCGGCAGCGGTGGACACGATGCGTGGCAGTCCAAAGATCGGCCACGGTGGATCATCCGGATGAACCGCCATCTTCACACCGACACGCTCCGCCACCGGAACGACCCGCTCGAGAAAGTAGGCGAAGTTTTCCCGGAGCCGTTCCTCGTTCACGTCCTTGTAGGCCGCGATCAATGCGCCGAGGGACTGCGCGTCGTACGCCGTCGCCCAGCCCGGGAGATCACCCGTTCCCTTCGAGAGATCGATGCGCTGCAAGTCGTCATGATCGTATGCCAGTGCAGTCGATCCATCGGGCTGGGGCATCGCGAGGTTCGTGCGCGTCCAGTCGAAGATCGGCATGAAGTTGTAGCACAGCACCGGAATGCCGAGCTCGCCCATGTGCGTCACGCTCGTGCAGTACTCGTCAACGAGCCTGTCACGTGTCGGGCGTCCGAGCTTGATGTCTTCATGAATGGGGATGCTTTCCACGACCGCGAGTCTCAGCCCGGCGGCATCGATCACCTCGGCAAGCGCGGCCAGCTTGCCCTTCGGCCACGCGTCGCCCACAGGTACATCGTACAGCGCGCTCACGACACCATTCACGCCCGGAATCTGCCGGATGTGTGCAAGGGGGATCGGGTCGCTGGCTCCGAACCAGCGGAAGGTCATGTGCATAGTGGAGGATTCTCGGTGGCCTGGCTCGTCGCTGGTTGCGACGCGAGAACGAAGTGCAACGGGCCGCGCCTTGCCTTCTGGCCGACGAGAAAACAAGATAGGCGGAGCATGGTGCTTGCGACACGAGCGGAAAGGGAACTCCGCACGGAGTATCGTCTATAAGGAAGGCGGAGGGGGCCACGCCTGGCCCGATCGGCGTGGGAATTGTATACTATTGCTAATTAGAAAATTGTATACTATTGTTCGATTCAACCCGCTGGTGTCGTGAATTCAGTGCGCCTTCGCCTCGAGGACACTCCTATGTCAATTCGCCGTCGCCGCCTCCTCCAACGCTGCCTCCGCGCTGCTGTTCTGGCGAGCGTCGTCGCCGCGCCGCTGCACGCGCAAATCTATGGAGATGGCTTTCTCTTTCACGCACCGAATGTGCGGATCGGCGTGCGCGGCGGTTATTCACACGCGAGCGCGGGCAGCGACCTGTTTGCATTCACGACGGACCAACTCACCCTCAAACGCAGCGACTTCAGCGGACTCAACGCTGGTCTCGAGCTCGCCATGCCGCTGGGACGCATCGACCTGACGCTCGATGCAGGCTATTCACGCGCGAGCAAGGGATCTGAGTTTCGCAAGTTCGTCGACAACAACGACCGGCCCATCGAGCAGACGACCACCTTCCAGCGCGTTCCACTCACGGCGAATGCGCGGTTCAATCTGGTATCGCCTGGCCGGTCGGTCGGACGCCTCGCCTGGATTCCGACCACGATCGTTCCGTGGGTTGGGGCCGGCGCGGGAGCGATCTGGTACCGCTTCGAGCAGCAGGGCGACTTCATCGACTACAAGACGACGAACGTATTTCGCGACCATTTCATCTCCGATGGCTGGTCGCCAGCAGTCCAGGCGATGGGTGGGGTGGACTACAGCCTCACTCCCTTGATCGCCGTCACTGCCGACGCGCGTTACCTTCGCGCCAAGGCGGGGCTCGGACGAGACTTCGGGGGGTTCGACAAAATCGATCTCTCCGGCATTTCAGCGACACTCGGTATTTCATTCAGACTGTAAGCGATCGATTCACCCTCTCTGCAGCATGAGGACCTTCTGATGAACACGTACCTTCGCCGCACCTTGATCGTCGCGAGCGCCACGTCGGCA
Source organism: Gemmatimonadaceae bacterium (assembly GCA_031360095.1). Classification (GTDB taxonomy): domain Bacteria; phylum Gemmatimonadota; class Gemmatimonadetes; order Gemmatimonadales; family Gemmatimonadaceae; genus AG11. The sequence continues at coordinate 10,052 of JANMAY010000318.1, forward strand.
GTCGTGCTCAGCGCGGTTCCGAGCTTTGCTCAGACTGCCACGAGTACACGCTGGCAGGCGTGGATCGGCTGTTGGAGCGGCATCGCCGACGACGAGAATGCGGCCGTGCGAGAGAAAAGGACCGCTGCGCCGACGGTGTGCGTGACGCCGTCCAGCAACGCAAATGTCGTGGACGTGACGACCGTGGCCGACGGAAAGCTGATCTCGAACACCACGCTCGACGCGAGCGGCCGCGACCAAGCCGTCGAAGCCACCGGGTGCACCGGAGTGCAGCGCGCGCAGTGGTCTGCGGATGAGCGCCGAGTGTACCTGAAGTCGACGGCGACGTGCGAGGGAATCCGTACATCGACATCGGGCATTCTCGCCATCTCACCCGCCGGCGAGTGGCTGGACATCCGCGGTGTCTCCGCCGGGGGCGGCGACAACGTCCGCGTCGCTCGCTACCGTGACGCGGGCATTCCTGCTGGTCTGCCCGCGGACCTCGCGCGGACGCTGACAGGCCGTACGATGGCAACGCAGAGCGCACGTGTAGCGGCCGGCGCCGCCGTCGGAACGAATGCGGTAATCGACGCCGTTCGCTCGAGTGATGCGGCGGTGGTCGAAGCGTGGTTGCTCGAGCGCCACCAGCCGTTCGACCTCACCGCGCGCAATCTCGTGGCGCTCGCAGACGCCGGCGTGCCGGCGCGTGTGACCGACGCGTTGGTTGCCGTCTCGAACCCGCGCGCGTTCGCCATCGATCGCCCAGAGCGGCGCGATGCAAATGATGACGTGAGTGTCGGTCGTCGCGTCTTCGTGACCGCGTATCCGAGCTACGATCCGTGGGGATATGGCTACTCGCCCTACGACTACCAATACGGATCCCGCTATGGCTCCGGCTACTACGGCAACAACTATGGCAACAATTATGGCAACAACTACGGTAACAATGGATACGGCTACTACTATCCGCCGGTGGTGATCGTCACCAATGCAACGCAATCTTCGCACGGCCGCGTCGAAAAGGGTGGATATACGCAGCGTCCAGGCGCACCATCGCAACCCTCGCAGCCTTCGTCCATCGGCTCGAACAACAACGGCTCGAGCAACACCGGCTCGAGCAACACCGGCTCGAGCAACAGCGGCTCGAGCAACAGCGGCTCGAGCAACAGCGGCACCACCACCAGCCAGCCCAGCTCGACCTCCGAGCAGCGCACAGCCAAGCCACGCCCATAGCCCCACGTCGTGGACAAGAAAGGGCTGGCTTCACCTCGGTGAAGCCAGCCCTTTGTCTTTCGCGCTCGCGGCGCCAACGATCAGGACATCTTTACGATCTTGCCCATGAACACGATCGTGCCCGACAAGCGCTCGCGAATCACCACGATGAACGGCCGATCCACGCGCATCGGAGCAGGAGCCGATGTCGGAAAGATTCCTACGTTCGTCACCGCCGCGGCCTCCGTTCCTTCTTCGTTGACATCCACATAGGTCTTCTGCTTCACCACATTGATGTACAGACTCTTGCCCTGCGGTGACATGCGGGTGAAGTCCGCACCGTTCGGAATGAACGCGTCGCGCATGCCGAGTGACTTGAGATCGCCGATGAGCGAGCGCTCCCACTCGAGCTTGAACCTCGGCAAATAAATGTCGTTCGTCACCTCGCGGAACTGTGTCGTCCACGTCGACCACTCGCTCCGCTGGAGCGAAGCCGCCAAGGCTTCCACGCTCTTTCCCTGCCGCGGCAGCAGCACCGACATCGTGAATGCACCGTTGCCGTACGGCAGGTCCGCGGCCTCGAAATCCGGCGTCTGCATGTAGAGAAACTTGCCGTGCCGGTGCATCAGCTTCATGGGCTGATCGCCGCCCACCGAATGGAACTGCGCGTCCTTCGTTTCGGCGACGTCGAACTTGTTGCGCCAGCTTCCCTTGAAGTAGATGGCGTTGATCAGGAACATCACTTGATCGGGGTCGATCGCATCGAGAATCGTCGGGATTTTTCCCGCGGTCGCTGCGCTCACCCAATTGTTGATCGTCTTCACCGATGCCGGGTTGCTGAAGTCCAACGCGGTCGCCTGCGCGTCGAACGACGACTTCGTCAGGTCGAAGAAGCTCTGATTGAGTGGGAAGCCGTTGCGATACCAGATGGAGTTCGCGATGCGGAAGTCGACGGTGGCGTCGAGCCCACGCAGCAGCGCAATCAGCGACTTGTACCCTTCGTTGATCTCGGCGTCCGGGGCGGTGGCGAAGCCGAGGGTCGTCCGCATCTGATCGTAGGTCGGCCCAGCCGCGCCATTCATCGCCATACCGAGCGCCATGGTTGCGCTCAGGGGAGAGGTGAAGACGTTCGAATCCTTTTGCGCCATGCTGAGCTGCCGAAACAAGGCGAACGAAAAATCGTTTGCCGCGGCGACGACCTTCACCTCCCCGGAGGTGAGGGGGCGGGGAAGCGCCTCCAGCACGGGGGCCTGGCTACCGGGCGGATCGCCACTCGGACCGGTCGTTCCCGCACAGGCGATGGAGCTCGCAACGATCGCGATGCTCGTGAGTGTCCTGAAGAGTTGCATGGTGATCACCGGTTGTCGTCGTCCTGATGCCTTTCGACGCTCAACCCGTACCGGGTCGCATGGGTCACACTCGCGCTCCCGACGTTGCGCTCAAAGCCGCCGCGTGGTTTCCCGAATCATCAGCGTCGTCTCCAGCCGCACCTTTTCGGGTGATGACTTGGATTGTGATTCGATGTCGCGAATCAGCATCTCCGCGGACCGTCGTCCCATCTCGTACTTGGGAACGCGCACCGTCGTGAGTTGTTGTGGGAACAATTCCAGCAGTCGCAGGTCGTCGAACCCGATGACGGAGACGTCGTCCGGCACGCTGATGCGGAGCTCGCGCAGTGCCTTGATCACGCCAAGCGCGACGAGATCGTTGTAGCACGTCACGGCCGTAGGACGGGTCTTCTTCGTCCCGCTGAAGTATTGCAGTGCGCTGCGATAGCCCTGCTCGTGCGAGTCTCCCGACGGAATGATCATCGAGTCGTCGAATTTCAGATGGGAATGGCTGAACGCCTTGCGAACGCCGTCGGCGCGCGCGCGGGTATGCTCCGAGTAGTCGGGCCCCGCGAAATGGGCGATCTGCGAGTGGCCCTGTTCGATGAGGTAGCGCACCGCGTCAGCCGAGCCTTTGACATTGTCGACGTCGACGAAGCTTGCCGGCACGCCGTGCACCCGATCGAGCAGCACGAAGGGAATGCTTTGCCGCTTCAATTCGAAGATGTGCGACAGATCGGTGTCGTCGTGCCGGATGGGCGCCAGGATCACGCCTCCTATTTCGCGCTCCATGCACTGCTCCACGATCCGATGTTCGAGCTCGTACTTCCCCTCAGAGCTGCTCACGAACACGAGATAGCCGTGCTCGGCCGCCACTTCCTGAATGCCGGTGAGCACCTCAGCGTAGTACGTGTTCTCGGCCTCCTTGATGATGAAGCTGAGGCTGCGTTGCGGCACGTGACGGAAGCCGCGCTGTGCCGAGCGACTCGGGCGATAGTGAAGGTCGTCGATGGCGCGGAGCACGTTGCGACGCGTGCTGTCCTTGATGCTGTCCTTGTGGTTCAGCACGGCTGAAACCGTGGACTTGGCCACTCCGGCGAGTGATGCGACATCGGAGATGGTCGGCGTCTTCACCACTACGCCGGCAGTTGGCGTGTGTGGTGGCACGGTTGGGCTGGGACGGCTTCGTCCAGGCATGCGTTGCTCACTTGAACCGGTACGATTCGAACTTTGGCCTTTTGTGCGGGGAAGTATTGCCTTTCCAACGAACAAACGCCAGAATGCCGAACCAATTGAACTTCGTGAAAGCGGTTCGACGAACATCGATTTTCCTCGTTGCTACCGTTGCCCACCTTCCTCACCTCTTGCAGAGGCGTGAGATACGTCATGGCCAGCTCTTCTCGGCTGCTCCTCGCATTCTGTGCGCTCGCGGTCCTCGCCGTCCCCGCGCGATCCGCTGCACAAGCCACCGGTCAAGTCAGTGGCACCGTGACCGATTCCGCTGGCGCGCCGCTCATCGGCGCCCGTGTGAGCGTCGATGGCGCGTCGCTCGCGACTGCCAGTAGTGCGACGGGTCGGTACGCGCTCGGCGGCGTGCCCCAGGGCACGCGAACCGTGCGCGTGCGACTCATCGGATATCGCTTGCAGGAGCAAGCGGTAGCCATCACCGCCGGGCAGACGGCCACGGTGAATTTTCGTCTTGTCCGGGCGCCCGTGGAGCTGGAGCGCGTCGTCGCGACCGGGTACGGGACGCAGACGAAGGCGACAGTCACCGGTGCGGCTGACGTCGTCGGCGGCGAAGAAATCGCCAAGCGTCCCGTCTCGAACGTGACAAAGAGTCTTCAGGGCTACATGCCCGGTGTGACGGTGCAGGATTTTGGCGGCCGTCCTGGCGGAGACGGTGGCACGATCCGCATTCGTGGAACCGGAACACTGGGCAACAACGGCGCGCTCATCCTCATTGATGGCGTCGTCGGAGATCTGAACAATCTCGATCCGCTCGACGTTGAAAGTGTCTCCGTGCTCAAGGACGCCGCATCGGCGGCGATCTACGGCGCGCGCGCCGCGAATGGTGTGGTGCTGGTCAAGACGCGTCGCGGACGCAATACGGGCGGCCTCAAGATCACGTACGATGGCTATGTCGCGCAGCAGGTCGCGCAAGACATGCCCCAGCGCGTGGACATTCGCACCGAGCTCGAGGCGGTCAATCAGGTATACCGGAACTCCAACCAGGCAGTGAAGTACAGCGCGGGCTTCATCGACAGCACCGTGTCGGGTGTCGATCCGATCAAGTATCCGAACACGAATTGGCTCGGCCTGATCTACAAGAAAGCCCCGATGAGCAAC
>JANMAY010000009.1:0-5472 GCA_031360095.1 Gemmatimonadaceae bacterium
ATGGAGTCGACGCGCCAACGCTATGGCGATCCCGCTGGTGAAGGGTGGCGCTGGGACCACGTGCGGTTTGCGAACATCAATCACCTGTTGCGCCTCCCGGCGCTGTCGGTGCGCGATCTTCCTGTGCAGGGTGGAACAGCGACGCTGAATCCGTTCTCCGGCTCGGGAACGCATGGGCCAAGCTGGCGAATGGTCGTCGAGCTGGGCGATGAGGTGCGCGCGTGGGCCACCTATCCGGGCGGGCAATCGGGCAATCCGGTGAGCGAGCGGTATCGGGATCGCATTCCACAGTGGGCGAAGGGCGAGCTCGATAGCGTGCGGTTGCCGCGAACTCCGTCGGCGCTTTCTTCGACGCAGCGTCGCGCCACACTGACGTTGAGTCCACAGCGATGAAACGCACGGTGCTGTTCTATCTGCTGATCGTCGGATCGATGTCCGCTGCGACATGGGTTGTCGGATGGTGGGGCATTGCCGTCGTGGCGCTCGTTGCGGGCGTCGTCTATCGCGCGCAGGGCGGCCGGTCGGCGCACATCGCGCTCGCGGCGGTAGAAGCGTGGGGACTTCTGCTCGTGATCGATGCCGTCGCCGGACCCGTCGGGCGAGTGGGCACTGTGGTCGCGGGCGCGATGAGCCTTCCACCCATCGCGCTGCTCGGCGCTACCCTGCTTTTCGCCGCACTGCTTGCATGGAGCGCGGCAACGGTGGGCGCCGAGGTCGCGCGAATCGTCACGCGGTGACGCTGGCGTCTCCACGCGGCACCGGTGAGTTTCCATCGATGCCGACGCGACCCTACATCCTCGCCGAATCCACGTGGAAAACCGTGGACGCCACCGCGTACGAGGTGGCCGTGCTGCCGTGGGGCGCCACCGAGGCGCACAACTACCACCTCCCGTACGCCACCGACACCATTCAGTGCGACGCGTTGGCCGCGGAGTCGGCGCGACTGGCGTGGGAGCGCGGCGCCAAGGTGGTCGTGTTGCCGACCGTTCCGTTTGGCGTGAATACCGGGCAGCTCGACATCAAGCTGTGTCTCAACATGAATCCGAGCACACAGGCCGCGCTGCTCGGTGACCTCGTGCATGCCCTGGAGGGGCAGGGCATTCGCAAGCTCGTGGTGCTGAACGGTCACGGCGGGAACGACTTTCGCCAGATGATTCGCGAGCTCCAGCCGCACACGACTGTATTCCTCACGACGCTCAACTGGTACAAGCTCGGCACACCTTCAGCGATTTTCACCGACCTCGGCGACCACGCGGGAGAGTTGGAGACGAGCGTCATGCTGCACGTGGCGCCCGAGCTCGTGCGTCCACTGTCGGAAGCGGGTGCCGGTGCCGAGCGCAGGTGGCGGATCACTGCGCTGCGTGAGGGATGGGCGTGGTCGCCGCGGCGGTGGACCGAGGTCTCGGCCGATACGGGTACGGGCAATCCGGCGCTGGCAACCGCGGAGAAAGGCGCGCGCTACAGCAGCGAAGTCACAACGCGATGTGCGGAGTTTCTCGTCGAGCTCGCGGCGGCGGATGTGAGTGATCTCTACACGGACGCGGAGTGAGCGACCTCTCGCCCGCAGGGGTGCGGCTCCATCGCGTCATCGACGATGCGATGCCTCGGCTGCTCGCAATTTCCGCCGACGAGGCGACGCGGGCGCGTGAGCCAGGCAAATGGTCCATCGTGGAGATCATGGGCCACCTCATCGACTCGGCAACCAACAATCACCAGCGTTTCGTACGCGCGGCCGATCAGAACCATCTCGTGTTTCCAGGCTACGAGCAGGACAAATGGGTGGCGCGGCAGCGCTATCAGACAACGCCCTGGATCGAGGTCTACACGCTGTGGCGGCTGTACAATCAGCACATCGCTCGAGTCATGAGCGCCATTCCGCGCGAAGTGCGCGGGCGTCTGACGGTTCGACACAACTTGGATCAGATTGCATTTCATCCTCTTCCGGACGACGAGCCCGCAACGTTGGAATACCTGATGAACGACTATGTCGATCACCTGGAGCATCATCTCGCCCAGGTGTTCCGGTGACCGGATCGGTTGCTCCGCCACCGCCGTCATTCGTGCGTCCTGTGCTGGCGTTGCTCGCGGGTCTGGGCGTCATCGTTCTCATCGTCGGCGTCGGCACCATCATCGCGACGCTGGGTGCGCTGCGCGGCGTCGATCCAAAAAACTTTCAACCCACTCCGGTCTATCGCGCGGTCGTCATCGCGTTGAGCGTCTTTGGGGCGTTTGCCGGCGGCTTCACGGCCAGTCGTGTCACACTCGGGCGTTCATTCTTCACCGTCTTTCTTCTGGCGCTCACGTTGTTCGTCTCCGGCATCGTGCCCGTGCTACGCAACACGGCGGACCGGCCTGGAGAGCCGCGCTGGTACGCGCTCAGCCTCGCGCTCCTCAGCCCACTGGCGGTACTCGCCGGTGGTGTGTTCGAGCGCCGGCGTTCGCGAGGCCCGGACGTTCCAACGGGGGCGTCCTGATGGCGCTAGCCGCGAACGCTCCGCGTGTGCAGCATTCTCGTATGCGTCACGCCGCAAGAGGTCTCCTCGCCTGTCTCGTTCCGTTCGCGCTCGCCGCCCAGACACCATCCACACCAGACGCCGTACCGTATGTCTCCACCGCGGTTGGCGTTCACTACGGGATGCCGCTTCGCCTTTCCGTGGCCGCCGGTGCGCTCATTGGAAGCAGGCGGCGGAACGACGGTATGATCGCCACCATCGAACCCGGGCGGCAGGGAACCGAGCTGTCCGTCGGATACTTTCGCATGCGGGGCCTGCTCGGCTCGGGCTACTCGTTGCGCGGTGCCCTCATGCGCACGGGCGACGAACCGTGGAACGCGAGTCCGCACACGACGTACGTGGGGGCGGAGGTGCACTGGATGCTGTTGTTCGGTGTTGGAGGCCGCGTTGGATACTTTCGGCGAGCGAGCCGCTCGGTCTCGGACCCGCGCGATCATGTGGTGTCGGCGGGCATCTCGATCGGAGCCTAAGCGCCTTCGATGAGAAGCATGCACACGCCGCGCGACCGGCGCATCATCATCGAACGCATTCGGCGTCTCACGCCCGACGCACACGGGCGCTGGGGCAAGATGAACGCGCCGCAGATGCTCACACATCTCACCGATGCCGTCCGCATGGCAACGGGAGAGCTCCCCACGCGTTCGAAAAAGCTGCCGCTCCGGTTTTTTCCACTGAAGCAGTTCGCCATCTATCTGCTGCCCTTTCCAAAGGGCATGCCCACCGCGCCCGAGCTGATCAGTCGCGCGCCGTCTGAGTGGAGCGGCGAGATGGACACCTTGCTCACCGCGATCGAGCGGTTTTCCGCGCTCGATCCGCGCGGCCCGTGGCCCGTTCATCCGGCGTTTGGAGCAATGAGCGGCCGTGAATGGGGTGTGGTGGCCTACCGGCACTTCGACCACCACCTCCGCCAGTTCGGCGTATGAACGTCGACTGGCCGCTCGCGAGCGAGCTTGCCGCGGTGTTCGTCGTGATGTCGTACGTGCGATGGCGATGGCTCAAAGCGCGCATGCGGCGCGGCAATCGTGCGCCCGATTCACCCGGGCCTGACGCTGACCGGTAGTTCGGGCGTCGTCGCGATCGGTCGTCTTATGGCGTGCCGGGAGCTGCGCCCGCATCCAAGTCCGGCTCGCTCGCCCAGCGGCGCCGCACCCATTTCACGAACCACACGATCAGCACGATCGGCAGTACGATCTTGATCGCGAGGATGCCCAGCGAGAGAAAGATCCCGAGCATCAGCAGCAAAACTCCGCCAACGCCAACGACGAACAGCGCGGGCAAGCCGATCGCTGCGAGCAGCAGGAAGATCGGTGCGCCGAGTACGCCCAGGATGAGCAGCAGCGGGAGCCCGATGAATTTCAGAACGCCGCCGAGGGGAACGAGGAGGAGCAGGAGCAGCGAGAATGCGCCGCCCACGGTTCGTCCCACGATGAACCTCAGTGCAAGACCCTTCAGCAACAGCCACATGAGCGAGCTCCCGCGATGAGTGCCAGGACGTGCCGGCGTTGGAGCTGCGCGCGTCCGATGGCTGACCTACGGACGCGCGGCCACGCAGGTTTCTCTCACGCTTCCAGCGTTGGAAGAGGCCGAGGGCGCGACCGTACCTGCGTGCTCCGCAACACCTTGGTCACATCCGGACTCATGTCGCCCAGCTTGGCCTCGTGGAGCTGAAGCAGCTCGGAGCTTGCGGCGGCGTGAGGAGTGAGGCGCTGGCGGCGCAGCCGAACGTAGTTGAGCCGCAGCAGCCAGATGGCTCGGTCGGCCGCATCCAGAGAAAACGCGTTGAACGACACCCAGCCCGATCGCGGAGCAAATTCCAACGGCTCGGCAAGCTGCTCCCGCACCACGCTTTCCTTCAGCGCCTTCGTGAGGGGCAGGTGCAACGAGCAGTCCTGGTGGACGTGACCAATCTGGCGGCCATTCAAGCGGAATTCGATGCCGTCGTCGTCACCGGGATTCGTCGCACTCGCATGCGGCCGCATCTCCACCCCCGGCCACCGGCGTACCTCCTCCATCACACGCAGCGCGAACCGCTCTCCCTCGCTCCCGATCATCATGATGTCTCCGGAGTTCTGCGGCGTTCGGCCGCCGGATGCTGGCTTCCGAATGCCAGTGCAAGGCATACTCCATACCTCGTTCCCCGTCCGGGCCAGTCTCCCCTCCCCAGATCAATGTCTTTTCTGACGCGTTGCGCCTCCAAAATCGTGGTACTCCTTCTCTTCGGGACGTCCGGCGCGCGGGCCCAGTGGATCGCCCTCGCGACTGGAACCGATGCCGAGCTGCGGGGCCTGAGCGTCGTGTCGCCGCGAGTCGTCTGGACCAGCGGAGCGCGCGGAACGGTACTTCACACGACTGATGGCGGGCGCACCTGGACACACGACACCGTGCCCGGCGCGTCGGCACTCGACTTTCGGGCCATCGCGGCGACATCGGCGCGGGTCGCTCACGTCATGAGCATTGCGGACTCCTCGCGCATCTATCGGACGACCGACGGCGGCCGCACGTGGTCGCTGCGATTTTCGGCGACGCGGAAAGGCTCGTTCTTCGACGCGATTCGGTTTTGGGACGCGGAGCACGGCATCGCGATCAGCGACCCGGTGGACGGGAAGTTTCTCGTCGTGATGACCAGCGACGGCGGCACCACATGGCGCGAAGTGCCGCCGGAGCTCCTTCCTCCCGCCATGCCCGGCGAAGGTGCTTTTGCCGCCAGCGGGAGCTGCCTGACCGTGCATGGATCGCGCGACGTGTGGTTCGGGACGGGCGGCGCCTCCGCAGCGCGAATCTTTCACTCGCCCGACCGCGGGAAGAGCTGGACGGTGCGCGACACGCCACTCAGGGCAGGGGTGGCATCGGCGGGAGTGTTCTCCGTCGCGTTCCGCGATTCGAGGAATGGCGTGATTGCCGGCGGCGACTACCAGCAGCCAGCGCTGCGAGGACGAAACGTCGCCATCACGACCGACGG
>JANMAY010000038.1:0-40203 GCA_031360095.1 Gemmatimonadaceae bacterium
CACGAGCTGGCGCATCTGGCGCTGCACGAACGCTTGGGCAATCGCCCGCCGCGATGGTTCGACGAAGGGTACGCGAGCGTGTCGGCGCACGAGTGGCGGCGCGACGATGTGCTCGCGGCCAACATCGCGCTCGCCGTGCGCGGGACGCCGTCGCTCGATGAGCTCGAGGCCGCCTTTCGCGGGGGCGCGACGTCGGCCCAGTGGGCCTACGCGCTGAGCTATCGCGCGGTCAATGAGCTGGCGTCGCTCGACCCGGCGCGCGGGTTGACGCTCTTCTTTCAGTATTGGGGAGCCGGTTCCTCGCTCGACGGTGCCATACGGCAGTCGTTCGGTCTCACGCTCGCCGGATTCGAGCGGGAGTACCAGCAGCGAACGCAGCGCCGGTATGGCGGGTTGGCGCTGTTCGCGAATCTCTCGATCGCCATGCTCGTGTGCACGGTGTTGCTGTTGCCGTTCGTGCTTGCGCGCCGAGCGCGAGATCGGGGGCGGATGCGGGCTTTGGTTGCTGCTGATGTCGCAGCAGAAAAAGCGGAAAGGGAAAGTGCGCTGACCGCTTTGCTGGAGCGCCCTCTCTCGTCCGGCCCGGATGGCCCTCTATCATCCAACCGGGATCCCGGATAAGTGCTCGAGGGAGTCAGTCCATTACGTGTCGATTAAACGTCTCAATGCTCGCTTGACACTCATTCGGTGCAGGAATACCGTTAATGCCTTATGGCATCGACAGATACGGCATCGACGGAAACGGCATCTCAGCGGTACCCGTGGCTCTGGTGGGGGATCGCGATCGTCACGATTCTGCTCGGTTACGCCGATTTGGCGCGCGGTGGGACGACGATTGCACCGATCTTGCTCGTAGCTGGGTATTGCGTGCTCGTGCCGATTGCAATTCTGAAGTAGCTCCACGAACGAAGACCAGAGCCGTTCAGCACAAGCGAAGGACACCTGGCGAGCGCGGTCGGCGAAGGCCTCGCTCGTGCGAGCGTTTCGCCGGGCGAATAGCTCAGCTGGTTAGAGCGCCTGTCTTACACACAGGATGTCGGGGGTTCGAATCCCTCTTCGCCCATCGTTCCTGCCGGGATTGGTGACGCTGGACCCTGCGGGCCTTGTACGGGTACGAAGGAACAACGTTTTGGAGGCTACGACTGTGAAGGATTCGTTTCGTTCTGCGTCTCTCGCTGCCGGCTTCGCCACACTGTTGGCCGTGTCGTTTGCGCCCGTTGCCTCTGCGCAGCCACGGCAGCAGATGCCTGGGCCGGACACGCGGCGCGTGCTCGTGACCGCCTTCCGGGGTGACCAGGAAGCTGGCGTCAAGATCGCCGACGAGCTTCGGACCCGCATCGCGAGTGATTTCAATATTCGCGCGCTGATGCCGAACTCGAAAAAAGACATCGACGGCACGCTGGTGCAGTCCGGCTACAAGCCCGACTCGGCCCTCAGCCCCAACGATATCAAGGAGCTCGCGAAGCTTCTGCGCGCCGACGAGGTGATCGATGGCACGGTCACGCGCGGCACGAACGGCTACCGCGTGGCCGCGCGCTTGTTCCTGCCGCGCGACGCCTCGCTGTCGCAGCCGCTGCTGAGCGTCGAGTCCAACAACATGGGCGATGTCGCCAAGCAGATCGTGCGCGAGTACGACAACGCGCGCAAGCAGCTCAAGGCGAACTCGGACTGCGAGAATTTCATTCGCGCGAACAAGCCGGCCGAAGCGATCGCCGCCGCGCGAAAGGGCATGAGCGACTATCCGAAGGGCACGCTGGTGCGACTCTGCCTCGCCAGTGCGTATGCGGCGTACAAGACCACCGCAGATTCGACTGGACCATGGAAGGATTCTGTCATCGCGATTACTCGTGACGTCATCAATCTCGACAAGGTGAGCCGCATCGCGTACCAACTGCAGTACGATGCCTACAAGTCGAAGCACGACACGTCGAACGCCATGCAGTCGCTCGTCGGGCTGATGCAAGCCGACCCCACCAACTCGACGTTGCGCGAGCAGGTGATTGCGGAGCTGATCATGTCGGGTAAGGCGGGCGAGGCCATTCCAACGGCCAAGCAGCTCGTCGCTGACAATCCGGGCGATCCGCAGTACGCGCGGACGTACTGGCTGGTGCTGCGCGCCGCTCGCAACTTCAAGGAGTCGGTGCCGGCGGGCCTCGCGTACGTCGCACTGGATACGGCGGCGGCGGACTCGAACTATTTCTTCCGTCAGGTGCAGGATCTCCAGGCAGACAGCGCGTATGCGCGGGCAGCGGAATTCGCCTCGACGGGCGCCGCACGCTATCCGAAGAGCGCGTCACTGCTCGTGATGAAGGCACAGAACGAGCGCCGCGCGGGCCAGCTGCCGGCAGCCAAGGCCACACTCGAGCGCGCGTTGCAAGTCGATCCCAAAGTGTCCGGCGCCACGATGCTGCTCGCGCAGATCTCCAACGATCTTGGATCGACCGACGATGCGATCAAGGCGGTGAGGGCGGACCTCGCCGCGGATCCGACGAATAAGGATCGTGACGCCCAGTTCCTTCTCGGTTTTGGAAATACGGCGTACAAGGCAGGCGTGGCTTCCAAGAAGCCCGACGACTTCAAGAAGGCCATTACGTTCCTCAAGGCATCCGACGAAATCAATCCCAGCGCGAATGCCGCGTTCCTCATCGCCGTGTCCGCATTTCAGACACTCGCCAACTCGACGGACAATCTGAAGACGTCCAAGTCCTGCGAGGAATTCCGCAACGCGAACGACTTGCTCAGCATGGTCAGTCAGTACATGCCGCGCGGTGGCTCGGTGAGCCCAGACGCTGCGAAGCAAATTCTTGGCGCGGTGCCGCAGTACGGTCCATTCATCGACGGCTCGATGAAGAAGTTCTGCAAGTAACAGCTGTAGGACCGTAGGACTGTAGGACTGCAACTACGAACGGCACACCCAGACAGTTGGTGTGCCGTTTTGCTGTTTAGACGTTCTACGGTCCTACCGTCCTACAGCCCCACGCTCTTGCCCTCCTCGCCCGGCAGATGCAGCACGTGCACCAGCAGATCGGCGCGACGCGCTCGGTAGTCGCAGCTCTGCGCCTCCACACCCTCGCCATCCAGATTCACGCTGAGCGACTCGCTGCCCACCACCTTGAGCCACGGCAATTGCGCGTAGTGCACGCCTGGCAGGCCCAGATGCTCGCCCTTCTTTACACTCAGCGACAGGCGCGCGAAATCGCGGCGCGACATGGCCTCAATGACGCACAGATCGAGCAGACCGTCCGTGACACTGGCATCGGGTGTCATCATCGTCCCCCCGCCGGTCACGCGCGCACTGCCAACGGCGAACGCGAGAAAATCCACGTCGAGGCCAAAGCCGGCGCTCGTAAAGTTCGCGTGCCGCTGCTGCTGGCCCGCGAGCATGCGCACCGCCGTGATGGCGTAGGCAAGAGGACCCAGCGAGGCTTTCGCGTCGGCGGGCGTCTGCTGCGTCGCCTCCGCGCCGACTCCACCCGTGCTCACGTTCAGAAACCGGCGACCGTTCATCGACGCCGTATCGATACGCACGGGCTTGCGGCGCAGGATAACATCCATGGCATGATCCGCATCCTCCGGAATGCCCGTCTGCCGAGCGAAATCGTTGGCCGTACCCAGCGGCACCACGCCGAGCGGCACGTCGCGTCCGTCGAGACCGTTGACGACCTCGTTGAGGGTCCCATCGCCGCCGCACGCGATCACGCAATCGGTGCCTTGATCCGCCGCTCGGGCGCTCAGCGTCTCGCCGTCGCCGGCGTTCCACGTGATCACCACTTCAACGGCGTGCCCACGATCGCGCACCCACGACACCATCTGCCGCAAATCCGGCCGATCGGCGCGCGCGCCGTGCACGATGAAAGTGTAATGCTTGCGGGGCATTCGCTCGAGCTGCTGGAGTGGACCGATGCGACGTCGGTCGTACGATAACATGACCGCACACCGCTCGGATACTCACGCGCGCCACAACTGGGCCACGGCGTACCATGCGCCGGCGCTCGTCGAGCCGGTCCTCCAGTTGCTCGCGCCCTCCACACTCGTCCTCGATGGCACGCTCGGCGGCGGGGGGCACAGTGCCGCGCTGCTCGACGCCGGGGTGTCGCGTGTCATCGGCATCGACCGGGATCGCGACGCACTAGCCGCGGCCGAGGCGCGGCTGGCCGACATGGCACGCGCCGGCCGATTTGTGGCGCATGAAGGGAACTACGCTGATCTCGCGCGCCTCTCCGCGCTCGACGACATTCGATTTGACGGTATCCTGCTCGACCTTGGCATCTCTTCGCATCAGATCGACGACGCATCGCGCGGCTTCTCGTTCCGGGAGGGCGCGCCCCTCGACATGCGGATGGGCCCCGGCGATCAGCGCAGTGCAGCCGACGTGCTGAACACCAGCGACGAATCGGAGCTCACGCACGTCTTTCGGAACTATGGTGACGAGCCACGTGCCGGAAAGCTCGCGCGCGAGATCACGCGGCGGCGGGTGAACGCGGCGTTTGCCACGAGCGACGATCTCGTCGGTGCCATCCGCGGCGCGTTCGGTCCGCGCACCGGTCCGCCGGAGTTCGCGCGGCTGTTCCAAGCGATCCGCATTGCGGTCAACGACGAGATCGCCGGCGTGGAGCGCGCGTTGCCGCACCTGCGTGATCGTCTCGCTCCCAACGGTGTGCTCGCGATCATCGCGTATCACTCCGGGGAAGACCGGCTGGTCAAGCATGCGTTCCGCACCTGGAGCGAGGACTGCATCTGTCCGCCCCGACATCCGATGTGCACGTGCGGCGGCGGCCGCGCGCTTGGCACCGTGTTGACCAAGCGTGCCATCGTCGCGGATGCGAGCGAGGTTGCACGTAATCCGCGCGCGCGCAGTGCGAAGCTTCGTGCATGGCGACGAAACGCGTAGCCGGCGCGGGACGGGGCCGTATGCGCCTCGCCATCCTGCTCCTCGCGTTTCTCGTGATCAGCGGGGGCGTGATCATGCGCCGCACCTACGGCATCGCGAACGCCCGAGAGCTCATCGAGCTCGATGCGCGCCGCGCCGCGCTCGTCGCGGAACGCCTTCGCCTGGAATCCGACGTCCGCGCCGCGTCCGGTCGCGCGCATCTCCAACCGATCGCCGAACAGCGCCTGCAGATGCGGGTGCCCGATGCGAGCCAGGTGATCACCGTGCCGTCGGCATCCCGATGAAAGCGCCGAGTCGCGTGGGACTGCTCCATCTCGGCCTCGCCATCTTCTGCATCGTGCTGCTCGGCAAGATGGCGCGGGTGCAACTCGTGCAGGGGCGCCGATGGTCGGCGAGCGCGGTACACCAGCAGAGCACATCGAGCACCATTCCCGCACCGCGCGGCGAGATTCTCGACGCACGGGGACAGACGCTTGCGCAGAGCCGCGAGACGGTCAAGCTGGACATTGCGCCACTCGAAGTGCGCGACCTGCGCAAGCTGCGCTCGGCACTGCAGCGAGCAAAAATGCCGCCAGAGTGGATTGCGCGCGCGACGGATCCCCGCCGCAAATGGGTCTCGCTGCCCGGCCGCTATCTCGCAATCGACGTTGCACCGGTCGTCGCGATGCGCGGCGTGTACGCGACGCCGATCATCGAACGCTCGTATGCATTTTCCGAGGGAACCCGGCAGATCATTGGACGCGTCGATGCGGACGGCAAGGCGGTCGACGGCATCGAGCTCGCACTCGATTCGCTGTTGAGCGGCGTTCCAGGGACGGCGACCGTGATGAAGGACGCACGCGGCCGGCGGTTCGAATCGCCATCGTCGCCGGCGAGGCCACCTGTGCCGGGGAACAGTGTGGTGCTCACGATCAACCATGAGCTCCAGGAGATCGCTGAGCGTGCGCTCAACGATGCTGTTGCCAAGATGGGTGCGGAGGGCGGCGATGTCGTTGTCATGGATCCGGAGAATGGCGAAGTGTTGGCGATGGCCAGCCAGCGCACCGATCCGTCGGCAACTGCGAGTACCGCGCTGACGGAGCCATACGAGCCAGGCTCGACGCTCAAACCCTTCATCGCCGCGATACTGCTCGAGAAGGGCAGGGCCCGCGAAACGGAGATGATCGATACGCACAACGGAACGCTGACGATCAACGGCCGCACGATTCGCGACGAGCATCCGGCCCTGCAGCTCTCGCTGTCCGACGTGATTCGCTTCTCTAGCAATGTCGGCATCGTGCAGTTTGCCGACCGGCTGTCGGCGCGCGAGGAGTACGAAGCGCTGCGCGACTTCGGGTTCGGCACGCCGACGGGGGTGGCCTACCCGGTCGAGTCGGGAGGGACGCTGCGCGCGCCGGCCCAGTGGTCCAAGCAGTCGGCGCAATCGCTGGCTATGGGCTACGAGGTCGCGGTCACGCCGCTGCAACTGGTCGCGGCCTATGTCGCCCTCGCCAAGGACGGCGACCTGCTCGAGCCAACGCTGGTGAAAGAGGTGCGAGCGCCGGATGGCCGCGTGTTGTACCGGCACGCGCGACGCGTGGTGCGGCGCGTCGTCTCGCCCGCCGTGGCGCGGCGTGTGCGTGAGATGCTGCTCGGCGTCGTGGAAGGCGGTGGGACGGCGAAGCGTGCCGCCATCGGCAGCTTTTCCCTTGCCGGCAAGACGGGAACCGCGCGCCGGACCGTCAACGGCCACTATGCCGCCGGACAATACATTCCCACGTTCGTCGGGCTGTTTCCCGGCGACAATCCACAGTTCGTGATCCTGGTGAAGCTCGACAACCCGAAGGGTGCGTACATGGGAGGGCTCACGGCGGCGCCGGTCACCAAGGCGGTGCTCGAGGCGGCGCTCGCGTCGCGCAATGCGTCGCTGGATCGTCGGACGCTCGCCGAGAGCCGGCATGCGCAGCCACTCGATTCAACCGGGGCGCGGGTCGGTCTCGCGGTCGCCCCGCCGGCCATGCGCGAGACCACTGCCACGCGCGCACTGCTCCCGCTGCCGGAGGAGGACACGGCAGGTGTTACCCCATTCGTTGCGTCCCTGCCAGTCACGCTGCCCAGCAAGCCCGCCGCCTTGCCCGCTCGACCGGTGCCGGATGTACACGGGTTGTCGCTCCGACAAGCTGTGCACGCATTGCATCTCGCGGGATTTCGCGTGCAGCTCGCGGCGGGTTCGACGAGCGGCACGGCGCCGGTAGCGGGAGTGCTGCTGCCAGCCGGCGCGGTCGTTCGCGTCTCCGCGTCACCGTGAGCGAAGTCGCCCTCGACACGATTATCGAAGCCCTGCGCCGCGCAGGGCTACTCGTCACGACGACTGGAACACTCCCGCAAAGCGTGACGGCGATCTCCGATGACAGCCGAATGGTGCGGCCAGGCTCGCTATTCCTCGCGGTACACGGCGCCGAGCGAGATGGCCACGACTATCTCCCCGTGGCGGAGCGACATGCGGCGGCGATCGCCGTTGTCGACGATGCGTCGCGGACGGCGCTGCCGTCGCTCGTGGTGAACGACACGCGCCGCGCGGCTGCGGTCGCGGCCACCGCGTTCTTTGGATCGCCGGCGACACAGCTTCGGCTCGCAGGTGTCACCGGCACGAACGGCAAAACGACCACGGTCGGCATGCTTCGGCATCTGCTCGATGACACCGTCGAGCGCAGCGCGTCGATCGGCACGCTGGGCGTGCTGGTCGGTAGCGCGGGGACGCCGCTCGATGGCGGCAGCGGGCTCACCACACCGGGCCCCGTGGAGCTGCAGCGCGTGCTCCGCGCCCTCGTCGACGGTGGAGTTCGCACCGTGGCGATGGAGGCGTCGTCGCACGCCCTGCATCAAGGTCGCTTGGATGGCCTTCGCTTCGAGGCCGGCGTGTTCACCAATCTCACGCGCGACCATTTGGACTACCACGTGACGATGGACGCGTATCGAGAGGCGAAGTCCATGCTCGTCTCGCTGCTCGCGCCGGACGGCGCGGCGGTGGTGAACGCGGACGACCCCGCCTGGCAATCGCTGCCCCGGTCGCCGCGCCTCGTCCGGTTCGGACTGGAAGGAGACGCCGACGTGCGTGCGGAAGACGTGCAATACACGCCGCGCGGGAGCACGTGGACGCTCGCGATCGGCGTCGCGCGCCACGCGGTGCGTCTTCCGCTCATCGGTGACTTCAACGTTGCGAATGCGCTCGCTGCGGCCGCGGCGGCGTGGGCCATGGGATTCGCCGTCGCGGAGATTGCGCAGCGACTCTCGACCGTGCCGCAAATTCCTGGACGCCTGGAGATCGTGAGCGATCAGCCGACGGTGCTGCGCGATTACTCGCACACGCCCGACTCGCTGGAGCGAGCGCTTGCGGCGGTGCGTCCGTTCACGCGCGGAAAGCTCATCGTCGTCTTCGGCTGCGGCGGCGATCGCGACACGGGCAAGCGCCCCGAGATGGGCCGCATCGCGCAGCGTGACGCGGACTGCGCCATCGTCACGAGTGACAATCCGCGTACCGAAGATCCGGAAAAGATTCTCGACGACATCGAGGCGGGCATGCAGGGCCCGCACGTGCGCATCGAGGATCGGCGCGATGCCATTGCGCGCGCGCTCGCCCTTGCCGGCGAGAACGACGTGATCGTGCTCGCCGGCAAAGGACACGAGACCTATCAAATCCGCGGCACCGAGAAACTTCCCTTTGATGAGCGTGAGATCGTGCGCGAGCTCGTGACCGAGAGAGTGGGCTGATGGCCGACGTGGCAACACCCCTGGCGAGTGCACTCGCACAGCCAAAATTCTGGACCCTGGACCGGCTCGCCGATGCGCTCGGCGATGGCCCGCGCGGCACAACCGAGATCACACGCATCTCGACCGACACTCGCAGTGTCGCGCCGGGGAGCTGTTTCCTCGCGCTCCGCGGCGAGAATTTCGACGCGCACAATTTTCTCGCCGAGGCCGTTGCCAGCGGCGCTCGTGCGCTCATCGTGAACGACGCGCGCCGCGCGGCGAACCTGGGCGTGCCCGTCTACGAAGTGCGGGACACGCTCGCCGCTCTCGGGGTGCTCGGACGCTATCGGCGACTCGTGTGGGGCAAGCCGGTGGTGGGAGTGGTGGGCACGAACGGCAAGACGAGCACAAAAGAGCTGCTGCGTGCCGCGCTGGGTGCCGCGCTCGAGGTGCACGCGACGGTGGGCAATTACAACAATCTGGTCGGCGTGCCGCTCATGCTGCTGGCTGTGCCGGACAACGCCGACATCGCCGTCATCGAGATGGGAACCAACCACCCCGGCGAGGTGGACGCGCTCCGCGCCATCGTGGAGCCGAGCGTCGTCGTGGTGACGTCGATTGCGGAGGAGCATCTGGAAGGACTTGGCGATCTCGCCGGTGTGCTCCGTGAGGAAGTCTCTGCGTGCGCGGGTGTCGCGCTCGCCGTCGTGCCGTCCGCGCAGCCGGAGATCGCGGAGGCGGCGCGTCCTCTTGCGCTTCGCACGCTCACCACCGGGCTCGACGACGGCGACCATCACCCCGACGCGTGGGGCATCGATCCCGATGGACAGGGCTGGCTGACGTTCGGGTCGAGCACGGTGAAGGTGCCGCTCCGAGGCGTGCACAACCTGCGGAACGCGATGCTGGCGTTGGCTGTCGCACGGGAATGCGGTGTCGATCTCGCAACGGCAGCGAAGGGCATTGCATCGATGCCCGCGCCGCCCATGCGCGTGAATTTCGAGACCCACGGCAGCGTGACCATCATCAACGATGCGTACAACTCCAACCCGGGCTCGGCTCGCGTGGCGCTGGAGTTGCTCGAGCACGCCGGTGCGGGACGCCAGCGGGTAGCCGTGCTCGGCACCATGCTCGAGCTCGGTGAGCATGCGGATCGGCTTCACGACGAGGTTGCGCGCGCGGCACTCGCCCTGCCCATCGACCTCGTGGTGGGGGTCGGCGCCTTTGCCGACGCGCTTCAGCGAATGGCGCCCGGTGATTCGCGTGTCATTGGGGGAACGGATCCGGATGCAGCGTGGGCTGCGGCGCATTCGCGCCTCGCACCCGACGCGGTTATTCTGCTCAAAGGGTCGCGCGGTGTGCGACTCGAGCGATTCGTCCCGTTGATCGCAAAGTGGAGCGAGGGATAGCAGGAGAGGCAAACCGCACGACCGTATCAGCAACAATCATTGATCGACCACGCTCCACGCCCGGATCACGTGCTCTACTATCTTGCCGTCTCGCTCATTCCGCGCTTCCATGCGCTGAACGTGTTCACGTACATCACCTTCCGCGCTGCGGGCGCCGCGGTGACGGCGATCCTCCTCAGTTTTGTCGTGGGTCCGATGATTCTGAAGCGGCTCGACAAAGAGACCAACTACCAAGTGGTCCGCGAAGGCACGCCCGACTCGCACGCGCTCAAAGCCAAAACGCCCACGATGGGCGGCCTGATCTTCCTCTTCTCCGCGGTCACGTCGACGCTGTTGTGGGCGCGCGTGTTCAGCCACTACGTCCTCCTTGCGGTCGCCGTGACCGCGGGGATGGGCATCATTGGCTTTCTCGACGACTATCTCAAGCTGAAGCAGAAGCGGCTGGGCCAAAAGAACGAAGGCCTCGTCGAGCGCAACAAGCTGCTCGGGCAAATCGGCATTGGACTCGTGCTGGGCACGTACATCTGGCTGAATCCCGTGTCGGATATTCCCGGTGCGTCCACCACGCTGCCCTTCTATAAGTACATACTCGTAGTCCCGTGGGCAGGCTGGGGCATTCTGTACGTCTTCTGGACGACGTTCGTGCTGACGGGTGTGAGCAACGCCGTGAACTTCACCGATGGGCTCGACGGACTCGCCGCGGGGCTCAGCGCGATTGCCTTCGCCACGCTCGCGATCTTCGCCTACCTCATCGGTCGAGTCGACGCGTCGCGCTATCTCGGCATCATCTATCTCCAGCACTCCGGAGAGCTGACCATCTATTGCCTGGCGATGGTTGGTGCCGTCATCGGATTTCTGTGGTTCAACACGTTCCCCGCGCAAGTCTTCATGGGCGACACGGGATCGCTCGCCCTCGGCGGAGCGATCGGTGCGGTGGCCATACTGCTCAAGTCCGAGTTCCTGCTCGTCTTCATCGGCATGGTGTTCTTTGCCGAGATGATGTCGGTGGTGCTCCAGCGGTTCGTGTTCAAATACCGCCGCAGGCGACACGGGGTGGAGTATGCGCAGAAGAATCGTGTCTTCTTGCGAGCGCCGCTGCATCATCACTTCGAGGTGAAGGGCTGGAGCGAGCAGCAGGTCGTGGTGCGCTTCTGGATCATCGGGGTCATCGGCGCGTTCCTCGCGTTCTCCACGCTCAAGGTCAGGTAACCCATGCCGGTTCGCTCGCTCACCGAAGCGCTGCCGGCCGGTTGGACGCGCGGAGAGATCAGTGTGGTTGGACTGGCGAAGAGCGGCCTTGCCGCTGCCGAGCTGCTTCGGCGCGCTGGGGCCGACGTCTACGCAAGCGACGTAGGATCGGGACAGTCGCTGCTGCGCGCTGCACTCAAGCTCGAGCCGTTGGGTGTGAAGGTGCAGAACGGTGGACACGATCTCGCGCGCATCGCGCAGAGTGCGCTCGTTGTCGCCAGTCCCGGTGTACCACCAAACGCCCCTCCGTTGAAGACTGCTCGGGACGCAGGTGTTCCGATCGTGAGTGAGCTCGAGGTTGCCCTCCAGTTTCTCCCGCATCAGCGCTACGTCGCCATCACGGGAACAAACGGAAAAACGACGACGACGGCGCTCGTGCAGCATCTGCTTGCCGCACTGGGGTACGACGCCATCGCGGCCGGAAACATCGGCACGCCCCTGGCGGACGTCGCGTTGCGCCCAGAGCCACCGGCGTGGATCGCGCTGGAGACGTCCTCATTTCAGCTGCACGACACACCGAGCATCGCGCCGGCGGTCGGCATCATGACGAATCTGTCGGCGAACCACCTCGATCGATACGATTCGGTGGATGCGTACTTTGCCGACAAGGCGGAGCTCTTTCGCAATGCGACCGAGCGGTCCGTGTGGGTGACCAACGCCGATGACGACGCTGTTCAGGAAATGATGCGCGGCGTTGCTGGCCGGCAGTTGCGCTTCACCACGCGTCCCGGAGCCGCCGATGGCTACTATGATCGCGCCACTGATACGCTGGTCGTGCTCGGCGAGCCGTTGATCGGCCGTAGCGAGTTGATCCTGCTCGGCGATCACAACGTCGCGAATGCGTTGGCGGCGGCGCTCGCGGTGATGAGCGCCGACGAGTTGCACCACTCGCCGGATGCGCGCGCGAAGATCGCGGAAGGGCTGCGGTCGTTTCGCGCGCTCGAGCATCGGATCGAGCCCGCCGGCCGATACAACGACGTGGACTGGATCAACGATTCGAAATCGACGAACGTGGCGTCGACGCTGGTGGCGCTGCGCGGAATGCGCCGGCCCACCGTGCTGCTGCTCGGCGGCCGGCACAAGGGAGAGCCGTATACCGCGCTCGCCGATGAGCTCCGCCGCACCGTACGGGTCGTACTCGCGTACGGTGAGGCTGCGCCGATCATCGCGAAGGATCTCGACGGCACTGTGCCAATCGAACAACTGGTCGGGCCCTTCGACGGCGTGATGAGCCGGGCTGTGCACGCCGCGCAGACGGGGGACGCGGTGCTGTTGTCGCCGGCGTGCTCGAGCTACGACATGTTCGACAACTACGAACAGCGCGGACGCACCTTCAAGGAACTGGCCGCGCGACTCGCTACGCCATCCGCATGACGGCGGCGACGATGTCGGGCGAGCGCGGGCAGGAGCGCGGGCTCGGCCGCGCCGCCGTGCGCGAACGATGGCGCATGGGCAGTGAGGCGCGCGCGCTCGTCGCCGTGATGGCCATCGTGCTCACGTTCGGACTCGCAGTGCTGTACAGCGCCAGCGCGATCGTCGCGGTGCAGGAGAATCGTAACAGCTGGTTTTATGTTTCGCGGCAGGCGTCCGGCGTCCTTGCCGGCGTGATTGCCTTTGCACTCGCGGCGAAGATCGACGCCGAGCGGTGGCGCGAGTGGGCGTGGCCACTGATGTGGGTGACGATCGGGCTGCTGTTTCTCTGCCTCGTGCTGCCGGAATCCATCGCACCCCGTGTCAACGGATCGAAGCGATTTCTGTTCGGCATGTCGATTCAACCGTCCGAGTTGGGAAAGCTGGCGGTGGTGGTGTGGACGTCCATGCTCATCGTGAAGAAGGGCGATCAGCTGCGGCGGCTGACGAAAGGTGTGCTGCCATTCTTCGTGGTCATTGGTGTGCTCGATCTGCTCGCGGCGCTCGAGCCGGATCTGTCCGTCGCGATGCTGTACACGCTGCTGCTCTCCGTGCTGCTCTTTACCGGCGGTGTCCGTCTCTCGCACTTTCTCGTCATCGGCACGATCGCGGCGTTCGCGCTGTGGTCCAAGATCGAGCGCGTGCAGTACGCAGCGCTGCGTCTGACGGCGTTCCTCGATCCCGGCAGTGCTCCGGCGCAGGTGAGCTACCAACTCAAACAGTCGCTCATCGCCGTGGGGTCGGGTGGTGCGCTCGGCGTCGGCTTCGGGCAAGGTCGCCAGCAGTATGGGTTCCTTCCGTATCCCTACAGTGATTTCATCGCCAGCAACATCGGTGAGGAATGGGGGTTCGTGGGACTCGCCGCGGTCACGATCGCGTTCGCCGCGTACGCGCTCCTCGGATTTCGCATTGCACGCCACGCGCGATCGCAGTTTCTCCAGCTCGTTGGTGTGGGGTTGACGTTCGTGACGGCGCTGACCGCCTATCTGCACATTGGCGTGGTGGTGGGGTTGCTGCCAACCACCGGCTTGACGCTGCCATTTGTGTCGTACGGACGCTCCAACATCATTCTCACGATGTTCTTCACCGGCATCCTCGTGAACATCGGCAGTGTGAAGGAGCGCGTGATCGGCGGCGGTGCAACGGATCCTCTTTCAGCGAAATCGTGATGATGACTGGTGATCGCAAGACGGTGTTCTTCGCGGGCGGCGGTACCGGTGGGCACCTGTATCCCGGGCTCGCCATCGCGCGCACGCTCGTTCGGCTCGATCCCACCGTCCATCCGTTCTTCATCGGGGCAATGCGCGGCATCGAGCGCACGGTGTTGCCAAAGACGGAGTTTGCGCATCTGCTGCTGGATCTCCATCCACTGTACCGCGCGAAGGTCTGGGAGAATTGGCGCACGCTCCGCGGTGCCATCGGTGCGTGGCGCGAGATCGGCGCGCTCGTTGCGACAGAGCGGCCACGGGCGGTCGTCGGCACGGGCGGGTATGCGGCGGGAGTCGCGCTGGCGTACGCCGTGGTCCATCACATCCCGATCGTGCAGCAGGCCGGCGACAGCTATCCCGGCCTCACCGCGCGCGCATTTCGTCGTTGGACGCGCGAATACTACCTCGCGTTTCCAGAAGCCTCGAAGATTCTGGGTGGCTCGGCGGACCAGCATGTCGACACCGGCGCGCCCATCGAACCGCCGCCGGCGCCGCGTCCCGATCGAGCCGCCGCGCGCCGCGCCTGGAAATTTCCCGAGCAGGGCGGCACCGTCCTCCTGATCTACGGCGGCAGCCAGGGATCACGCGCGATGAACCTCGTCGTCGCGGAGTGGGTGAACCGCGGATTGCCGGGTGACCTGTATCTGATCTGGATGACTGGGTCCGCGAGCTACACGGAGTTCGCGTCGCTCGAGAGCGAACGTGTGCGCGTGCGCGAGTATCTCTCGCCGATATCGGACGCGTATGCCGCGACCGACCTCGCTTTGACGCGCGCCGGCGCGATGACGACCGCCGAGTTGTTCGCGTGGACGATTCCGGCCATTCTCGTTCCGCTGCCCACCGCGGCCGCGGATCACCAGAGCGTGAACGCACGGACGCTCGAAGCGGCGGGCGCCGCCATCAACCTCGTGCAGTCGGAGCTGACCGTCGATCGTCTGGAGCACGCCGTCGCGACGTTGATTCAGGATCCAGCGGCGATGGAGAAGTTGGCGGCCGGTGCGGCCGCTCGGGCCCGGCCCGATGCAGCCGAGGTGATTGCGCGGAGGATTCTTCGGTTGATCAACGCCTGACGGTCTCACGGTCTAACGGTCCGCCAATCCGAAAGACCGCCGACAGGGTAGTATCTTCCCTCCAATGACCGCTCTCTTCGACCCCGACGACCCGCGCCCCATTCACTTCGTGGGCATTGCCGGCGCGGGAATGAGCGCACTCGCCCAGCTTTTCACGCTCCGCGGCGTCGTCGTCACCGGGTGCGACACGCATCCGGAGAACGCACCGGACCTCTCGTCGCGCGGCATCGAGGTGCAGCGTGGACATGCTCCCGATCACGTCACCGGCGCGCGCGCACTCGTCGTCACGTCGGCAATGCCGAAGCAGCATCCCGAGCTCGCGCGCGCGCGCGAGCTGGGACTTCCAGTCGTGCGACGCGCCGAGGCACTCGGTGAAGCGACCCGCGGGACCATGCTCGTCGCGGTTGCGGGGACGCACGGCAAGTCGACGACGACCGTGCTCGCAACCGAAGCGCTCGTTGCCGCCGGGTACGATCCCACGGGATACGTAGGTGCGCGTGTCACCAGCTGGCACGGCAACCTGCGCGCGGGCAGCGCCGAGCGGTTCGTGGTGGAGGCGGACGAGTACGACCGGTCGTTTCTCGCGCTCTCCCCGACTGTCGCCGTGGTCACCAACCTCGAGGCCGATCATCTGGACATCTACGCGGACCTCGATGATCTCCGCCGGACGTTCGCGCACTTTCTGCGCGAGGCGCGGTATGTCGTGCTCTGTGCCGACGATGCGGAAGCCAACCGGCTGCCGACGCCGGCGAGCGCGGAAGTCATTCGCTATGGCCTGACGTCGCCCGATGCCCGATTGCGCGCCACCAATTGCCGCCGCGAGGGACTGGGCACGCGATTCGGTGTCGAGTACGACGGCAAGCCGCTCGGCGAGGTGGTGATTCAGGTGCCGGGTGACCACAACGTTCGCAACGCGCTGGCCGCGCTGGCCATCGGTCTCGGACTCGGCGCCACCGTCCCGGCGATGACCCCCGGACTTGCCGCATTCACCGGCGTGGAGCGGCGGTTTCAATTCCTCGGCGAAGCAGGGGGCGCTCTCGTCGTCGACGACTACGCACATCATCCCACGGAAGTCAGCGCCACGATTCAGGCCGCGCGCGCCGCGGCGCCCGAGCGCCGGTTGGTCGTCGCGTTTCAGCCGCATCTTTTTTCGCGCACGCGCGATTTCGCGCGCGAATTTGCCGAAGCGCTCTGCGGTGCGGACGTTGTGTGTCTACTGGACATCTATCCGGCGCGCGAGAAGCCCATGGACGGGGTGACGAGTGCGCTCATCGCGCAGGCGATGGCCGGCATGGGCAAGCCGCCTTTGTGGTGCGGGCCGCTCGCCGATCTCGCCGGCGCATTCGCGTCGCACGCACGCTCGGGCGATCTCATCATCACCATGGGCGCCGGCGACGTCACGCGCGCCGGACCGGCGCTGCTCACCGCACTCGCGGCTGCGCACGCGTGAGCACGCAGGCGGGCGGCGCGATCGAGGAACGCTCGCCGCGGCGGTTCGCGCGGTGGCACCTCGTCGCAGGCGCCCTGACAATCGTTGCGATTCTCGCGTCGCCATTGTGGGGACCGAAGCTGCTGCGCCAACTCGCATTTTTCCGCGTGCGCCGCGTCGAGGTGCTCGGCGCCCGCTACACGCCTGTCGCAGATGTGCTGCGCCGACTCGCCGTCGACACCTCGCGGAGCGTGTGGGATCCGGTAGAGCCGCTCGCCGCCCGCGTGCGGTCGCATCCGCAGGTGGAGCGCGTCGCCATTACGAGAAAATTGCCGGGCACGCTCGTCGTCGAAATCACGGAGCGTCGTCCCGTGGCATTTATTTCCACTGCGACCGGACTGCGCGCGATCGATGCGTCCGGCCGCCCACTTCCCCTCGATCCCAGCCGGACCCCCGTGGATGTACCGATCGTTGCCGGGCCGCCGCGCGACACCGCCATCTATCACCTGCTGGGCGCCATGCAGCAGCAGGCGCCCCGCCTGTATGCTCGGCTCAGCAGCGTCACGCACGACCGGTCGGACGAGATCACATTTCGTCTCAACGATGTCTCCGTGAGGACAATGACGTCTGTGACACTGGCGCGTCTTGCCGACATCGAACCGGTCGAGCGTGATCTTGCGCGGCGCCAGCTGCGCGCCGCCGAGCTCGACCTCCGCTACCGCGACCAAGTGATCGCCAGATTGCCATGAATTCGGACCGTCTCGTCGCCGGCTTGGACATCGGCTCCGCCAAGACCACCGCCATCATCGCCGAAGTCGTCGGCGACCTGCCGAAGAACCCGACCATCAAGGTGCTGGGGGTTGGCCAGGCGCGCACGACCGGCATGCGCCGCGGCGTCGTGTCCGACATCGAGGAAACCACGCGCTCGATTCGAAAAGCACTTCAGGACGCAGAGCGCATGGCGGGCGCCCAGATCACGGAGGTGTACTGCGGCATCGCGGGCGAGCATGTGCGCGCCATGACGTCCAAGGGCATCGTCGCCGTGAGCAACGACGAGATCAACAAGTCCGACGTGGACCGCGCGAACGAGGTCGCTCGGGCCCAGGCGATCCCGCAAGATCGCGAGCTGCTGCACGCGATTCCGCAGGAATACACGGTGGACAAGGACACCGGCATTCGCGATCCCATCGGCATGAGCGGAACGCGGCTGGAGACCGAGATGTATCTCGTCACCATCGGCTCGTCGCCGGCGATCAACTTGCGCAAGAGCGTGGAGCGCGCCGGATACAAGACGCGCGAGCTGGTGCTCGAGCCGCTCGCAAGCGCGCTGGCCGTCCTCACCGAAGACGAGAAGGAACTTGGCGTCGCGCTCGTGGAAATGGGTGCCGGCACGACGGATCTTGCCGTGTTCCACGAAGGAAAGATTCGTCATCTCGGCACCATCGCATTCGGCGGTAACAACGTGACGAGCGACATCGTGCACGGGTTGGGCGTCACGCAGGCAGATGCCGAGCGGCTGAAGGAGCGGCATGGCTGTGCGTACGAGTCGCTCGTCGATCCCAGCGACATCATCCAGTTGCCGAGCACTGTGGCGCAGGGAGATCGGCAGATTCCGCGCGAGCTGCTGGCCCACATCATCCACCAACGGATGGACGAGATCTTCGACCTGGTGCAGCGGGACGTGTCGCTGGCGGGGTTCGCTAGCAAGCTCGCAGCGGGTGTGGTCCTGACGGGTGGCGCGGCGTCGATGGAGGGAAGCGCGGAACTGGCGAGCGATGTCTTTGGAACCGGCGTCCGCGTGGGCACGCCGTCCGAACGACTCACGGGATTGAGCGACTCGGTAGATGCTCCGCAGTTCGCGACGGTGGTGGGGCTCGCGCAGTATGGCGCGCATCGCATGGCTCTGGGCGGCGCGACGGCGTCAGCGAAGCGGATCAAGCTTCCCGGCGGTGGCGGGATGGACAAGCTGGGGGAGAAGATCAAGTTCTGGCTGCAGGACTTCTTTTAGTAGGACCGTAGGACCGTAGGACCGTAGGACCGGACGCTCCGCAGATCATTCGTCGCCGGTGCAGGGTGCCTGCGCCTTTTGACGGAACTGCGTCCTCGAGCCGGTGCAGTGGGAGGAAACACATGTCAAGCGTTGCTGACCGCGTTCGTCATGCTGGTCCACGCGTGTTCGGTCGCGCGCTCGTTGTTGGGGCAGAGTTGCCGTTGCTATTGCTATTGCTCGCCCTCCTCCTCGGTTCGCCCTCTGCTGGGGCACAGGCGAACTCGCGAAGTGACGTTGGCGCGCTCAAGGGCCGCATCATCGATGAGCGCAGCCGAGGCGGCGTCGATCGCGCGTTCATCGTTTTGCTCCATGGCGGTGATACGGCGGGGGTCGCGTATAGCGACACGGTTGGCGCGTTCCGGTTTTCCGTCGCCGACGCTGGCTCGTATTCAATCCTGGTGCGGCGTCTGGGATATTTGCCGCAGCGTTTTGCTGTGGAGTGGGCGAATGCCGCCAGCCCTCTCGAGCTCACACTCGTACCAATCGCGCAAAGAATCGGCGAGGTAGAGGTGACCTCTTCTGCCCCTACCTCTGCACGAGTAGCAGGGTTCGAGGACCGGATGAGCAGGCATGGAGGAGGAACCTTCATCAACCGGCAAAAGCTCGACGAATGGCATTCCATGCGAATGTCGGACGTCATGCGGCGAGTCAGCGGAGTGAAGCTCATCGACAGTTCTGGCGTCCTGCTTGTGGCCTCCACACGCGGGTACAAAGTGAACCTGATGAAATCCGATTTCATGGCGCCCTGCATCCTCCGTGTTGGCATCGACGGGCAGGTGAAAGAGTGGGGCTTCCCCGTGAATAGCATCGACCCAGAGCAGATTCACGGCGTCGAGGTTTACAATGGCCCCGCCACGATTCCTCCTGAGTTCAACGCGCTCCGTAGCGACGCGCAGTGCGGTCTTGTGATGATCTGGACTCGCGGAGCACCGTAGGACCGTAGGACCCGTAGGACCGTAGGACCCGTAGGACCGAACAACTACGGTCGGTCTTTCCGTTCGCGAAGTCTCGCGATGAGTCTCGAGATCATCGCTTTTGTCGTGGAAGTCTCTTCGAGCAACGACGAGACACCTTCGCGCGTGCAGACACCGACTTCGACGGCGACGTCGGCCAAGCATTCGAGCTCCGTTGCTGACCCCAACGCGACGTGCAGGAACGCAATGAGTGCTCGATTTCCGGATCGGCCGCATCCCTCCGCGATATTTGCGGGGACGGAAATCGCGGCTCGCCTCATCTGCGACGTGAGCCCAAAGCGCTCAGCGGCAGGGAACCCGGAGGTTGCTCGATACGTGATGACGGCGAACGCCTTGGCGTGCTGAAACGCGCGCAGATTTTTTGGTGATTGCATGCAGTGAAAATGTCAATACTCCACCTATGTCTCGACATCGTTCGACTGCGTTGCGCATCGAATTTTCCCTTCGGGTTACGGTCCTACGGTCCTATGGTCCTACAGTCCTACAGTCCTCCTCAATCACAAACCCAATCCCCCCGCTCCACTGTGGATAACACGAGCCCAAAACGCCTGTACTCTTTTCTGAATTGAATCGTCCTCCCAACGAGGCACAGGACTGGCCTGATCGGTCGGAGCCGTTATATTGCCCCAGCGCTTCCGGGCCGCCTGCGCCTCGCAATTCCTTCCTCGATCTCGGTCGCAGTGCCCGTGTTTGTGCGCCTTCCAGCTCATCCCATTAGACGCCTCGCCGTAGGGGAGTGTCGTACGCAATGATCTTCGAATTCGAGGAGAGCGCGGCACAGGGCGCTCGCATGAAAGTCGTTGGCGTCGGTGGTGGCGGTGGTAACGCCGTCAACCGAATGATCGACGAGCGCCTCGAAGGCGTCGAGTTCATTTCGGTCAACACCGACGCACAAGCGCTGCTGAGCTCCAAGTCCGACATCAAGATCCAGATCGGCCGCAAGCTCACCCGCGGACTCGGTGCGGGCGCGCGACCAGAAGTCGGCAAACAGGCAATCGAAGAGAGTCGCGACGAGATGGCCAAGGCCGTCGCCGGCGCGGATCTCGTCTTCATTACATGCGGCATGGGCGGCGGCACCGGAACCGGTGCAGCGCCCGAGATCTGCGCGCTCGCCAGAGAGCAGGGCGCGCTCACCGTTGGCATCGTGACGCGCCCCTTCCTGTTCGAGGGGCGCAAGCGCATGCGGCAGGCGGAGCAGGGCATCGCCGAAATGCGCAAGCACGTGGACACGATGATCGTCGTGCCGAACGAGCGGCTGCTCGCCGTCGTCGGCAAGGGGATTCCGTTCCAGGACGCGCTCAAAAAGGCGGACGAAGTCTTGCTGCACGCCACGCAAGGCATCTCGTCGCTCATCAGTGTGACCGGTCTCGTGAACGTCGACTTTGCCGACGTCCGCACGGTCATGGCCAGCGGCGGCTCGGCCCTCATGGGCACCGGCATCGGCCGCGGTGAGAACCGCGCCATGGAAGCGGCCCAGCAGGCGATCTCCAGCCCGCTGCTCGACAACATCAGCATCTCCGGCGCGATGGGCGTGCTCGTGAACATCACGGGCGGCGCCGACCTCACGTTGGGTGAAGTCCATCAGATCAACGAGATCATCCACGACGCCGTTGGCGACGACGCGGAAATCATCTTCGGCGCGGTGCACGAGCCGGCCATGCAGGGTGAAATTCGCGTCACGGTCATCGCCACCGGCTTCGACAAGGCCATTCAACCGGGCCTCGTCACGCCGTCGCACGACACGGGCGCCGTGATTCCCAAAGGCGCCCCGGTCATTCCGTTCCCGAGCCGTCCGTCGCGCGTGGCGAACACCTCGACTCCCGCGCGTCCGATCAACAACGACATCCCACGAGCGCCCCGTCCGGCTTCCACGCCGACGCCGAGCGCTGGGTCGCAGGATCTCAGTGATATGGAGATCCCGACCTTCATTCGGAGACAGATGGATTGAAAACGCGCAGCGCACGCGCCGTCACCTACGCGGTGGCGGCGCTCCTCGTCGTCGTCGCGCTCCGCTACACACCGGAGATGCCCGCGCATCGCGCCGCCGAGGTGCTGCAGCAGGCTGACACG
Organism: Gemmatimonadaceae bacterium; assembly: GCA_031360095.1. Lineage (GTDB taxonomy): Bacteria > Gemmatimonadota > Gemmatimonadetes > Gemmatimonadales > Gemmatimonadaceae > AG11. The sequence goes on from JANMAY010000038.1 coordinate 21,486, forward strand.
CTGCGTTCGACACCCGCACCGTTCCGGCCCAAGTCCCGCGTCGAGACGCTCAACCGTGGTGAGACACTCATCGGCCTGCTGAAGCGCGCCGGTGTCAGCGACAAGGCGGCCCAGGAAGTCGTGCGCGCTGCCACCGCGTCTGCCGTCGATACGCGCTACCTGCGCGCCGGCATGCCGGTCGACGTCACGGCCGACAGCGCGGGCGATTCCCCGAGCGAACTCGTGTTCCACCTCGGTATCGACCGCCTGCTGCACATGAAGCGGTCGCCAACCGGATGGACGGGTACGGAAGAGCGTCTCCCCTGGACGACGGACACGGTCGTCGTGAGCGGAACGATCCACGCCAATCTGTATCAGGCGATGGACTCGAGCGCGGCGTCCTTCTTTCCGGCGCATGCGAAAGACGAGCTGGCGTGGGCGCTCGCTGACATCTTCGAATATCGCGTCGACATGAGCCGCGATTTGCAGGACGGCGACGGCTTTCGCGCGCTCGTCGAGCGGCTGGTTGGACCGGAAGGCGTGACGAAGGTTGGGAAGGTGCTCGCCGCATCCTTCTCTCTCTCCGGCACCGACATCTCCGCCGTTCGCTTCGAGTCCACGGACGCAAGTCCGCAGTACTATGACGCAACGGGCCGGTCGATGCGCGCGCAATTCCTGCGGGCACCGCTGGAATTCCGTCGTATCTCCAGCACGTTCGGAACCCGCTTTCACCCGATTCTTGGCCGCTGGAAGGCGCACAAGGGCACCGACTATGCCGCGGCGCCAGGCACACCGGTTCGCGCCATCGGCGACGCCGTCGTGCTCCGCGCCGGATGGTCGGGCGGGTACGGCAACATGCTCGAGCTGCGCCATCGCAACGGGTTCGTGACGCGCTATGGACATCTGCGTGGCTTTGCGCCCGGCGTGCGCGCTGGAGCACGCGTCAACATTGCGCAGACGGTGGCGTATGTGGGCACCACCGGATTGAGCACCGGCCCACACCTCCATTTCGAGGTGCTCGTGGATGGAGCGCAGCGCGACTCACGGACGGCGCTGCGGTCGACTGCCGGAGAGCCGCTTGGACGGCGAGAGCTGGGTGCATTCGAGCTGCGCAAGGAACAGCGCCTTTCGATGCTCGCGGGCACGCCAGGGATCGTGCGGCTAGCCGTACGGTAGATTAGTGTCGTCGTGAGCCCCAGCGCTCGCGACGACCATCACCCCACATGACCCTCTGGTACCTCGCCGTCATCGCCGGCGTCTTGGCCGCGTGGATTCAATACGGCCGCGCGAGCCTCACACCTCGATTCCTCGGCGCCGCACTGCTTCGGCTCGTCTCCGCGGCAGTGATCGTTGCGCTATTGCTCGGAGCCCCGGCAGGGCGCGCGGCATCGCCGCAGGCTGACGTCGCCCTGGACGCGTCGGAGAGCTGGCTTCGCGCCACCGACTCCTCGGCATGGCACGCCGCGCTCGACTCGGCCCGGCGAATCGGCGGACCGCGCGTGCAGCGGTTTGGCGACACCCTTCGCACCGATGCAACGCGCGCCGCACCGACCGATCATGCGTCGCGCTTGCGTGATGTCTTGGACGCCGCCGCCGGGAGCGGCCACCCGGTCGTGGTGATCACCGACGGTGAGGTGGAGGAGGGAGAGCTACTCGCCGGTTTGCCGCGTGGCTCGCGCGCACTTGTCATTCCGCGCCGGGAAGGGGCGGACGTCGCGCTGTCGTCCATCGCCGCGCCTCGTGCACTCCTCGCCGGTGACACCGTCCAGGTGCAGGTGACGCTGGCCGTCGGCTCGATCGCTCTGCCAGGCGGCACGGTCGAGCTGCGCCTCGACGACGTCAGGTTGGACAGTGTGCACGTGCCCGCGCTCGCACCGTACGCTGAGCGCACGGTGGCGATGCGCGGCGTCGTTGCGCTCGGAGGGTCGGCGCGCGGCGACCGCAGCGCCGTCCTTCGCGCCATCGTGCGGTCGCTGGGCGATCGCGAGCCGCGCAACGATACGATCGCGGTGGCGGTGGACGTCACGCGTGCGCCGGCGGCTGTCTTCGTGTCCACTGCGCCCGACTTCGATGCGCGTGAAGCCGTTGCGGCGCTGCGTGGCGTGACGTCGCTGCCGACCCGGGCGTTTTATCGCGTGGCACCCGGGATGTGGCGGGTCGACGGCACGCTCGCTCCCGTCGAGGAGAAGGTCGTGCGCGAAGCCGTGCGCGACGCGCCCGTCGTCGTGCTGCACGGCGACACGGCGATTTTTGGCGCACCCCGCGCCGCCTCGCGCGGCGCACTGTTGTTGTTCGCTCCACCCGCCGCTGACGACGGCGAATGGTTCGCCGCGGCGGCTCCCGTATCGCCGCTCGCATCAGCGCTTGCGGGTATTCCGTTCGACAGTCTGCCGCCCCTCTCGGTCGCGCCGTCGCTGCCGCGGGGTGAATGGCAAGGCTTGGTTACGCGGCGAGGCGGATCGGTGGACGAACGACGCGTCGCGCTCGTGGGGTGGGAGACGCCGAGGCGCGTCGCCGTGCTCGGTGCGTCCGGTTTCTGGCGCTGGCGTTTTCGGGGCGGCATTCGGGCGAACGCCTTCGCGGCGTTGTTCGGCACCGTGTACGATTGGCTCGCTGCGGGACGGTCGGACCAACGGGCAGTACTGCCGGACGGCGGGGTTGTGCGCGCCGGGACCGCTGTGCGGTGGCGCCGCGGCGCTGCGACCGACAGTGCCGTGGCTGTGCTGCTCGTGCGTCGTGGTGCACCGATGCGCGCAGTTCCGATGACGCTGCGATTCGCACGCGGCGCAAGCTTGACGGAAACTCCTTCTCTTCCGTCCGGGATCTATGACGTGCGCGTGCAAGGTGGTGTCTCGGTGCTCGTGGTCAACCCGTCGCGCGAGCTGGTTCCGCGACGACCCACCATCAAATCGGGCGCCGTTGGTGGCGAACCCGCGTTGGGTGATGCGCCACGCCTGCGCGAGCGCGGATGGGCCTACGCGCTCGTCATCCTGCTGCTCTGCGCAGAGTGGCTGCTGCGGAGACGCGTGGGGCTTCGGTAAGACGCGGAGAGAACGGAGCATTGCGCAGGCGCCCATCGCGCCTCGCTCGGCCATTCCTTTCTCGAGGTGACACATGCCGGATCAGACAATCGACGACATTCTCGACGCGCTCGACCACGGTCGCCAGCGCGCCACCTACGGCGCCGTGGCCGCGACAGTCGGCCAGTCGCCGCGGTTGCTCATGAAAGGCCGAACGCGCGATCAGCGCCACTCGTGGGTGGTGCGCAGCGTGACCGGCCTGCCCACCGGCTACAGGCCGGAGGAGATGCATCCCGAGCTCACGGTTCGGCAAACGGTACTGTCGACGCGCGAGGAGCTGGCGCACTGGCTCAGCACCAGGCACGCGGCCGCAGCGTAGGGGACGCTCTTCCTTTCCATCACGGATTCGAACCACCAAACGCCCGGATACCACGAGCCTCTCGTCGTTGGCGTATCCGGGCTTCTTCCTTGTCAATCCGTGATGGTTTCGTCGGTTCTGGGTCGACTATGCGGCACGTCGCCGAATGCGCTCGCCGCATCACGCGTTCGCTTACTTTTGGGTATGCGAATTTTGAAGAAGACGGGCGATGTTCCCACACGATCGCTCTGGCAAAAAATCAAGGATGTCGCGCTCACCGACGTCGCCGTCATCGCCCGCGGCGGTGTCTCCGCCGGGTCGCTCGAGCGGCTCGAGGAGCTGCTGCTCGAAGCAGATATCGGTGTGCCCACGACGCTCAAGCTCGTGGATGAAGTGTCTCGCCGCGCGCAGCGGGGTGTCGTGAAAACGGAGACGCAGTTTCTCGACGCGCTCGAACAGGGGCTGGTGGAGGCGCTGCGGGCCGGCAATGCGTCGCCGGCGCTCAATGTCGCCGCTGAAAAGCCAACGGTCATCCTCGTGATCGGCGTCAACGGAGCGGGGAAGACGACGTTCATCGGGAAACTCGCCGCACGCCTGCGTGCGGAGCGCAAGCGAGTCGTCGTCGCGGCCGGCGACACCTTTCGCGCCGGAGCCGTCGATCAACTGCGGCTGTGGGCCGAGCGGACGGGTGCGGAATTCATTTCGGCGAATCCGGGCGCGGATCCGGCTGCTGTCGCGTTCGATGCTATCGATGCCACCATCGCGCGTGGTGCCGACGTGCTGATCATCGACACCGCGGGTCGCCTCCACACGAGCGAAGGACTGATGACCGAGCTGTCGAAAGTGGCGCGCGTCATCGCCAAACGGCTGCCTGGTGCCCCGCACGAAACACTGCTCGTGCTCGACGCCACCATCGGCCAGAACGCCGTGCAGCAGGCCAGGATGTTTCACGCCGCCGTGCCGATCTCCGGCCTCGTCGTCACGAAGCTCGACGGTACCGCGCGCGGCGGTGTCGTCGTCGCCGTCCACGAGGCCATCGACGTACCCGTAAAATTTCTCGGCACGGGTGAGACGAGCGGTGATCTCGTCGTCTTCGACGCGACGAATTTCGCGCGGGAGCTTCTGGGCGACGAGTGACACGCGATGCGAAGCGGCCTTCGCGTCTCAAGCTCGAGACTCCCGTCACGTATCTGAAGGGAGTCGGCCCGGCGCGCGCCGCCGCGCTCGCACGGCTTGGCGTCAACACCGCTGGTGATCTGCTCTACCACATCCCCCACCGCTACGAGGACGCGAGCACCGTTGCGACCATCGCATCCCTCGAGACGGGGATGAACGGCACGGTCATCGGGCGTGTGGTCTCGAAAGGTGTGCTCCCGACGCGGAAAGGACTCCGCATCTTTCAGGTGGTGCTCAAGGACGACACGGGGATGATCGAAGTGGCGTGGCCGGGTCAGCCCTATCTCGACCGCTCCATCAGCAAGGGAGACATGCTGCTCGTCTCTGGCACCGTGCGCTTCTTCCACGGCCGACAGCTCCAGCCGCGCGAATACGTCAACCTTGGCGATGAGGACGAGGGCACCGCCACGGGGCGCGTGCTTTCGGTGTATCCGGCCACCGAGGGGCTCACCGTCAAGGTGATTCGCGGTGTCATCGACGCGCATCTCGACGAGCTGCTCTCGCTCGTCTCCGAATACTTGCCCGCTGCCGTGCTCCGACGCGCGGCCGTGCCGGCCATCGGCAGTGCGCTGCGCATGGTACACCGGCCCGAGTCGCTGGCCGATGCCATCGAGGGCCGGTCGCGACTGGCATTCGAAGAGCTGCTGTTCGTGCAGATCCTGCAGCAGCGCGCCAAGGCGCTCGCCCGTGAGACGCGCCGTGGTATTCGATTCGAGAACCACCGGGAGCTCACCAGCAAGCTACGGGGGCTGCTGCCGTTCCAGCTCACCTCCGCGCAGATGCGTGTGCTTCGCGAAATCTTCGCGGACATGTGCAGCGAGCGACGCATGCATCGCCTCTTGCAGGGCGACGTTGGCAGCGGGAAAACGATCGTCGCGCTGTTCGCGGCCATGCTCGCGATGGAAAACGGCTATCAGGCCGCGATCATGGCGCCGACGGAATTGCTGGCCGAACAGCACATGGACACCATGACTCGCCTGCTGGCGCCGATCGGCATCGCGCCCATTCTCATGACCGGCAGCCTCACGACAAAGGAGCGTCGCGAAATTTCCACGCGCCTCGGCGAGCCGGCGCCGGCGCTCGTCGTGGGCACGCATGCGCTCGTGCAGGAGGCAACCGCATTTGCGCGACTCGGTCTTGCCGTCGTCGACGAACAGCATCGCTTCGGTGTGGAGCAGCGAAAAGCACTCGGCGCAAAGGGCGAGTCGCCCGACGTGCTGCTCATGACCGCGACGCCGATCCCGCGATCGCTCGCCCTGACACTGTACGGAGATCTCGACCTCTCCGTGCTCGACGAGCGCCCCCCGGGCCGGCAGCCCATCACCACGGCGCTGCGGCCCGGCTCGGCGCGCGAGCGGGTGCTCCAGTTCGTGAATCGCGAGCTCGATGCGGGGCGGCAGGCGTACATCGTCTATCCCGTCATCGAGGAGTCCGAGAAGACGGACCTCAAGGCCGCGACGACCATGCACAAGGAGCTCTCGACGACTGCCTTTGCGCATCGGCGCGTTGCGCTGCTCCATGGTCGCCTCCCGGTAGAGGAGAAGGACGCGATCATGCGCCGCTTCCGCGCGGGCGACATCGATGTGCTCGTCGCGACGACCGTGATCGAAGTCGGCATCGACGTCTCGAACGCGACGGTCATGCTGATCGAGCATCCCGAACGCTTTGGCCTCTCACAGCTTCACCAGCTGCGTGGCCGAGTGGGGCGCGGAGCTGCGTCCTCGTACTGCATTCTGCTGGGGGACGTGAGTCCGGAGACCAAGCAGCGACTGGATGTCGTGATCAGCAGCGATGATGGGTTCGACATCGCGCGCGCCGATCTGCAGTTGCGCGGGATGGGGGATTTGTTCGGCCAACGGCAGAGTGGCGTGCCCACCTTTCGCGTCGCCGATCCCTTGCGTGATGTGCTCCTCAACGAGACGGCGCACGCGGTGGCAGAGGAGCTGTTGGCTGACGATCCGGAGCTCGCCGCTCCGGCGAACGAGCCGCTGCGTCGCGTGCTGAAAGAGCGGTATGGCAGGGCCCTGGAGCTGTTTCGCGTTGGCTGAGCGGCGCTACGGCTTCGGCTGCGCCAATCTCCGCTTGATGCGCTCGAGTTCCGCGTTCGCCTTCGCCAGCTCGTCCTTCAACCGCGCAAGCTCCTCGCTCTGCGCCTTGTCGTCTTTGGGTTGAGAAACAGTCCCCGTGGTGGAGGCGGGGGCGGATTCCTTCGGGCGTGCTTCGAGTGCAATCGCAACGCGACGCATCGCATGTGCTTCGGCACGATGCGGCGTTTGGCCGGACGCGAGATATGTGTCGAGCAACGCGATCGCGTCGTGTGCGCTCGAGGCAGGATTCGCTGGATCCAGTTTGTACAGGGCACGCCAATACGCCGCGTCGACGGCTTCGACGCTCCCCGCATGCCGCGTCGCGAATTCGGCCAATAGTCGATCTGCGACGCCGTACCGACCCGCGCCAACTTCCTGCCACGACTGCGTGAGCGATCCCGCCCACTCGGAATGCGCCGTCGGCGAGGGTGCTTCGGGACCTGGCGTCATGCGCCCACAACCCACCATCGCGACGCAGAGCGCCGCGCCACGCAGCACGCGGGACACGGTACTCATGACTTCGGCAGCACGGGTGGCGCGACCAGCTTGAATCCGCCTGTTTTCCTTCGATTGACCACAGCAATGGGGAGTATGAGGGTGAACGCCGTACCTTTTCCCACCTTGCTCGCGCAACTGATCTTCCCCTGGTGCGCCTCCACGATCTCCTTGGCAATGGCAAGTCCGAGCCCCGTCCCCTTCGCCGAGGCGGAACGTTGGTTATCGGCTTGATAAAACTTCTCGAATATCCGCGGCAGCTGCGCCGGTGCGATGCCCGCCCCGGTATCACGAACCTCTATGCACACTCCGTTCTCGTCTCGCCCGGCGATCAGTTCCACCCGCCCTCCGGAGGGTGTGAACTTGAACGCATTCGACAAAAGGTTGCCGGTCACTTCATTGATTCGCTCTGCATCCCACACCACATCCTCCGGCAGTCCCTCTCGCCGATTGACCTGAAAATCGATCTCGCGCTGAACCGCGAGGACGTGGAACGTCCGCTCGAGGTCGTCGAGCATGGCTGGCAGCTTGAGCGGCCTGGGTTCGATCCGGCCGCCACCCGCCTCGAACCGGCTCACATCCAGCAATTGCGACGCGAGCCGAGCCAACGTCTTGCCCTGCAGCTCGATGGTCTTGAGGATGGGTTGCTGCTTCTCGGTAACCGGGCCATAAATGCCCTCCTGCATGAGTTGCAGGTAGCCGAGAATCACGTTGATTGGAGTCTTGAGCTCGTGAGACGCGATGGAGACGAATTCCGCCTTCAGCTTGTCGAGGTCTGCCAGCTGCTTGCTCATGTCGCGAAAGCTCATGGCCAGCCGTCCGAACTCGTCTCCGCGGTCGACATTGTAGGTGAGGCGATGGTCGAGCTCGCCGTCGGCAACCGCGCGCATGCCCTCCTCCAGCGCGCGGACGGGTTGGCTGATGCTCCGCGTTAGCCACAGCGCAATCGCGGCGGCGAGCAACAGCGCGATGGCGAGCGCAGCCAGTGACACGCGCTCGGCTTCGCTGAGGGCGACTTCCGCCATCGCGACGCGCTCGCGCGTTCGTCCGCGCAGCACCTGCTCGACGGGCGACAGCGACCGCTCGGCCTCTCGCAAGGCGGGTGCGATGGTTCCTTGTGAAATGGAATCCGCCCGCTCGAACGAACCGGCCACGGCAGCCGCGTACTCGGCCTCCGTGGCGGGGGCTATCGTCGCCAGCGCGCGCCGAATGCGGACGGCCGAGCTGTCGAGCTGATAGCGGTCGAGTGAATCCGCGAGCGTGACGGCGCGCTGCAGCGCGACCTGAAGCTGCTGGTGGACGGTATCGGATTTGACGACGGCGAGCGCGACCTCGCGCGCGCGCACGTCCGAGAGCGCATCACGGAGCCGACCGAGCACCAGCGAGGCTTGAAATTCGCCTTCGCGGAGCCCGCGGACGTCGTGATGCAGCTGCTCGATCGACCGGCGCGCGACCAGCAGCGGCACGATGAGCACAACAGCGAAGGAGACGAGGCTGAGGGCGAGCCTCGCGCGCAGGGTCATGTCGGGATTGATCGAAAATTGAGTTGACGCGGAGCCGAGACATCGCCGGTACCGCCCTTTGCGACGATGCGGCCGCCGTGTAGCATTGTTGCTTCGGCCCCGGAGACACCTCGCACAGCGCCGGAACGCGCGGCCCTTCTCCTCGGGATTCTAGGCGTGGCGCAGGCTCCGCGCCACTCGCTTGCCTTCTGCGACATGTCTTCGCCTCCATACGTACGAATTGCCGAGCTGCCCGACCACGTCGGGCAGACCGTGACCCTGCGGGCCTGGGTCACCCATCTTCGGTCATCGGGAAAAATCGCATTCGCCGAGCTGCGCGACGGCACGGGTATCTGCCAGACCGTGTTCGTGAAGACGCAGATCGCCGCCGACGTGTGGTCGCGGTTCAGCGAGCTCACGACAGAGACGTCCGTCGAACTCATCGGCGAAATACGCGCCGAACCCCGGGCGAAGGGCGGTCACGAGCTTGGTGTGACGCAGCTCACGATCGTCGGCCCGAGTCCGATCGACTACCCTATTCAACCGAAAGAGCATGGGATCGATTTTCTGCTCGACAACCGGCATTTCTGGCTCCGGTCGCCGCGGCAGCGCGCCATCGCCGTCATTCGCAACGAGATCGAGCAGGGGATCCACGATTACTTCTACGAGCATGGCTTTTTGCGCGTCGACACGCCGATTCTCACGGCGGCGATTGGAGAGCGTTCGGGCCTCTTCGCGACCGAATACTTCGAGGAAGGCAACGCGTACCTCGCGCAGACCGGGCAGCTGTATGGGGAAGCTGCGGCAGCGGCGTTCGGGAAGATCTACACCTTCGGACCGACGTTTCGCGCCGAGAAGTCCAAGACCCGCCGGCATCTTACCGAGTTCTGGATGATCGAGCCCGAGGTCGCATGGAACGACTCCGCGGCGAACATGCGGCTGCAGGAAGACTTCGTGACATATCTCGTGCAGCGCGTGCTCCTCCGTCGGCGCGCCGAGCTCGCGGAGCTCCAGCGGGATGTGACCAAGCTGGAAGCGGTGCAGGTTCCGTTCGTGCGACTCGACTACGGCGAGGCCGTTGCGCTCGTGCAGCGAAAGGGCAGCGAGACCAAGTGGGGAGAAGACTTGGGCGCGGAGGACGAGGCGCTCATCGTCGCGGACTACGACCGGCCCGTGTTCGTGATGAACTATCCGAAAGAGGCCAAAGCGTTCTATATGAAGGAGAATCCGGACGATCCTCGCACGGTGCTGTGCAACGACTGTCTGGCGCCGGAAGGGTACGGCGAGATCATCGGCGGCTCGCAGCGCGAGGACGACTACGACAAGCTGTTGTCGCGCATCAAGGAAGAGGGGTTACCGCTCGACGCCTACAATTGGTATTTGGATCTTCGCCGGTATGGGACGTTCACGCATGCGGGCTTTGGTATCGGCCTCGAGCGGACGGTGGCGTGGATCTGCGGGGTGCAGCACGTGCGGGAAGTGATTGCGTTTCCGAGGATGATGCATCGGCTCAGACCGTGAACCGTGAACCGTGAACCGTCGACGGCTCGGCAGTTACGGATCACGATTCACCGTTCACGTTTCACGATGCTTTACCTCATTCCACAGCTTGTCCAGTTCAGGCAGTCCCGCGATTCGGACATCGATCCCACGCTCCTTCGCGAGCGACTCGATCGCCTGAAATCGCGACGCGAATTTCACGTTGGCCTTGTCCAGCGCCAGCGAGGGATGGACGCCAAGCTTTCGCGCCAGGTTGACGACCGCAAACAGGAGATCGCCCAGTTCCTCCTCGAGGCGAGGATCAGGCACGCCGTAGGCATTTGGCTGCGCGCCGCGGAGCGCCTCTGCTCGCACCTCCGCCAACTCCTCCTCGACCTTCTCCGCGGGACCGGTGGCATCGGGCCAATCGAATCCCATGCCCGCCGCGCGATCTTGGAGCCGAAATGCGCGGTGCAGGGCGGGGAGGTCCGCCGGCAGCCCGTCGACGATACTGTCCCGCTTCCGCGCCTTCATTCCCTCCCAGTTCTGCCGCTCCCCGCCTTCGTAGAGGTGCGGATGGCGCGATTTCATCTTCGCGAGGAAACCTTCTGCCACCTGCGTGAAGTCGAACGCACCACGCTCCTCGGCAACCACGCTGTGGAAGAGCACCTGGAGCAGCAGGTCGCCCAGCTCTTCGCGCAGCATGTGGTCGTCACCGGCGCGAATGGCGTCGTCAACCTCATAGGCTTCTTCGATCAGATATGGCCGGAGCGACTCGTGCGTCTGCGCTGCGTCCCATTCGCAGCGCGACCGCAAATCCTTCATCAGCGCGAGCGTCTCGTGCAATCCCGTCTTGTGTTGCATCGCCTTTGCGTGCCTCCTATCTTCTTCAGTCTGCACATGATAGCCGATCGCGCCGTCCGATGACACGCGCCTGGGTCGAGGTCGACTTGGGCGCGTTGTGCCGCAACGGGGCTGCCCTTGCGGCGCGTTCGCACGCGCCCTTGCTCCCCATGGTCAAGGCCGACGGCTATGGGGTCGGCGGGCTGCGCGCGGCGCTCGCGCTCGAGGCGCTGGAGCCGTGGGGATTCGGCGTCGCTACCGTCACCGAAGGCGACGAACTGCGTCGCGGCGGCATTACGCGCCCGATCATCGTGTTCACTCCCATTCTCCGAAACGAGATTGACGCGCTGCGGCGGGCGGATTTGACCCCCGCGATCGGCGACCCGGCGGTGATCGAATCCTGGGCCCGCACCGGACGACCCTGGCATCTCCAGATCGATACTGGGATGTCGCGCGCGGGAATGCCGTGGCACGACGTCGCTCGACATCACGAGCTCTTCGTGCGGGCGGCACCCGATGGAGTGTTCACGCACTTTCACTCGGCGCAACTCGACGACGCGAGTCGCGATGTGCAGGAGCAGCGATTCACCGACGCACTCGCGCTGCTGCCCGCTCGGCCCGCGTTGATTCACGCGGAGAATGGCGCAGCGGTCGAGCGCCGCGCACCATCCAAATGGACATTGGTGCGTCCAGGGATCTTCCTATACGGTGTTGCCGGGGTACCGGATGGCCCGCTGCGTCCTGACCCGGTGGTGAGCGTTCGCGCACGCATCGTGGAGCTTCGCACGATCGCCGATGGCGAAACCGTGAGCTACGATGCCACCTGGCGCGCGAATGGCGAGCGACGGATCGCAACCGTGCCTGTCGGGTATGCCGATGGATATCGGCGCGGGCTGAGCAACACGGGGGTCGCCCTGCTGCACGGCCGGCGCATCCACGTCGCGGGCCGAGTCACGATGGATATGACCATGTTCGATGTCACCGACACCGAGGCCGCCCTGGGCGATCTCGTGACGCTTCTCGGGCGCGATGGCGACGACATCATCACCGTCAGCGAGCTCGCGGCGCAGAGCGAAATCTCGGCATACGAGATCCTGACGGGGCTGCGCCTCCGTTTGCCGAGGCGGTACATCCAGGACGTCCCAGAGGCCGCGTGAGACGACGTGCGATCATTCTTGTTCTGGACGGCGTGGGGATTGGGGCGGCACCGGATGCCGCCGACTACGGCGACGCCGGCAGCAACACGCTCGGCAACCTGGCCAAGGCAGCAAATGGGCTGTCGCTGCCCAATCTCCAAACGCTGGGCCTTGGCAACATCGCGCCGATTGCCGGCGTGGAGCCGTCCGACACTCCCGAAGGCGCCTGGGGCGCCATGCAACCGGCCTCGGCCGGAAAGGACAGCACGACCGGGCATTGGGAAATTGCCGGGCTTCATCTCGAGAAGCCGTTCCCGACGTATCCGAAAGGCTTCCCGATCGACGTGCTGGGAGCCTTCAGCCAAGCCACCGGTCGAGGAGTGCTCGGCAACGTGCCCGCGAGTGGAACCGAGATCATCGACCAGTTCGGCCCGGAGCACGAGCGAAGCGGTGAATGGATCGTGTACACATCCGCCGACTCGGTCTTTCAAATCGCGGCGCATGAAGCCGTGATACCGCTTGCGGAACTGTACGCAGCGTGTGAAACCGCTCGCGCACTGCTGGTGCCGCCACACGATGTCTCCCGCGTGATCGCGAGACCCTTCGTGGGTCGCGAAGGGGCGTATGAGCGCACGAACCATCGGCGCGATTATTCCCTTGCTCCACCGGGCGAAACCTTGCTCGACGCGCTCGCGGGTGCCGGCGTGCCGCGCGCCGGAGTGGGCAAAGTTGACGATTTGTTCGCTGGGCGGGGTCTGCATGCACGCCACACGACCGACAACGCGGATGGAATCAATGCCATTCTCGAGTGGGCGCGTGGCGCACAGGGTGGGTTGCTCTTTGCCAACCTGGTAGATTTCGACACGCTGTACGGCCATCGTGGGGATGTGGCCGGCTTCGCGCGCGCTCTGCGCCAGTTCGACGACGCACTGCCGGCCATTCGCGCCGCCCTTCGAGAGGACGATCTGCTGTTCATCACCGCCGACCATGGAAACGACCCGACGACGGGCTCGAGCGATCACGCGCGTGAGTGCGTGCCCTTGCTCGCGTGCGGCGAGCAGGTCCATGAGATATCGCTCGGCATTCGCCCCACGTTCTCCGATCTCGGTGCAACGGTTGGCGAATGGCTGAACGTCGCATTTCGCGGGCGCGGCGAGTCGTTCCTGCCTCTGTTGGAGCGTGGCCATGACGCCACTCACTGAGTCGCCGGCAGCGGGATCGCGCACGTGGACGACGCTGCGCGAGCATGCGACGGCCGCCATGGAGCAGGCGTACGCGCCGTACTCGCACTTTCGCGTTGGCGCGGCGCTCCTGTGCGCGGACGGCGTCGTTGTCAGCGGCTGCAACGTCGAGAACGCGTCGTACCCGGCGGGGATCTGCGCCGAGCGTGCGGCGGTCGCGGCGGGCGTGGCGCGGGGATGCCGGGAGTTCACCGCGCTCGTCATCGTCACGGAAGCGGAGAGTCCCACGCCACCATGCGGTATCTGCCGTCAGGTCCTGGTCGAGTTCGCACCGCGACTGACCGTTTTGAGCGTCACCCCCAGCGGTGAGGAGTCACAATGGTCCCTCACCGATCTTCTTCCTCAGGCTTTCACCCCCACGTCATTGGGGCGCTCGTGATGCGCCTTGGTACCGTTGGACGGAGCGTGCAGTAGTGTCTCATCGCAATATCAGGGGCGCGGTTGGCGCTGCCCTTCTCTTTCTCGGATTGGCGGGATGCTCGGAGCAGGTCGCCGGCACGCTGGGCTGTCCGCAACTCTGCGCGGATCAAAGCACCGCCCTGCGCGACACGATCCTCACGGGCGCCGTCGTCATCGATAGCACGTTCGTCGGCTTTCCCCGACTTGGCGAGACGCGCGATTTCGTCTTGCTCAGTCTGGGTGACACGGCGGACGTCCGCATCATTGCGCGGTACGACACGCTGCCCATTCGGTATCGTGTGCCGAATGCCGCGACGGACAGCACCATCCGCCGCGTGGACAGTGCGTCGTTCATCTTCCGGCTCGACACTGCGCTTCTCAAGGGCTCGGGCCCAGTCACGATCGATGCGTTCGACGTCGACACGACCGCGGCGGACACGCTGACCTCGGCGCTGCTTCCGCTGTTTCGCCCCGGGCGGCTGATCGGCTCGCAGACCTATCTGCCCGCGGATCTGAAAGACACGATGCGGCTCACGCTCAAAGATGCGGCAGTTCTTACGAAGGTGCGCGATTCGCTCCGGTTGCGCATTGGACTTCAGTTGCGCGGACCCACAGCAAGCAAATTCCGGATTCTTGCCGGCACGTTTCCGCCGCGAATTCGCTTCCGCGTATCGGCCGACACGACGGTCAAGCCCGACACGGTCTTTGTCGCCTCGGCAACCCCCGCCGACGATCCCAACCTCCAGCGGGCGCTCACCTACTACCAAGTCGTGGTGGCAGGTGCATTGCCGCCGCCGCCGCTAGGACGCCTCGCAGTGGGTGGGCTCTCCGGCGCGCGCAGCTATCTCCGGTTCGACATTCCGCCGATTGTGCTCGACTCGGTGCAGATCATCCGTGCGTCACTACTGCTGCGTCAGGTGACGCCGCGAACACTCGGCAGCGCGCTGCGCGACACCATCGTCTTGTTCACCCAGCCTGTGCTTGCGGCGCCGGCCGTCATGGATCTCTTTACGGCCGCAACGTTTCTCGGGTCGAGTGCCGGCGTCGATTCGTTGCGGCTCGCCCCTCGGGACACGGGCTTTCATAGCATCGAGCTCGTGAATCTCGTGAGAACGTGGCGCTCCGTTGGCACTGCGAACAGCACGCGCGCGATCGTCCTGCGGTCGGCACTCGAGGGGTTCACGCTTGGCGAGCTGCTCTTTGTCTCCTCCGAGGGGCCGGTTGCTCAGCGGCCGCGCCTCCAGCTCACCTATGTGCCGCGTCGCGGCTTTGGAATCCCGTAACCATGCGCGCAATTCGGTCATTCATCGTCGCCGTCGCTCTGCTGCTTCCCGCCGCCGCGACTGCGCAGGGGGCGTTGAGTACGCTCGGATTCGGATATCCAACGGGCCAGCTCAGCACGCGGGCACTTGGCGCGGGCGGCGCGCTCGGCGAGATCGATCCGCTGTCCGTCACCAACCCGGCGGCAGTGGCGAGCCTGGGCGGCTCGTCGCTGTATTTTCAAATCGAGCCCGAATACCGTACGCTGCACGTTGGCAGCCAGACCGAGCGGACGACTGTCGCACGGTATCCTCTGGTCGCGGCCTCCGTTCCCGTGACGCAAACGATCATGCTCGGGCTTTCCGTGTCGAACTTTCTGGATCGCTCGTTCGAAACGACCGCGCGCGGTGCGCAAAAGCTCGGCGACTCTACGCTGGCGACCACCAACACGTTCAAGAGCGATGGCGCGATTGGCGACCTGCGGCTCGCGCTCGCGTGGGTCCCGCGCTCGTGGCTGCGAGTGGGGGCGTCGGCGCATGCGATCACAGGAGACAACCGCATTCGTAACACGCAGGTGTTCGACGACAGCACTCGCTTCGCACGCCTCATCGACACGGCGACGGTGGGCTACACGGGCAACGCATACAGCGCGGGATTCGAGATGGTGGGGCTGAGTGCGGTGAGCCTGGCCGGGTCCTACCGCAAAGGCGGACATCTCTCGCTCAAGCGCGGGGACACGACGGTGGCGCGCGCCAACGTACCCGATCGCCTTGCCATGAGCGTGGCATACCTTGGAGTTCGCGGTTCGACACTCGCGGTGCGCACCGCGAAAGAGACATGGTCGAACCTGCAGTCACTGGGCTCGTCGAACTTGCGCATCACCGAGGCGTGGGACACGAGTGTCGGCGCGGATGTGCTGGGCCCACGGTTCGCCGCGAGCGCATTGCAATTGCGCGCGGGCATGCGGTGGCGGACGCTGCCCTTCGGGCTGGCTGCCGGAAGCGTGAAGGAGAAGAGCACGTCGTTCGGTGCGGGATCATTTCTGGGTCGCGGGCGCGCCGCGATCGATGTCGCCGCCATTCGTGCGACGCGAACGTCGGCCGCGACGCCCATCTCGGAATCCGCGTGGACGTTGAGCGTGGGCGTCACCGTGCGCCCCTAAACCATGCACGAGCTCGTGCCGCCGCCCGCTGACGCACCAATCATTTTGGTGGCGGACGACGTGCCCGCGAACGTCGAACTGCTGTTCGATCAGCTGCACGTGCTCGGCTTTCGCGCGATTGCGTCGTCGGATGGACCGTCGGCGCTCAAGACCTGCTTCGAGCAATTGCCCGACCTCTGCATTCTCGACGTCTCGATGCCGGCCGGCGACCTTGGCGTCGATGACCGATCGACCGGGTTCGAAGTCTGCCGCCGCATCAAGCGCGATCCACGCACTGCACGCATTCCCGTCATCTTCGTCACCGCGCTGAACGATACGACCGATCGCGTCAAGGCAATCGAAGCGGGGGGTGACGACTTCCTCACCAAGCCGCACAATCGCCTGGTACTCGGCGCGCGCGTGCGATCGCTGCTCAAGCTGAAGGCCGCGACCGACGCCCTCGAAGAAAGCTTGCGCAAGCAGAAAGAGCTGGAGAAGGTGCGCGACGATCTGATGAAGATGATCGTGCACGATCTCAAGTCACCGTTGACGTCCATCATCGGCGCGATGGAGATGCTCATCGATGGCGATTTCGGACCACTGCAGTCGCAGCAGCGCTCGGCGCTCGCCGACGCGGAGACGCGCGCCGAGGATCTGTTGGCGCTCATCGAGGATCTGCTCGAGGTGGCACGGCTGGAGGAAACGGCAATGGCGCTGCACCTCACGCCAACGGCGCCGGGTGCGTTGTTGACAGAGGTGCGGCACGAGTGGGAGATCCGCTCGCAGCAGGAAGGTGCGACGTTGGTCGTCGAGCTCTCGGACGACGCACCCATCATCGAAGCGGACCAACCGCTCGTGAAGCGAGTGTTCGGAAACCTCGTTCAGAATTCGTTGACGCATTCGGCACGCGCCGTCACGGTCACGCTGGGCGCGCGCAAGGAAGCGGACGGCACGCTGTTCACTGTGGCGGACACCGGCGTCGGCATCCCAGTGGAATACCACGATATCATCTTCCGCAAGTTCGAGCAGGTGAAGACGCTGCACATTCCGCGCGTGCGCAGCTCCGGATTGGGGTTGGCCTTCTGCAAGCTCGTCGTGGAAGCGCACGGCGGCCGCATCTGGGTCAAGAGCGGGGGAGACATGGTCGGCAGCGCATTTCATTTCTGGCTGCCCGTGCGGCCTCCCTCGGCATCCGTCCCGCTCGCCGCGGGCATCACGACGTGAAGTTGTACCTGCGCACCTTCGGGTGTCGCGCCAATCAATACGACACGGAGGCCGTACGCGCGATGGCGCTTGCCTCCGGCGCCGAAATTGTGGATGCGCCGGATCTCGCCGACGTCGCGCTCTTCAACAGCTGCGCCGTGACGGCGGAGGCGGAGGCAGATCTGCGGCAACAGGTGCGCCGAGCGGCACGGGTCAATCCGCGCCTTCGCAGCGTTGTGATGGGCTGTGCGGCGGCGTTGCCGCAGCACGGGCGTGCGAGCGCGATACTTGACCTGCCATCGGTGACGCATGCGATTGCCGGCGCAGACCTCGACGCCGTGTCGCGCGCGCTCGAGCTCGAGGTGCGTCCACGCACGCAAACGGCGGCGCAGCGCGGCGCGCGTGCGTTGCTGCGCATTCAGGACGGGTGTGACGAGCACTGCACCTTTTGCGCGACGACCTTGGCGCGCGGGCGCAATCGCAGCCGCGCGATCACGGATGTGGTTGAGGAAGCGAGCGTGCTGTCGCAGCATCATTCGGAAATCGTGCTCACGGGTGTGCACATCGGCACGTACGGAGCGGACACTGGCGCGTCGCTCGGGGAGCTCGTGGAGCGTCTCATCGCCGCCGCGCCAACCGTGCGCTTCCGTCTCTCGTCAGTCGAAGCGACGGAGGTGGACGAGCGCTTGCGAATACTCTTGACGAGTGCGCCACGCCATCTCGCACCGTATCTGCATGCGCCGTTGCAGTCGGGATCGGATCGCGTGCTGCGCCGCATGGGGCGGCATTGGTATTCGGCGGCCGAGTACGCGCGTGCGGTCCACACGCTCGTGGAGCGGTCGCCGGTGTTCGGTCTCGGTGCCGATGTCATCACGGGTTTTCCTGGAGAGACGGACGAAGACCATCGCGCAACGCGGGAGCTGATCGAATCGCTGCCCTTCACGTCGTTGCACGTCTTTCCATATTCGGCACGGCCAGGAACCGCGGCGGTTCGGTTGCCCGGGTCGGTGCCACCCGTGGTGGCTCGGGATCGCGCGCGCGAGCTGCGCGCGATCGCTGAGACGAAGGCCGCGGTCTACCGCGCTCGGCGCGCGGGCGGGGTGGCGGACGTGGTCGTCATCCGTGAGGGAGAGGACGGCGAGGGGCTGACGGAGGACTATCTGTCGGTGAGGCTCACGGAAGGGAGGAGGGGGGAGCGGTTCACGGCGCGGCTCGCGGTGGATGCGGGCAGTCTACTGGCGACTCGCGGCTCCGAACTCAGAACAAGAACTCATGACTCACGACACACGACACACGACTCGGCCGAGTCATGAGTCCTGTGTCATGAGTCCTAAGTCCTGAGTCCTGAGTCCTGAGTCCTGAGTCCTGAGTCAACTGCCAGAACGCGAACCAATCGCTA
>JANMAY010000046.1:0-16759 GCA_031360095.1 Gemmatimonadaceae bacterium
CCCGAGAGCGGAATGGTGCCGTAACTCCGCCTTGACATTGTAAACGCGGCGATGCGCTCTGTTCCGCGACGGTCCAGCGCCAGCCCGACGCGCGCGGCCAGCGAGCTCCACAACAGAGCAAGCGAATCCTGGGGATAACCGGCGAGTTCCGACGCATCCACTCGGACGCGTCCCCGGCCGACGTCAGGCCGGAGGTGTTCGGTCACATGCGCGTCCACATCGACGCGAAGCTCCTGTGCGCGCGCCGCAAGTGCGAGCATCCACGCGTCCACCTGAGGTTCCACGCGTTGCAGCGCCGGCAGCAAGTCGTGGCGCACGCGGTTGCGGAAGAATTCGGTCGACATGTTGGAGGGATCGTCCACCCACACCAGGCTCCGGTGCTGGGCGTAGGCCTCGAGTGCGCGTCGGCGCACCCGGATGAACGGGCGGACAATGGGCGAGTCCGCATACAGTCCCGCCATCCCTCGCGCCCCACTGCCACGCATGATGCGCATCAACAGCGTTTCGAGATGATCGTCCTCAGTGTGCGCCATGACGACGTGCGCTCCCGCTCGCGCCGCCGCCTCGGATAAAAAACCGTGTCGAGCAGTACGCCAACCCGCCTCACCACGCTGGGCATGCGCTCGAGGGTCGAGGCGCCCCGCGACCACCGGCAGCGAAAGTGCGCCCGCAGCCTCGCATACCAGCCGCACGGCACGCGTCGCGGCCGGACCGGTCCCATGATCGAAGGTGGCGACCACCGCAATGTGTTTGCGCGCGACGGCGTGCATCGCATGGAGCAAGGTCATCGAGTCGAGTCCACCCGAGACGGCGAGCAGGAGTGGCGCACTCACCGAGTCCGCGGCGCGGCGCGCCGCGCCGAGCACTTCGGGCGCGCAGTCGTTCTCCATGGCGAGAAATATACACGCGTTACCGCCGCACGCCGCACGCCGTGCGCGTACTGGCTCCCACTCCGCCGCCTTGCTATCTTCCCGCCGTTCAGCCGGCTCACGGTCACAGGAGCAACGACGTGGAAACTCATGGCCCGCTCGGTACACTCTGGGTCGGTCTCGGCCTTTGCGCGTTTTACATCGCGCTGGTGTGGATCAACACGCTGCTCGGCGTGGTGCTCACGCCATTGTTCATCGTGCCGTTGACCTGGCTGCAGGACAGAGTTCGCGGGAAGTCCCCCGCGCGTGACTGATCGCGCGCGGCCCGAACACGTTCGCACTGTGAGGGACGCGCGCTGCGAGCACGCGTCCCTCTGCGTTTTTCCCGCGCGCTCCCATGGTGTCGCGCGCCGCGTGCTCACCGCGCTCGCAATGTCACTGACGTGTGCGTGGGCAGCCATGCCGGCGGGCGCCCAAACAGCCCGACCCTGGCTCGATTGGCGCACGGTCGAGACGGAGCATTTCGTCTTACACTATCCGGTGCGCTACCGCGAGTGGACGCTCGCACTCGCGCACCGCATCGAGGGTGTGCGCTCGCAGGTGCACCAGGTCATCGGCTACGTGCCCGATCGCCGCGTGCACATCGTCGTCGACGATCCAAGCAGCGACGTGAATGGAGAAGCATTCACGCCGCTCGATGCCCCGACGATTGTGCTCTGGCCGACGCCGCCGAACCCACGCGACCAGATTGGAAACTTTCGCGTGTGGGGCGAGCTCGTCGCGACCCACGAGTTCGCGCACATCGCGCACCTCACGCGGCCGTCGCGCAATCGATGGCAGAACCTGTTGTGGGCAATCTCCCCCGTCCCGCTCGGACCCATCGCCGTCGAGGCGCCACGGTGGGTCATCGAAGGCTACGCGACGTTCGTCGAAGGTCGCGTCACCGGTTCCGGGCGACCAAACCATGCCTGGCGTGCCGCCGTACTGCGTCAGTTTGCAGTCGAGGGCCGGCTGCCGAGCTTCGGCCAGTTGGACGCGACAGGGACATGGGAGGCGAGCAACTTTGCCTATCTCGCCGGCTCCGCGTACATCGAGTGGCTCGCTCGCCGTCAGGGCGATTCGAGTGTCACCGCGCTCTGGCGCCGCATGACGGCCAAGACGTCGCGTTCGTTCGGAGAGGCCTTCGTGGGGGTCTATGGAGATGGACCGGCGCAGCTCTACGGGCGCTTCGTCGCTGAGATCACCGCGGACGCGCTCGCGTTCGAGCGCACACTCACGCGAGACGCGCTGGTACCGGGAACGCTCGTGCAGCGCCTCGCGCGCAACACCGGCGACCCGGCCATTTCGCCCGATGGACGATTCATCGCGCTGGCGGTGCGACATACGGAAGCACCGAGCGAGCTGGTGGTGTGGAGGACGGACGACGAGCCGGATACACTGTCCGAACGCCGGCGCGAGCGGCAGCGCGCGCGCGATGCGGAAGACGTTCCCGACCGATCGTTCTACCCGCCGCCGAAGCGCAAGATCATCTCGCTTGTCGCCAACGATGGTGCGTCGTACGAGTCGCCTCGGTGGTTCGCGGACAACAAGCGGCTTCTCGTCACGCGGAAGATGCCCCGCAGCGATGGGACCATCCGCCCCGACCTCTTCATCTGGAGCGCCGAAGACGGATCGCTCTCTCGCGTGACCACCGGCGCCGGTGTCCGCGAGGCGGACCCCGCTCCCGATCAACGGTGGGCCGCTGGCGTGCGCTGCGACCGCGGTTGGTGCGACCTCGTGCGCATCGAGCTCGGCTCGGGAGATGTGCGCCTCCTCGTTCCCGGCAGTCCCACGCGGAATTACTATCGACCGCGCATCTCGAAGCGCACCGGCGAGATCGTCGTCGCCGAACAATCCGGAGACCGCTGGCGCATCGCGCGCGTGTCCCCAGAGAACGGAGCGCTGCGGTACCTCGACCCCAACGATGGCATCACGCGCTTCGACGCCGCGTTCGACGTCGACGGCCACACCATCATTGCAACGTCGGAAGCGGGCGGCATCGCGAATCTCGAACGGCTCGATCCCGACAGCCTGCGCACCACTCGCATCAGCTCCGTGACGGGCGCGGCCGTCGCAGCCGACGTCGCACCGGACGGAACGATCTGGTTTCTCTCACTGCAGACGAGCGGATACGATCTCCGCAAGCTGCGTCCCGACAGCGCGTCGATCGCGCGCGCGAGCAATTCCGCGCGGCCACTGCATCTTGCTCTCGTCGATTCGCTCTCGCCGGTATTGCCGCCGCGCGACGTCATCGCCGCGGCAGACTCGACGCGCCGGCCGGCGCTGGCGCCGACATCGGAAGAACGCGAGTACGGACGCGGACCGACACGAGTCCGCTACCTCCCGTCACTCACGAGCGGCTATGGCGGCTCGACCGTGCAGCTGTCGCTCGTGAGAAGCGATCCCGTGGGACGCCTGGGCGTCGCGCTCATGGGTTCCGCCGGCGCAGGTTCGCTCCCGACCGGCCTCTCACTCGAGCTGCGTTCGCGACGATCGCGCACGGCCGTTGCCTTGAACGCGTGGCTGTCGCACGAGGCGCCCTCGCGCAAATTTCCTGAGGCGTTCGACCTGGGCCTCGACCTCGCGCGCGCGGGCGGCGCGGCGCGCCTCGAGCAGCTCCGCGTGTCTGACGGCGGCGAATTATTGATCACCGGCGCGGTGCTCGCGGAACGGCAGACGCCAAGCACCGAGATGCTGTCCCCAACGGTGCGCGGCGCGGCCCTCGCCGGATTCACCGTCGTCCGGCGCCTGCGTGACGAGGAAACGCGCTACCAGGACCAACTGACGGTGTTGAGCGAAGTGGGAGTGGTCGAGGAAGGGCCATACCTCCGACAGCGCACATCGCTGGCCTTCGGGGCATCCGCCGGTGCTCGGCCGCTCACCACGGCGCGAATTGCCTTTGGAAGTGCGGGCGGGGGCGGAGCACTCCGCGAGCGCTTCGCCATCGGCGGATTCCGCTCGCCCCTGCTGGATCCGATGTTCGACGCGAAGCGCGTTGACGCACCAGCATACCCGCCCGGAAGCGCAACAGCCGTGTCATTCGCCTCCTACCGCGTTGCCGTTCCGCTTTCGCGCGGAGAATTCTTCTACGCGGCCGCGACGCCGGATTTGTTCAAGACATCGTTCCGCAGCTACGGCATCGAGATTCGCGAGCGTCTCGCCGCCATTCCCGCACTGGGAACGCCGGATGTGGATCTGCTTACCGGGTTCGCGCGCGCAGTCGACGCACCCGCCAAGGGCGAGTGGCGCTACTACGTCGTGTTCGGGCTTCGGCCGTAGCGTCGCTTATTCGAGCAGCCGAGCGCCGGGTACGGTGAGAAACTCCTCGAACTCTTCGCCGGCCACCAATACGTCGAGCAGCGCGGCGGCGGCGTCCAGCCGCGCTCCCGCATCGGGAAGCGCCCGGAGTCGCGCCAGCTCATCGGTACGCACGCGGAGATAGTACTCGCGCGTCATCTCGCCGCCGTCGTCGATTCGAGCACCATGCCGGATCCACTGCCACAGCTGCGTGCGCGAAATCTCCGCCGTCGCCGCATCCTCCATGAGATTGTGAATGGCGACCGCGCCCGATCCCCGAAGCCACGCCTCGATGTAGAGAAGCGCGACTTCCACGTTCGTCCGCACCCCGTCGGCCGTGATACGCCCGCCCGGGATCTCCGCATCGATCAGCTGGTCGGCACTCACCCGAACATCTTCGCGCATCTGATCCTTCTGGTGCGGGCGCGCGCCGAGCACCGCGTCGAAGATCTCGCGTGCCACGGGAACGAGGTCGGGATGGGCCACCCACGTGCCGTCGAATCCCGCCGCACTCTCACGCTCCTTGTCCTCGCGAACCTTCGCGAACGCGCGCGCATTCACGCTCGCGTCCTTCCGGTTGGGGATGAACGCCGCCATCCCGCCAATCGCATGCGCGCCGCGCTTGTGACAAATCTGCACGAGCCGCTCGGCATACGCGCGCATGAACGGGACGGACATCGTGAGCTGCGCCCGATCGGGAAGCACCTTGTCCGCACGGCCGCGAAACGTCTTGATGAAACTGAACAGGTAGTCCCACCTGCCAGCGTTCAAGCCCGCCGCGTGCTCGCGCAGCTCGTACAGAATCTCCTCCATCTCGAATGCCGCAGGGAGCGTTTCGATCAGCACCGTGGCGCGAATCGATCCGCGTGGAACACCGAGTAGCTCCTGCGCGCGGAGGAACACGTCGTTCCAGAGGCGCGCCTCACGGTGGCTCTCCAGCTTCGGCAGATAGAAGTACGGTCCCGACCCACCGTCGAGGAGCGTGCGCGCGTTATGGAAGAAATAGAAGCCAAAGTCGACCAGACTCGCCGATGCGGCCGCTCCGTCGATCTCGATGTGCCGCTCCTCGAGGTGCCATCCGCGCGGGCGCACCACCAGCGTCGCGATGTTCCCCGCCAATCGATACGCCTTGCCACCCGAATCGAGGGTGAGCGTGCGGCGCGTGGCCTCCATGAGGTTGATCTGTCCCAGCACCACGTTCTGCCACGTTGGTGAACAGGAGTCCTCGAGATCCGCCATGAACACCTTCGCGCCGGAATTGAGTGCGTTGATCATCATCTTCCGTTCAACGGGGCCCGTGATCTCCACCCGGCGGTCGTTCAAATCGGCCGGCGCAGGCGCCACCTTCCAGTCGGCATCACGAACGGCCGCTGTTCCCCGAGCGAATTCCAGCGGCGTTCCTGTGTGATGCGCTGCGAGTTCCTCACGCCGCGCAGCTCGGGTAGAGAGCAGCTCGTGGCGCGTCGCATTGAATTGGCGGTGCAGCGTTCCCACGAAGCGAAGTGCGTCCGGCGTGAGCACGACGTCCGTTCCTGAAACCGCGGGGCCGAGAACACGTATGCCCCGAGAAAGCTCGTTCATTTCATCTTTTTGTCGGCGGTGGTCGCTGCATAGGTGGAACCTGGGCCTTCGAGTGACGTGTCTGGTGCACACGGCGCGCCCTAGCGGCAAAGTGCGACCCGCGTTCTATATTAGCGCGCCTGCCAGGATTTACCGCCGTCAGTTCACCTTTGGTTCGCCGTGACAATGTCCGGCACTCGTCCGCGCGACTGGTCACGTTTCGCGCCCTCCAGGAAGATGCAGATCATGTTTCACCGTGCCTTGCGGCATGCCCTCGTACTCGCACTGTTCGGCCTACCGGCCGCAGCGAACGCCCAGGCGTTCGGGCTCAACGAGATAGGATCCTGTGCGCTCGCTCGTGGATTCGCCGTTACCGGCGCTCCGTGCGACGACGCCTCCACCATCTATTGGAATCCCGGCGCCGTACAGAAAAAGACGGGCCTGAGCCTGTTGGCTGGCGCCGCTGTCATCAAGCTTGATGGCGACTTCACGGCCGACAGCACCTATCGGGTGCACGAAACCGAAATCCCTACGACCATCGTGCCGCACGTCTTTCTGACCTATCTCATGCTGAACCGAAGGGTCGCCCTGGGACTCGGCATCTATGTCCCGTATGGCCTCACGTCCCAGTGGAAGGACGACTTCCCCGGCCGTTTCAGCGCGAAGAAGGCGTCTCTGCAAACGATCTACGTGCAACCGAACGTCGCCTTCCAGATCACGGATAACTGGTCATTTGGTGGAGGGCCGGTTATCGGACATTCTACGGTCGAACTCATACGCGCCGCCGACTTATCGTCGTTCCCCGTCCCGAGTACGGCCGTCCCCCCAGGCACCACCTTCGGAAATTTCGGCATCCCGCGGCGCACCGAGTTCGTTCGCGCCAGCCTGAAAGGCTCGGCAATGGCCTACGGGTTCAACCTGGGCATCCACGGAAAGCTGACTCCCGATATTCAGGTCGGCATTCGCGGTCTTTCGCAGCTTTCATTCAGCTACGACGACGCGGACGCCACATTTACCCAGACTCCCACTGGTCTCGTGTTCGCCGCTGGCAATCCACTCAATCTGCCGGGCGGAACGCCAGTGGACGCCATCGTGGCGACCCAGTTCGCCGCCGGCGGACCGCTCACGGCGCAGAAGGTGAAAACGCAGATCCGCCACCCATCGCAACTCCAAGTCGGGCTTGGATATACGGGGATCGACAACACGACGCTCAGCATCGACTACGCGTATACCGGATGGAAGGCGTTCAATCAGCTCCCTGTCAGCTTTCAGGGCCCAGCTGCAGCCTCTGCGTCGACCGTCCTGGTCGAAGACTATAAGAACACCTCATCGCTGCGTCTTGGCGCCGAGCAGAGCATGACCAACGGGTCGGCAGTCCGGCTTGGTTTCACCGCGGCCACCTCCGCCGCGCCGCCCGAGACGGTTACTCCGCTCCTCCCGGAGATGAACCGACAGCTCGCCATGATTGGAGGCTTCCTCCCAATCACGACTTCGCTCGGCTTGGATGCCACTTATTCTCACATCTTTACCCCCGGATCACGCGGGCGCATCGATGAGCGAGCCCCAACCGCGGACGCCCGCGCCGCGCTCGCGCTCAACAGCGGCGCCTATACCCTCAGCGCGAATATTCTGTCGCTGAGCCTCAAGTACGCCTTCTAACCCACGCCAGGAGAACATCAGGATGTACCGACTGAAACATCCTACCCGCGTGGCGGCCATCGGCGCCTTCGCGCTCGTCGCAGCGTGCGAGAGCAAGCGCGACGTGCTCGGTCCCAGCGTGCCCCAGGGCGGAGCGCTTTTTAAAAGCTACGTCGCCATCGGGAACAGCAATACGGCCGGTTTTCAGAGCGACGGCATCAACGACTCCACGCAGCGGCAGAGCTATGCGCGCCTGCTCGCGAAATCCATGGGAACGCTCTACCGCTACCCATCGCTGAACATGCCGGGGTGCCAGCCGCCCATCGCCAACACCCAGACCGGAGCGCGCGTCGGCCCGGCGGGTTTCTGCGCGCTGCGGGCGTCGTCGTCGGTCACCGACGCGCTGAACAACGTCGCGGTCCCGGGAGCACGTGTTCTGGACCCGACGAGCGCCACCACCGTCGCGTCCAACCCGCTCACCACCTTCATTCTGGGCGGCAAGACCCAGGTCGGCCGGGCACTCGATGCCCAACCGACGTTCGTCAGTATTTGGATCGGCAATAACGACGTGCTGGTCGCAGGCCTGAGCGGCATCATCGTCCCCACGCCAGGTCTTGGCCAGGGCATCATCAGCTCCGCGGCCGTTTTTCAAACGAACTACGACCTCATCATCTCCCAACTCCTGGCCGGAGCCCCTGGTCTCAAAGGCGTCCTGATTGGCGTGGCTCAGGTGGGCAACCTTCCTTTACTCAGTTCTGGCGCACTGATCGCGTCCAGCACGCAGATTCAGGCAGGAATCTCTCAGGCGGCCGGCAAGCCCGTTACCGTTCTTCCGAACTGCACTGGATCTGCCTCGCTGATCAACGTTCCGTTGCTCATTGGCGCGATGCGGGCGACGGGCGCCTCGAACCACCCCCCCGTCATATCGTGCGACAAGTCCGCCGCTACGTTCCCGGTCGGCGATATTTACGTGCTCGACGCCCAGGAGCAGGCGACCCTCTCGGCCACGATCTCAGCGTACAACTCGTACATCAAGGGTAAGGCTGACGGACTCGGCTGGGCGTACTACGATCCAAATGTCCTGTTCGCCGCCAAGCGCGCCAACGGCGAAATTCCGCCCTTTCCGAACTTGGCGAGCTCGAGCCTGACCTTCGGCAATTTGATCTCACTCGACGGCATTCATCCGGCCGCCGCAGCGCACGTCCTCATCGCGAACGAGTTGGTCGGCGTCATCAATGCGAAGTACGGCACATCGCTGCCGGCCGCCGTTCCGTGAGGCAAACCTGCGCGTGATGAGACCGCACGGGGGCGACCACGCGTCGCCCCCGTTTGCATTCACGCCACTGCCGTTCGCCAGTCCGCGAACCATGCGCGCCGAAGCGGACCTCCCACTCCCAGTGGCAAAACCTCGTGCCGAACACACCGTACGAAAATTTGTGATTATTGTACAACGCGCTACGTAACAAGAGCTTACGCCACACCTAATCAATCACTTCATCAAGCTGATTCCCACGTCCGATTTTCCTCGGCACTGGCTCGGTCAAGCCGCTACTTTTTAGCGGTACGGGCCGCCGCCCTTTGACGAACCACCCCCACCCTGACCGCCACCGCCACGCTTTGGGCCCCCGCCTCCCCGACGGGGAGCTGGCCTCGAACCGCCGCTTGACCTTGGGCCTCCCGACCCCGCGGGAGCTGGTCGCGACGCGCCTCCCTGTCCCGCCGGCCGCGATTGTCCGGACGGCTGCTGACCGCCCGCACCGTGCGCTTCGCGCCGCTCCGCCTTCAGCTTCGCCCGCTTCCGGTCGTCCGCCTTCCGCGCCCGTATCTCCGCAATCCGCTCGGCGATCGGCACCTCGAAACGCTGCTTGGGCTTGCTGGAATAGTCGAAGCCGGCGACGACCACCCGCGGCAGCCGCTTGCCGATCGCCCGCTCGATCGCACCCAGGTCACTTTCCTCCTCTGGCGAGACGAAGGTAAAGGCGTCACCCGTGGCGTCCGCCCGCGCGGTTCGGCCCACCCGGTGGATATAGTCCTCGGGGACGTGCGGGACGTCGAAGTTCACAACGTGCTCCAGCTGCTCCACGTCGATGCCCCGAGCGACGATGTCCGTCGCCACCAGGCACCGGTATCGACCCGACTTGAAACCTTCCAACGCGTCCGTGCGCTGCGCCTGCGACCGGTTGCCGTGAATTTTCGCGTTCGGGACCCCCTCACCCACCAGGTATTCCGCCAACCGGTTGGCCCTGTGTTTCGTGCGGGTAAAGACGATCACGTTCCCAATGTCACCGCGACGCATGAGCTCCACGAACAAGGCCGGCTTGAGCTCCTCGCGCACTGCATACACCGCCTGGCGGATGCCACTCGCCGGCGCAGCTCGCCGCTCGAGATTGATCGTGGCAGGATTGTGGAGCAGCTCCCGTGTCAGCGCCACGATCGGGGCCGGCATGGTGGCTGAAAAGAATAGCGTCTGGCGCTTGGCCGGGAGATGCTTGAGCACCCGCTTGATGTCCGGCAAGAATCCCATGTCCAGCATGCGATCCGCCTCGTCCAAAACGAGCACCTCGAGTCCGCTCAGCTTCGCGTAGGGTTGCTTGAAGTGGTCCAGGAGGCGGCCGGGAGTGGCGATCAGCACGTCGACGCCGCTGCGGAACGCGTGCTCCTGGGGGCCCATCCCGACGCCGCCAAACACCGCCGCACCGGATAGCGGCGTGTGTACCGCCAACTGTGCGAGGTGTTCGGCTATCTGCCCCGCAAGCTCTCGCGTGGGAGTGAGCACCAGCGCGCGGGTCGTTCCGCGCGGCTTGCCAATGAGCCGGTGAAGCACGGGAAGCAGGAAGGCCGCCGTCTTCCCACTGCCCGTCATGGCACACGCCAGCAGATCCCTGCCCTCGAGCGCCGGCGGAATGGCCTGCTCCTGAATGGGTGTCGCGCGCGTGAACCCGAGTTCGCGGGTTCCCTTGAGGAGGTCCGGGTGCAGCTTGAATGAGGCAAATGGCATAGCGTAACGTAGCCGGTAACCCTACGACCCAACCATGCTTGCCCCCGCCGACGCCGTGCACAGGTAGACGCCGGGCCGCAATGCGGTCGCATGCTCGAAGCGATTCGCTATGTCGCGCACGAAATCCGCCACGCCGGCTCGCCCGACGAGCGCCACAGCGCAGCCGCCGAATCCCGCACCCGTCATACGCGCGCCGAAGCATGCGGGGTGCTCTTGTGCCAGCGCGACGATCGTGTCGAGCTCCCGGCGCGATACCTCGAAGTCGTCGCGCAATGACGAGTGACTCTCATTCATCAGGCGTCCTACGGTGGGAAGCGCACCGGCAGTGAGCGCGTCGGCAGCGGCGAGGGTTCTCATATTCTCGGTGATCACGTGCCGCGCCCTCCGCATCGTCGCGATCGGGAGCGCCGCGCTACGCTCGGCAAATGTCTCGGGCGATACGTCTCGAAGCGCGGGAACATCGAAAAATGCAGCGGCGGATGCACACTGCGCGCGTCGTTCGTTGTACGCGGAGGTCACGAGCTCCCGACGCGTTGTGGTGTCGAGCACCACGACCGACGCCGCATCGGGAATGGGCACGGCGCAGAGAGACAGCGAGCGACAGTCGATCAACATGGCGTGTCCCGCTTCGCCAGCTGAGGATATGAGTTGATCCATGATTCCGCAGTTGACGCCGACCCACAGGTTCTCCGCCCGCTGTGCGAGTTGCGCCATGCGCACTCTATGCCAGGCAAGCGACGAGCTCGCGGCGAACGCCCGCATGGTCGCAAGCTCGAGCGCCGCACTCGATGAGAGTCCCGCTCCGACGGGCACGTCCCCCGCCACGACACCGTCCCATCCCCGAAGCGCGTAGCCTGCGTCGACGAGCACCCACGAGACTGCGCGCAGGTATTCGAGCCATCCTTCACCTTTGCGTGCGGACGCACTGACGGTGAAGCACCTGTCCTCATCCACGTCCAGCGCGTGCACGTGTACCTTCGCATCGGTGCGCGGCCGAAACGCGATGTACGCAGCGCGGTCGATCGCCATTGGCAATACGAATCCGTCGTTGTAATCCGTATGATCACCGATGAGGTTCACTCGCCCGGGCGCGCGCGCGAGCAGCATTCCTTCGCTGCCGTAGCGCCGCGCGAACTCCGCGACGACGCGCGAAATGACATCCGACCCAGTCGTCATCCGGTGACTGCCTCCAGGCTCAGCGGGCTGACGC
Source organism: Gemmatimonadaceae bacterium (assembly GCA_031360095.1). Lineage (GTDB taxonomy): Bacteria > Gemmatimonadota > Gemmatimonadetes > Gemmatimonadales > Gemmatimonadaceae > AG11. The sequence continues at coordinate 11,612 of JANMAY010000046.1, forward strand.
GAGTACGCCTCACACTAAAATCGCCACGTCGTACAGCGCGTGCGTCCACGCTGTGATGCCGAACCCCCGCGTGAGGTACAACGCGCTGAAGGCGAGGCCGGCCAGGGCGCGAAACACGAACGATTCGAGACGCAATGGCTCCCCAAGGGGTCCGACGTAGTGGAACGCGGAGAACAGCAGCGCGCCGAGCATCGCGGCCATGATTCCCGCCGTCACGCGGCGGAATCGCAGCAGTCGGAAACCGTTGGCAAGCAGTGCGACCAGTACGACGCGAAAGAGCAATTCCTCGTACAGTCCCGCACCAAGCGAGAGCGACAACCGTTGCAGCGCTGTGCCCGAGACGCCACCGCCGATGCTGAGCGCGCGCAGCGGGCCGACGAGCTGCATCGTCGCCGTCCCGACAACGATGCCGAACAGGAGGGCCAGGATCACCGACTCCCCGAGCATCGCCCCGAACATCGACAGGCGAAATCGGCCAGTCGAGTGGTCACGATAGATCAGCCACAACGAAATGCCGATCACGACCGCCATGAACGCCAGCGGTCCCCGGGGGCCGAGCAGCAAGGTGAAGGCGCCTGTCAGCAAGACGTCGGCACCGTTTCGGATCACCCCGCCACCACTGCGCAACGGCGCCATCGCTTCGAGAAGCTCGTACAGGACGAGCAGCGGCAGCGCGAAGAGGAGGCTGTATCGGTGCGACCGGCTCTCGAGCCAGTAGGAGCGCGCCTCGGCGCGAATCCCTGTCGTCGTCAGCGTCGCGCGGGAGGGCGTTGGCACATCGATTCCGGAGAGAGAACGCGAGGACGTCGCCAGGCGCGACAACTCAAGTTGCCGGACGCACCGCGGCGCGAGCAAGTGAGCTTTACCGTCGAGGTCGCATCGCTGGAAATTCCGCGCGGGGCCAGTTGCATTTCGGAACGCTCGCTGTCAGGTTGGGTAGGAGATTCAGTTCGCCCGCATCGTTGACCCCGAAACAGAGGAGGTGATCAATTGTCTAGTCAGCCTCGGACCAGCAAGATCACCGTAACCCGTTAACGACATACGGTTTACGCGGATCGGCGGTCTTGCGGTCCGGAATCATTGATCGCGATTTCTCGTTCACGGGCGGAAGTCGGCGAACAATGAAGAGAGCGGCAGATGCCAGTCGGCACTGCCGCTCTCGTATTTTGGGAATGGTCAATGGACGACTCGACAGCGGCGTTTGTGGCAACGGTCACACAGGACTGTTACATACATCCTACACATCCTGACAATTTCCAGATTCACCCGGACACAGGTGTTCTCTAAATCGTTTATCGTCAATGTGTTAGATCAAGTGCATCTGTTTGTTTATTGTGGCGGATGCTTTGCATAGCACTCGGCCAGGACACAGCACGTCGACGCCGACACCGCCCTGAGACCCCCACAAATGCGCTTGAGCCTTCGCACTTCCCTCCTGACGCCGCTGCTCGTCGTCTCGCTTGCTGCTTCGGCGCAGGCGCAGGTCTTCGTCGATCAGTCGCAGGCCATGTCCAACAAGTTTGTTGGCTCCCGTGTTCGTGTGGGCCAAACCTTTACTCCGCAGTGGCCGGCCGTGGCCGGCGCTGGAGCATACCTGTGGAACCCCGCTGCCATCTTCCAGAGCGCCGTTCTTTCGGTGGAGCTATGGGAAGGCGGCATCGCCTATAAGCCCGGCGCCACAATGATTGCGAGCGGCTCAACGCCGTTCACACTTGCGCCGAACGCCGTGAACTGGATCGACGTCTTCTGGGCACCGGTCGATGTCATTCCTGGCAACACGTACTTCCTCACGTTCGGTACTGACAAGGGTAACAATAGATTCGGCGCCTACTGGGGCATGATTTCGGGTGGTCACTCCCAGGCCTACGATGACGGCGATCTCTATCGCTTGAATGGCGCGAGCTATACCGCATACCAGTCGTATTACGAGAACGACCTCGCGTTCCGGGAGTACTACGTCACGCCTGAGCCGGCGAGCATGATGCTGGTTGGTACTGGCTTGGTTGGCGTGTTCGGCGCCGCTCGCCGCCGCCGCAAAGCAGCGACGATGGCCGCGTAAGGAAAAGGCTTCTGGGCGAAGTCAGAAGAGGGCATCCCGGTTCGCCGGGATGCCCTCTTCGCTTGCCGGCTACGCTCGATCGCGCCCCTCTACCGCTTCCCCGTGCTTCCGAAGCCTCCTGCACGTTCCGTCGACCGGAGCACGGCGCCTTCGACGACGCTCACGGTTGGTAGTTGCGCAAAAACGACCTGGGCGATGCGCTCGCCGTGGACGATTCGATGGGTCGCTGGCCCATCATTGCGGATGATCACCATCCATTCTTCGGCGTAGTCCGCGTCCACCGTGCCCGGGGCATTTGGAATCGTCAGCGCGTGTTTGAACGCCAGGCCGCTCCGCGGGCGCACCTGCGCCTCCACGCCGACTGGCAGCTGGGTGCGGAAGCCGAGTGGCACTAGAAGCATGTGGCCCGGTGGCAATGCGATACCCCACTCGCCTTCTTGCTGAACGGCGGGACGCTCCCGGCGCGTCAGGCCGTCGGATTCCTGGACGGTTCTGGCTCGCAGGTACGCACGCACGTCGAAGCCTGCGGAGCCAGCCGTCGCGCGGGCGGGCAGCACCACGTCGTCATGTAGGCGCTCGAGGACAATCTCGAGCGCCGCAGTCTTTTCGCTCATGTAAGGCAGTTCGGGTGGGGCCGCGAGCGAAGGGTCAGTAGCCTAAGCGCGGGTTGGCGTTGGTGAGCCACTGCCCGAGGCGTCCGGAGAACGGCGCCGTGCGCGCTGCACCCTGTGTCCGATCGGTCACCACGGCCGGCGCTGACGACGCGATCGTCGAGGCAATCGAGGAGGTGGGCATCGGTGGCGGTGTGGTGTCTCTGAGCGACGCCCAAAGGGGAAGCGCGACGCACTGCTGGAAGGCACGTCCCGAGCACGTCGCCACGGCACTTCGCTCCACATGGCGCTGCACGACGTTTGGATACGCGCGGCAATCGGGCGTGTTGGATCCACGCACGCAGCCGTTGTAGCTCAACAGCGCGAGCCGGGTTACGTCGTTCGCGTCGAGTGTGTCCGCTGTACGCTTGGCGAAATGCTTCAGGATGTACACGCCGTAGCGCACGTTCGTCTCGTCGTCCCGCAGATTCCGTCCGAGGATCGGGCCCAGATTGGGTGTCCAGATCCGCGGCATGATTTGCATGAGGCCCAGGGCGCCCACATTGGAGCGGGCCCGCGACTTGAACGCATCATTCTCCGTGAGCATCACACCGAGGATCAGGGCGGGTGGAATGCGGCGGTGGTACGCTTCCCGCACGGCGACATATGCGATGGAGTCGACGCGGTCGCCCTCGATCTTGCCGGTTCCGCGCAGATCGGCGGCGAATGCGGCAACGTCGATCTGGAATTGCGGGTGACGCATGGCGAGTGGCTCGGGGAGGCTGAGCCACGGAGCGCGAACGGCCGCCGAGTCGAGATAGGCGGCTGCAAGGACTCGCCCCGCAAGGGGAGACTGGCCGAGGAACACGGGTTGCACCTGCGACGCCGTAAATACGACGGTGCACGCAGCAACGAGCGCCACGGTGAGCTGACGAGCAATCGGGACGACGCGAATACGAGCCTCCGGACGGGCGTGATAGCTGGCCGAGGCAGGCGCGCTCCGGGGAGGAGGCGCCGGGGATTACAAGAAGGAGACTAACGAACAGGGCTCCCTGATACAAGCTCATCTGCAACATTTGTTACATTGAGATGCATCTTCGCTCGGAAACATTTGTCGCTCTCCTTACGTAAATGACCGCTGAAGTAGACACTTCCAAAATGAGCGTCGACGGAGCACCTGCCCCCATTCCTGCCGAAGGCGTGTGGTCGGGCGACGTGGCCGACTTGCCGAACTGGGACGCCCTGCCGCGCCGCAATCGCAGGCGGCGGCGCCGGGGCGCCTACCCGCTTTGGCTGAAGTACCTGGCGTGGTGCGTCGGCCTTGCCGCCCTGGTGACGGGCGCGCAGATCGCCTTTCATGCGGTGCGCTCCGATCCCCGCGACGCCCGTGTGTTTGCAGAGCGCGAGCTTCGGCTCAGCGTGCTCCGTCCAAACGAGAAGGTGATCGCGGCAGTGAATGTCTGGCAGCGCCCCGCAATCGACTACTTTCGCGCGACCCGAGGGCTGTTGGTACTCACCGATGCACCTGGCGACTCCATCAACCCACTTGGAGGCCGTCTCATTTATCTCGGCTTGCAGCCACGGGATCCGCTCAGTGCACCCGACGCTCCACCGACGTTCGACGAGCGCGACTGGCCGACCGATACGAGCGTGATCGTCGCGCCCACCCGAACGCTCCTGTACCTCTCGCGGGCAGTTCAGATCTCGACGAGGGGTGAACGGCTGAAGGTCGGCATCCCATCGCCCGCGCATGGCGACGCGGATCGGCTACTTCAGGCCCTTGGAAAACGATACAGCATGTTGCGCGCAGTCGGCTGGCGGCGCCGAGAGGCACGCCGTGCCCGCGATCGCACGCAGCTGCTCGCCGTGAACCAAGGTCGACGCGAATGGTTCCATACGGTGCGCCGGGGCGAAGCCCTCGCCTCCGTCGCCAAGATGTTCAACACGACGCCGGAGGAGGTCCGCGCGCTCAACGGAATCGTGGGCGATCGCATTCGCATCGGACAATCGCTGCGGGTGAAGGGCTGGACGAAGAAGCCAGTTCCATTTCCTGCCGGTGTGACGCCCGAGTTTTCATCCGATGCCCTAGCCGCCCAAGCAGGAATCTCGCGGCCCTAGGGTGCACCCACCGCCGGCAGGATGACGCCGCGACACTCGCCGAACCCGATCCGGCGATAGCCATCGCGTTCACACCACCCTCGAAGTGTCACTTCGTCCCCGTCTTCCAGAAACCGGCGCGATTCACCGGTGGGCAGCGTGAGTGGCTCGGTGCCGCGCCATGTGCGCTCGAGTAGGCATCCGCGAGACTCCTTCGACGCGCCACTCACCGTTCCGCTTGCAATCAGATCCCCCGGCTCGAGGCTGCAGCCGTTGCTCGTGTGGTGCGTCAGCAATTGGGCGAATGTCCAGTACATGGAACTGAAGCTACCAATGCTCACGCGCATCGGGTCAATGTGCTGCTCATGCATGCGCGACGAAGCCAGAAGTACTTCGAGCGTG
>JANMAY010000076.1:0-2110 GCA_031360095.1 Gemmatimonadaceae bacterium
AGAAGGCGCATTTTGACATTATTATTTTGTTCTCTACGCTAATCGGGGGCGCGCCTCAAAAAAAAATAGCCCACACGACTCGGCAGCGTTCTGCGTACCTACTCAAGGCACCCTTTTGCCCAACCTGTGTGTCCAACCGGGCGTGTCGATGCCGGTCGTTTCCTCTCTCATCCGCACGTGCCTGTGTCTCGCCGCTTCCCATCTATAGTAGCCGTCGCGCTGGCTGCCGTCCTCAGCGCATCGAGCACGGCCGCCGCGCAATCCGTCGACGTCATCCGCGGCCTTGTTGACGGCGCCGACGGAACACCCATCGAAAACGCCAACGTCACCGCCACGTCGGTCAGTGGTGGCGTGAACCGGTCGGTTCGCACCGACAAGGGTGGGCGATTCACCATCACATTCCCGGGTGGGGAGGGCGACTACTTCGTTACCGTCACCGCCATCGGATTCGCGCCACGCCGTTTCGAGGTCAAGCGCACCGCCGATCAGGACATCCTGGTCGCCGACGCGCGTCTCCAACGCATGGTGCTGCTCGACACCATGCGCGCCGTTGCCGAGCGGGCGCGCGTGAATCGGAACGACAAGCCAGGCGACATCAGCGGCACCGAGCAGACGATCAACAGCGGAGCGGTGAGCGCCGATCAACAGGGCGACATCAATGCGATGGCTGCCTCGATCCCCGGTGTCACCCCCGTCACCGGCGCGGATGGCGACCCCGCTGGCTTCTCGGTGCTCGGATTGTCGTCCGATCAGAATCAGACGACCCTCAACGGCTCGTCATTCGGCAGCTCGAACGTGCCACGCGACGCGAACATCACCTCGTCGCTCATCACCACACCCTACGACGTCAGCCGCGGTGGATTCAGCGGAGCCCAATTCAATCTGAACTCCGGATCGGGCTCCAACTTCATCCGCCGCAATCAGTCACTGTTCTTCGACACGCCCAGCCTGCAGTGGAGCGACCGCACCGCCCGCGCCCTCGGCCAACAGTACACGAACGTCTCGCTCGGCGGCTCGGTGTCGGGCCCCCTCGTACCGGACAAAGCGTTCTACAACATGTCGTACCAACTGGGTCGTCGCGCAAACGATCTACACACGCTGTTCAATACGACGCCGGAAGGATTGCAGGCCTCGGGCATTTCATCCGATTCGGTCGCGCGACTGATCGACCTGATCCAGCGCGCCAATATTCCGTCCACGATCGGCGGCGGCATTCCGAACAGTCGGCTCAACGATCAAGGGTCGGTGTTCGGCAGCCTCAACTTGACGCCGCCCAATTCCAATACCGGCCAGACTTTCGCACTCACGTTCAACGGCAACTGGAACAAGCAGCGGCCGATCGGCAATCTCGTGAGCGAATTCCCCTCGCACAGCGGCGATCGTACCAACTACGGCGGCGGACTGCAGGGACGCCACACCTCGTACTTCAAGAACACGATTCTGAGCGAGAGCACCATTGGCCTCAATGCGAACAAGAATTACGGGGCTCCGTACTCGCTGCTGCCAAATGGAAGCGTCCTGGTGAACTCCAGCTTCGCCGACGGCACGAGCGGTGTGCGCAACATCGGCTTCGGCGGAAATTCCTTCCTGAGCACAAAGAGCTCGAATCTCAGCGTGAGCGTCGAGAATCAACTGTCGTGGTTCAGCAAGGACAACAAGCACCGGCTCAAGATGGCGACGGAAGTTCGCCAGGACGCGTACGATCAGGATCAGACGACGAACTCGCTCGGCACGTTCTACTTCAATTCGCTGGCGGATCTCCAGGCCAATCGCCCCGCGTATTACAGCCGCTCTCTATCGCCGCGAATACAGACCGGAAACGGCACCGTTGGCTCCGTGTCCCTCGGCGACTCCTACAAGAAGTCGGCAAACCTGCAATTCCAGTATGGCCTGCGCGTGGATGGTAATCGATTTGGGTCCGCACCCACGTTCAATCCCGACATCCAGCAGCAGTTCCGGGTTCGGAATGACGTCGTCCCCGACCGGCTGTACGTGAGCCCGCGGCTTGGGTTCTCGTACAACTACGGTGAGGCGCCGCAAATCGCAGCCTTCGATGGCGCCGTGCGCGGCCCGCGCGCCGTCGTGCGGGGCGGTGTCGGCGTATTTCAGA
>JANMAY010000109.1:0-3115 GCA_031360095.1 Gemmatimonadaceae bacterium
CTCGCGCGCCGTCTGCTCGTCCAGCGTTCGACGCAGCACCTCGAGCGCCTGCGCAACCGTGGCATTGCCGTGCACCGTGAACGGATGGACCGTGGGCTCGCCCGCGGGGGTCACGTCCGTCGAGTAGAGTGGAAGCCGGCCATCGCGCCGGTCGCGAAGATCGTCGTTCGTCAGATACAGCGCGTCGCCGATCGCCGGCTCGTCTACAATTGCGTCGTCGCTAGTATCGCGGATGTAGCGGTCCACGGCGATGGGGTACGCTGCGACACCCTCGATGGCAAAGCCCGGTTCGAACAACGTGCCGTCGAAGTAATGGACGCCGCGACCAGGCGCATACGCGTGCAGCTCGCACATTCTCAGCAGCAGCTCCCGCGCGAGCGCGGTGTCGGCCAGCTGAATGGCGGGAAGAATCCACATCAGTGCTTCCCAGTCGCGGATCGTGACGCCCGCGCTGTGCCACGGTACGCGCGTGCGCACGACGTAGTAGTGCGCGTCGTCGATCGCACGGGCAACGCCGTAGAAGTAGGCGAACAGCAGGTTGCGATTGATCAAGCGATCGATCGCCTCGGCGCCCGTGCTCTGCTCGAGCTGCTGGAGCGCGTCGCGCGTTCCGGAGAGCAGCGCGCGCCATCCACGGCGGCGCAGCACCGCTGCGGTTGCTTCCGCCCCGTCGCGCTCGGGGCCGGCGGCGAGATAGAAGGCGGTCTGTCCACTTTCTGCGGCCGGCACGTCGATGGAGCGCGACACGGAGAAGAGCGTCCCTGTCACGCTGACATCGCCCATCCCCTCCGCGCCAAGGGCGAGCGCGACGAGTCCCGGCTGTGCGCTGCCCTCGAGCAGGATGAGCTGGCCGGCCGATACCGAAACGCGCGCCGCGTCCTCGGCTGGGCGACCGGTGCGCACTCGCAACTGCCGGTACCCCAACGTGCCCTCCATGCGGACGACCACGCGATGGGACTCGCTGCCGCGATTCTCCACACCGAAGACATACACGAACCCGGCGACGTCCACGTCGCGGCCGTAGGGTGCGAAGATGGTTCCGCGCACGACGAGATCGCCCAGCGTGCAGGTGAACGTCGGTAGCCATGCGGCGGCACGCTCCCAGGCCATCGTGCCGGCGGACAGATCCTGCGCCACGCCATCGACCTCGATGACGGGCTTGAGCAGTGGCGCGCCCGTGCCCTGCATGAAGTCCGCGTCACCGGCGAACTCCACCGCAGCACGAGCGCCGCGATGCAGCAAGCTCACGGCGTAGATGGCGCCGTCGGCGGGATGGATACATGGCAGCGCGAGCCAGTGATTGCCCGTGAGCTGCCAGGGAACGTTCGGGAGTGCGACGTGTGTCACGAATGCTCGGTGGTGACGTTGATGGCCGTGCGCACCTATGATAACCTTCCGCCACATGCTTTCGCTCGCTCCCGACACATTCCGATTCATGCGTTACCGCGCGCCTGTTGTGCGCGCGGTCTCCGTTTGTGTGCTCGTCGCACTCGCCTCGCCGCGCGCGACGGCGCAGAGCGCACTCACGCACACGGACGACGCCGCGCCCGTGCCCCGCGGGATGCTGCGGACGCGCATCACCACCGGCTGGACGCGATACGACGAACGGTTCGCCGCAACGGGCCGTCGTTTGCTCGACGCCGATTTCTCGTCGGACTCGCTGGGTGCGCGCGAGCTGCCGGGATTGGCTCCGATCGATGTGGGCCTGCAGACGCTCACGGCGGACCCGAAGGTGCGACTCTCGCTCGGTCGCCTGGCCGCCCGCAGCGACGTGCGCATCGTCACGACGCCGATCGCGTTCGAATACGGTCTCACCCGCCGTCTCTCGGTGGGGGTCGTCGTTCCCCTGGTGCAGACGCGCCGCACTGTGGTGCTCGATGTCAACGCAGACAAGAAGGCCAACGCGGGCTTCATTCCGCTTCGCTCCAGGTCAGAAGCGGCCGCAGCGAATGCGCTCGCGTACAACCGACTAGTGAGTGCGGCCGACAGCTTGAGCACGCTGCTCGCGAAATGCCCTTCGACTCCCACCGCGGCGGGATGCGCCGCTGTCAATGCGAATGCGGCCGACGCACGAGCGGCGCGGCAGGAAGCGGCACGCTTTGCCGACGCGATCAAACTGGCACTCGGCATCGACACATCCACCGTGCGCGTTGCGCCGCGCAAGGGGAGCGACGTCGCGAGCAAGGTCGAGGCGCAGCGCGCCGCGATCGACGCGAGGCTTCGTACGTATCTGGGCAGCGGCGCGGGAACAACGGCACCGGTCTTCTTTGCCGCGAGCGATTTCTCGTACATCGATTTGCAGGGACGCGATGGCCTGCCCGGGCTGCTTCAGAGCGCACTCGGCGGCGGACTCGATTCGCTCCGCACAACCGACCGCCTCAGCTTTGGCGACATTTCGGTTGGCGCCCAACTGCTGGTCATCGACCGCTTCCAATTCGACACCCTGCCCCTGCGCGGGTTGCAAATGCGGCTGGCCGTCGGCGGAGCGTTTCGATTCGGGACGAGCCTCATCGATTCGACGCGCAGCCTCGTCGCCATTCCCACGGGTGACGGCGCGGGTGTCGAGCTTCGTTCGGCACTCGACATGGTGGCGGGCAAGTACATCGGCGGCACCGTCGCCGCGCGAGTCGTGAAGTCATTTGCGCGAAACGTCGTGGCGCCCCTGTTCGGCGACCCCGAAGCGATTTTTCCGGTGCCGACGTTCGGAAAAGTCTCGCGAACGGCGGGTACGCTGGTCACCCTCGACGTGACACCGCGGCTGCGCTTCGGCGACTGGTTCTCGATCGATGGGCGCTACGGATTGGAGCGCACCGGAGCGACGACATTCGAGCGCCCCTCGGCCTCGTGCGCCACCTGCCAAATCACGCTGGATGGCTCATCGAGCACGAGCACGGCTGCACGCACCGCGCACCGCGTGGGCGCGGGCATTCGCTACTCCACCGTGGACTCGTACCTGCGCGGCAGTACACGGTTGCCCATCGAAGTCTCGTTCACCCACCTCGAGACGATCAGCGGCGACGCGGGCGTCGCGAAGCTGACGCGGGATCAGATCCAGCTTCGACTGTTTCTGCGTCTCCTCGGTCGGTAGCGCTCGCGAGCAGCTCGCGGGCGTGGG